>NZ_WOGU01000002.1:0-403157 GCF_009735315.1 Kocuria sediminis
CCCTGGACCCCGAGCAGGCCGCCACCGTCACCGCCTTCCTGCACGCCATGGCCGACGCCGTCGACGCCGCCGAGGACCTCGAAGACGTCGAGGACCACGGGGACCACGAGGGTCCCGGGGATCCCGTCGGTTCCGAGGCCCCCAGGGTCACCGGCTCCGAGGATCCCGGGGCCACCGGCGCTGTCCGGGGCACCGACGCCGCCGCGTGGCCGAGCGCGCCGGACGCTGCCGGGGCCTGACAGCCGGGGGCGTCCGCGCGGGCCCCGGCCGGTGCCGGGGCCCGGGACTCAGTAGGCGGTGCGGGTGGTGTTCGCCGCCCACGCCTCGAAGGGCGCGGTGCGCTCCTGGAGGTCCACGGGGCGCACGGGCAGGGAGCGCTCCTCCACCGGCCGGGCGAAGTACTCGTGGAACTCCGCGTCGTCGAAGCCCCCGGCCGCGGCGTCGTGCCGGTCGGCCGCGAACCAGACCGCGTCCAGGCGGGACCACAGGGACGCGGACACGCACAGCGGGCACGGCTCGCAGCTCGAGTAGAGGGTCGCCCCGGAGAGGTCGAAGGTGCCGAGCTCCCGGCAGGCGGTGCGGATGGCCACCACCTCGGCGTGCGCGGTCGGGTCGTTGTCGGCGGTGACGCGGTTGACGCCGGTGAAGCGGCGGCCGTCGGCGGTGACGACCACGGCGCCGAAGGGCCCGCCGTCGGCCCTGGCGTTGTCGACCGCGAGCGTGATGGCCTCGCGCAGGAACTGCCGGGCCTCGGCCGGAACGGTGGTCTCGTCTGTGCTCATGCGGAACTCCCGGGTGGGGCAGGTGCCGCTGGGGAGCTCGCCGAGCCAGAACCGGGAGACGCGCCGACGGCGGCCGCTGCGTGATCGATGGTGCAGTTCTGCCTGGTAGATAGTCCGGTCGCTCGGACCCGCCGTGGGCCAGTCCAGAGGGTACCGGGCAGTGTCCCGCTTCACAACAGCCGCCCCCGCGGCCCCGGCGGTCGCACGCGGACGGGCACCGCCACGGCGTCGGCGGGCCGGGCGCCCGGCTCCGTGCCGGAGGGCGTCCCGGCTAGGCTGGGCACCCGACCCGATGACCCGTCCGTGTGAGGAGCGCTCCGTGCCCATGATCCAGCGACACCTGTTCGGCCCCGGCCCGTCCAACCCGTATCCGGAGGCCACGGCCGCGCTGGCCCATCCGCTGCTCGGACACCTCGACCCCGCGTTCCTGGAGATCATGGACAGCGCCTGCGACGGCCTGCGCGAGGTCTGGGGCACCCGCAACCGGCGCACCCTGCCGCTGAGCGCCACCGGCTCGGCCGGCATGGAGGCCGCCTTCGTCAACACCGTGGAGGACGGCGACGTCGTCGTCGTGGCGGTCAACGGCCTCTTCGGGGAGCGGATGTGCGACGTCGCGGCTCGGTGCGGCGCCGAGGTGGTGCGGGTGGACTTCCCGTACGGGCAGCCGATCGACCCCCAGCGGGTCGCCGAGGCGCACCCCGCTCCGAAGATCATCGCCGCGGTGCACGCCGAGACCTCCACGGGCGTGCGCTCGGACATCGCCGCGCTGGGGGAGGTCAAGGGCGACGCCCTGCTGCTCGTCGACGCCGTCACCTCCATCGGCGGCATCGAGCTGCGCGCGGACGAGTGGGGGGTGGACCTCGGCTACGCCGGCACCCAGAAGTGCCTGGGCGTGGCCCCCGGTCTGGCGCCGTTCACGATCTCGGACGCCGCGTTCGAGCGCCGGGTGCGGCACCCCCGGTCCTGGTACCTGGACCTCGGCATGCTCGGCGGCTACGTGGGGGAGGCGCAGGGCCGTGCCCGCACCTACCACCACACCGCCCCCACGGCCATGATCGCCTCCCTGGACGCGGGGCTGCGCCGGATCTCCGCGGAGGGCCTGGAGAACGTGTGGGCCCGCCACCAGGCGGCGGGCGACGCCCTGCAGGACGGGCTGCAGGAGATGGGCCTGGAGCTGTTCGCCGCCGAGGGCCACCGCCTGCCGGAGCTGACCACCGTGAAGGTGCCCGAGGGGGTCGACTCCGCCGCGGTCCGCGCCCACCTGCTGGAGCACTACTCGCTGGAGATCGGCGCGGGCGTGAAGGAGTACGCCGACACGGTCTGGCGGATCGGGCTGATGGGTCCCAACGCCCACGCCGGCTCCGTGGCGCTCGTCCTGGGCGCCCTGCAGGAGGCGCTGCGGAAGGCCCCGCTGCCGGTCTGAGCCGCCGCGCCGCGCGCCGGCCGGGCCGGACCCACCGGTCCGGGCCCGGTCGGCGCGCGCCGCGGGACGGGTCCGGACCGGTGGGTCCGGCCGGGGAGGACCGGGATCAGGCCTCGTCGAAGATCCGCACGGCCATGGTGCCGTGGGTGACCGCGGCGCCGGCGCCCAGCCCGGCGGCGACCATGACCGCCTCGGCGATCTGGGCCTTGGAGGCGCCGGCCTTCTTGGCCTGGGTCACGTGCACCTCGAGACAGTAGGGGCACTGGGAGCTGATGGCCACGGCCACCGCGATGAGCTCGCGGTGGAGCTGGTCGATGGCCCCGCCCTCCCGCCCGATCGTGCCGTCGAAGGCGGCGAAGGCCTGGAACTCCTGCGGGGCGAGCGCCTTGAACTCGGGCAGGCGCTTGAGGTCGTCCGGGGAGTGGTAGTGATCGGTCACGGTGACGTCCTTCCGGGTCGGGTGCCCCCGAGGCTACCGGGATCGGCTCGGGCGGCCCACCCCGGCGCCCGGCCCGGTCACTTCTCCCAGGGCGCCCGGATCGGGAAGTACCGCTCCAGGAACTCCGTCATCCGCTCGGCCCGCTCGGCCGCCGGCACCTCCGGGAAGCTGCCGTCGTTGAGGCAGAACATGTCCACGCTGCGCCGCCTGAGCAGCCGGTCCATCTGCTGCAGCCCCGCCCGGGTGGTGGTGTCCACGTACTCGGTGCGGGCGGTCTCCTGGGTCACGGCCCGGCCGGTGAGCAGCGCGTAGTAGTGGTACAGCGAGTTGGTGACCGAGATGTTCTCCGCGGCGCGGAAGCGGCTGGAGGCGGTGCGCAGGAACTCCCGGGGGAACTCCCGCTCCATCTCGGCCACCACGCTGCGGCGCAGCGGGGCGGCGCAGTGCTCCAGGTGCCGGGTGGTGATCCGGCCGAAGCGCTCCCACAGCAGCCTCCGGTTCACGCGGGCCGCGTTCTCGAAGCCCGAGCGCTCGGGGTGCCCCTCGCCCAGGCCGATGCGCGTGCTGGCCTCCACGAACTTCGTCACCCCGCCGGGGGAGAAGAACAGGGCCGGCCCGAGTTGACGGCCGAAGAACATGTCGTCGTTGGAGTAGAGGAAGTGCTCGGACAGCCCTTCGATCCGGTGCAGCTGCGCCTCGACCGCCTGCGAGTTGTAGACCGGCAGCACCGAGGTGTCCGCGAAGAACTCCTCGCTGCGCACCACGCGCACCCGGGGGTGCTCGGCCAGCCAGGCGGGGGGCCGGGAGTCGGTGGCGATGTAGACGGTCCGGACCCAGGGCGCGAACATGTGCACCGAGCGCAGGGCGTACTTGAGCTCGTCGACCTGCCGGAAGCGCGCCTCGTGGTCGTCGCCCTCCCCGACCACGGCGCCCTCCATGTAGGAGGCCCGGACCCGCCGGTACTCGGCGTCGGAGCCGTCCACCCACGAGAAGACCATGTCGATCTCGAAGTCGATGTCGCTGGCGTGGTCGGCGAACATGTTCTCGATGGTCGGCCACCGCAGGCCGAAGCGCTCCACGCTGCCGCGCACGGCCTCCGTGCGGGAGACGGTCCGGCGGGTCAGGGAGTTCTCCACCGGCAGGCGGATCTCGTGCTCGCCGAACTCCCACAGCTCGATCTGCACGCCGGTCGCCGCGCCGTAGTACAGCTTCGAGCGCTTGGAGTAGTGCGGGCGGTAGAGCCGGAACACGCGGGCGTTGCGCCGGTGGGTGAGCTCCCCGTCCGCGAGCAGCTCGGAGGTCTGCTTCTTGGTGTCCATGGGCTTGACGTAGTACGGCTCGCCGGCGGCCGCCTCCACCAGGGCCTCGCGCAGCCGCGCACGATCCTGCAGGTCCACAGCCACCACGGGGCGCTCGTCGTTGCCCCGCACCAGGAGGTGGTCGATGCCGGCGTCCTCCAGGACGCGGCGCAGGAACAGCAGGTTCTGCACCATGACGTCGTATGGCGTCTGGTCGGTGATGCGCAGGGCGAAGCGGCCCTTGTACCGGACCACGTCCGGGCGCTCGTCGAGCGCCGCGGCGGAGGCGCGGGACGCGCTGCGGAACTCCTCGCCGTCGGGCCCGTCCTCGGGCGCGGGGAAGTAGGCGGTGTCGAGCGTGATGGCGTCGATGGTCGTCTCCTGGTCGTGGTCAGCGGCTGCGGCGCTCCCAGGATAAGACCCCGCGCGGGCCCGCCGTCACGGGGTGGGCTGGCAGCGCTCGCAGAACCACAGCGCCCGGTCCTGCGGGGGCCCGGGGTGGGCCTCCCCGGGGGCGAGCTCGGCGTCGTCGATCCGGGCCTCCCGGATCGGGGCCCCGCAACGGCGGCAGGGCTGCCGGCCGCGTCCGTAGACCCAGAACTGCTCGCCGCGCCGGGCCGGCCCGCCCACGGTGGAGCGCTGGGAGCGGTCCCGGTTGGCGTGCAGCAGCCGGTGGGAGAGGTCCACCACGGCCCCGAGGTCCTCGACGCCGGCCACCGGGGTGAAGGGGTGCAGCCGCCGCAGGAAGAGGATCTCGTTGCGGTAGACGTTGCCGATCCCGGCGAGGTTGCGCTGGTCCATCAGCGCGGCGGCCACGGGCCGGTGCGGGTGCCGGGCCAGCCGGGACAGGGCCTCCGCCCGGTCCCAGTCGGGGCCGAGCAGGTCCGGGCCGAGGTGGCCCACGAGCTCGTCCTCGTCCGCCGTGGCCACGAGGTCCAGCATCCCGAGGTCGAAGCCCACCGCCTGGGCCCCGGCGGTCTCCAGGACCGCGCGGGCCTGGTAGCCGGGGCGCCGCCACGGGGCCCCGCGCGGATAGACGTGCCACATCCCCTCCATGAGCAGGTGGGAGTGCAGGGTCAGCGGCACCAGGGCCTCGGGGCCGCCGTCCACACGGATCAGGAGGTGCTTGCCGCGCGGGACCACCGCGGTCACGGTGCGCCCGGAGAGGTCCGCGGTGGCGATCGCGGGGAAGCGCAGGTCGCTGCGCGTGAGGACCTGACCGGCCAGGGCGCGGCGCAGCAGCGCGGCCTGGCGGTAGACGGTGTCACCCTCGGGCACGGCGGCCTCCTGGAGCGGGCGCCGCGGTCACCGGCGCATCCTCAGCCCGCGCGGCGTCGAGTAGAAGCCGCCGGCCAGCAGGGACTCCCGGACCGCGGTCTCGAGGGGGCCGGAGCCGAGCACCGGGGCGCCGTTGACCTTCTCGACCGTGAGCTTGTCCACCGCGCCCCGCCGGACGGTGTCGGCCACGGCCGGGCCGGCGGCGGCCAGGGCGTGCGCGTCCTCGGTGAACGCGAGGACGGTCCGCCCGCCGCGCTCCACGTACAGGGCCAGGGCACCGTCCACGAGCACGACGACGGCGCCCGCCTTGCGCCCGGGCCGGTGCCGTCCGGCCGGCACGTCCTCGCCGTCCGGGGCGATCGCCGCGACCGGGTCCGGCCACTCGAGGGCGGCCCCGTAGGGGTTGGCCGGGTCGGTCGCGGCGAGTGCCAGCGCCACGGGCTCCTCGGCGCGCACCTGGTCGTCGGTGCTGAACGTGCGCAGGTGGTCCACGGTTGCCGGCTGGGCGAACTGGGCGGCGCCCAGGCCTTCGACGAAGTAGCCGCGGCGGGCGCGGCCGGTGTCCTCCAGGGTGGAGAGCACCTTGTAGACCGTGGCGAAGCCGCCGGGGATCTCCTCGACGGCCACGGGCCCCTTGGTCACCACCCCGTAGCGGTCCATGAGCAGCTCGGCGGTGGCCGAGGCCCGCAGCGTGGGCTCGAGCGGCTCCGGGCGCAGCATCGACCAGCGCCCGGCCACGAGCGGGGAGTCGTGCCGCTCCAGGGTGGCGGGGCCGGCCGTGGCCCGCAGCGCCCCGCCGGTCCCCGGCCGGGACGCGGCGCCGCCGGGGCGCAGCCGCGCGGCGCCCCGGCGGACCGTGGAGCGGCCCCGCGGGGGCTTGGCCCGGTGCCGGTGGGCGGCCTGCCCGCCGGAGAGCAGCGAGCGCACCGGCAGGAAGGTGTCGTTGGTGATGAGTCCGGCCCAGACGAGGTTCCACAGCGCGGTGGTCAGCTCCCCGGCGGGCACCGGGTCCCCGTCGGCCTCGAGCAGCCCCAGCAGCTGCGGGAAGAACCAGGCGCCGCCGGGGGCGAGGACGTCGAGCACCCGGCGCTCGAGGGTGGAGTCCAGGGCGGCGGCCGCCACGGCGAGGGTCTCGGCGGGCGGCAGGGTCAGCTGGGCGGCCTCGCTCAGGTGCAGCGACACCCACCCGTCGTCGCCGGCCAGGGAGCCGGCCCCGGACCACAGGACCTCCCCGGACGCGGTGAGCTCGTCCAGCAGCTCGGGCCGGTAGTCCGCCACGCGGGCCGCCAGCACGAGCGGCTCCCAGGCCGAGGCCGGGACGGCGACGCCGGCGAGCTGGTCCACCACCGTGAGCACACCGTCCTCGCCGCGCAGCTGGTGGCCGCGGCCCACGTGCTGCCAGGCGGGCAGGAACCGGGCGTAGACCTGCCCCGGGACCGGCTCCACGTCGCGGCGCAGCGCGGCCAGCGAGCGGCGCCGGATCCGCCGCAGCACCTCCGCCTCGCACCACTCGGAGGCGGCTGGCCCGGGCCCGCCGGCGTCCGTGCGCGCCGGGCGGAACTCGCCCTCGACGACCCGCCGGTCCGCGGCGAGCCGCTCCAGCGTGGTCCGCACCACGGCCGTGCCCAGCCCGAGCCGGGCCGCGGCCTCGTCCACGGTGAAGGGCCCGTGCGTGCGCGCGTAGCGGGAGACGAGGTCGGCCAGCGGGTCCTCGACGGGCTCGACGAACGCGAGCGGCACGCCCATGGGCAGGGGCACGCCCAGGGCGTCGCGCAGCCGGGAGGCGTCCTCGATCGCCGCCCAGTGCTCCACGCCGCGCAGGTGCACCCGCAGGGCGCGGTTGGCGGCCACGAGCCGCTCCAGCCAGCCGGTGGCGGTGTCCTCGGCGCAGGCGGCCTCCGGGTCGTCCGGGTCCTGGAGCCGGCGGGCGGCCTCCGCGGTGGTGAGCGGGCCGAGCAGGCGCAGCAGGTCCGCGGCGCCCTCGAGCCCGCGCAGCCGGCGGTCGGCGGCGAGGCGCTGCAGCTCCGCCTCCGTGCGCTCGAGGACCTCCGGGTCCAGCAGCTCCCGCAGCTCGGCGCGGCCCAGGAGCTCGTTGAGCAGGGCGGCGTCGAGGGACAGGACCGCCGCCTTGCGCTCGGCCAGCGGGGAGTCCCCCTCGTAGAGGAACTGGGCGACGTAGCCGAAGAGCAGGGTCCGGGCGAACGGGGAGGGCTGGTCGGTGGTGGTCTCCACCACCCGGATCGCCCGGCGCTCCACGGCCCGGTGCAGCTCCTTGAGGGCGGGCAGGTCGTAGACGTCCTGCAGGCACTCGCGCACCGTTTCCAGGATGATCGGGAACTGCGGGTACTTCCGGGCGACGTCCAGCAGCTGCGCGGAGCGCTGGCGCTGCTGCCACAGCGGCGTGCGCCGGCCGGGGTCGCGCCGGGGCAGCAGCAGGGCCCGGGCGGCGCACTCCCGGAAGCGGGAGGCGAACAGCGCCGAGCCGCCCACCTCCTCGGTCACGATCCGGTCCAGCTCGTCGGGGTCGAACAGGAACAGCTCCGCCCCCGGGGGCTCGTCCTCCATGGCCGGCACGCGCAGCACGATGCCGTCGTCGGCGGCCTGCGCGGAGCCGTCCAGGCCGTAGCGCTCGTGCAGCCGGGCTCCCACGGCCAGCGCCCAGGGGGCGTGCACCGGCATCCCGAACGGCGAGTGCAGCACCACCCGCCAGTCCCCGAGCTCGTCGTGGAAGCGCTCGACGACGAACAGCCGGTCCGAGGGCACCTGCCCCACGGCCTCCTTCTGCTCGCCCACGTAGGCCAGCAGGTTGTCGGCGGCCCACTCGTCGAGCCCGGCCGCGCGCAGCCGGGCGCGGGCCTCGTCCTCGGCGGCCCCGGCGATCTCCCGGTTGAACCGGCCCACCGCGCGGCCCAGCTCCACGGGCCGGCCGGGGCCGTCGCCGTGCCAGAACGGGAGCTTGCCGGGGACCCCGGGGGCGGGGGAGACGATGACCCGGTCGTGGGTGATCTCCTCGACCCGCCAGCTGGAGGCGCCCAGGGCGATGACGTCGCCCACGCGGGACTCGTAGACCATCTCCTCGTCGAGCTCGCCCACCCGCTTCGAGTTCTTCCCGTCCTGCTCGCCGACCAGGTACACGGCGAACAGGCCGCGGTCCGGGATGGTCCCGCCCGAGGTCACCGCCAGACGCTGCGCCCCGGGCCGGCCCTCGATCGTGCCGGTCTCCCGGTCCCAGACGATGCGCGGGCGCAGCTCGGCGAACTCGTCGGAGGGGTAGCGGCCCGAGAGCAGGTCCAGGGTGGCGTCGAAGGCGGAGCGGGGCAGGGTCAGGAACGGGGAGGACCGGCGGACGGTGTCGAACCACTCCTCCACCTCGACCGGTCCCAGGGCGGTCGCGGCCACGGTCTGCTGGGCCAGCACGTCCAGCGGGTTCAGCGGGACCGCGAGCGGCTCGATCCGGCCCTGCAGCATCCGCTCGACCGTCACCGCGGCGTCGAGCAGGTCCCCGCGGTGCTTGGGGTAGAACCGTCCGCGGGAGACCTCCCCGACCTGGTGGCCGGCGCGGCCCACGCGCTGCAGCCCCGAGGCGGCCGAGGGCGGGGCCTCGATCTGGACCACCAGGTCCACCGCGCCCATGTCGATGCCCAGCTCGAGGGATGACGTGGCCACCACGCAGCGCAGCCGCCCGGTCTTGAGGTCGTCCTCGATGACCGCCCGCTGGTCCTTGGAGACCGACCCGTGGTGGGCGCGGGCCAGCACCGGGGCCGCGCCCTCGTAGCGGCCGGTCTGCCGCCGCAGGTCCGCGGGCTCGGCGGTCCCGCCGGGCGCGGAGGAGTCCCGCCCGGCCAGGGCGGAGCGCAGCACGTCCCCGAGCTGCTGCGGCGCGGAGCCCGCGGGGACCCCGGGGGCGGCGCCGCCGCGCGGGTCGTTCTCGTTCCCGGGGGCGGCCTCCGGCGCGCCGCCGTCCGGGTCCGTGTGCTCGAGGCGGAAGGCGTAGATCTCGTTGAGCCGTGCCGTGAGCTTCTCGGCCAGGCCGCGGGAGTTGGCGAACACGATGGTGGAGCGGTTCTCCAGCACCAGGTCCACGACCCGCTCCTCGACGTGCGGCCAGATCGACGCGGTGGTCGTGGGGGCGAGGGCGTCGAGGTCGTCGTCGCCGAAGCCGGACCCGGCCAGGGACGGGGACGCGGCGGGCCCACCCAGCACAGTCATGTCCGGGATCGGCACCGAGACCGTGAGGTCCCACCGCTTCTCCGCTCGCGGCGCGACGACGGAGACCGGCTCCCGCCCGCCCAGGAACCGGGCGACCGTCTCGACCGGCTCGACCGTGGCCGAGAGCCCGATGCGCTGCACCGGCTTCTCCAGCAGGGCGTCCAGCCGCTCCAGGGTGAGCGCCAGGTGCGCCCCGCGCTTGGTGCCGGCCACGGCGTGCACCTCGTCGACGATCACGGTGTGCACGTCCGTGAGGGTCTCCCGGGCCTTGGACGTGAGCATCAGGTAGAGCGACTCGGGCGTGGTGATGAGGATGTCCGGCGGGCTGGACAGCAGGGCCCGGCGCACGGCCTGCGGCGTGTCCCCGGAGCGGACCCCCACGCTGACCTCCGGCGGCTCGACGCCGGCGTGGCGGGCGGTCTGGGAGATCCCGATCAGCGGGGCCCGCAGGTTGCGCTCCACGTCCACGCCCAGCGCCTTGAGCGGGGAGATGTAGAGCACCCGGGTGCCGCGCCGCTCACCCCGGGCGCTCGCGGAGCGGGCCTTGGTGCGCAGGCTCCCAGCGGTCCCGGCCGGTGCCGCGGAGGCGGCGCTCCCGGGTCCGGCCGCGGGCGCGGTGTCCCCGGCCCCCGGCCGGCCGGTCGCCGCGTGCCGTCCCGTCGCCGCCTCGGCCACGAACCGGTCCAGGGCCCACAGGAACGCGGCCAGGGTCTTGCCGGAGCCGGTGGGCGCCACGATCAGGGCGTGGCGCCCCGCGGCGATGGCCCGCCAGGCGCCCTCCTGGGCGGCCGTGGGCGCGGCGAACGCACCCGAGAACCAGGCCCGGGTGTGCTCGGTGAACAGGCTCAGCGCCGGATCAGGTGCCAAAGCCCTGGATCTCGAGCTGCTGGACGCCCGGACCGGTGCAGGCCTCGGCGGGGAAGGGCACCACCACGGACTGCGTGTTCTCGGGCGGGTAGACGCGCAGTCCCGCGGCCTCCCGGGCCTCGCACCCGGGGTGGACGGCGGCCTGGCTGATGCGCAGCGCGGCGGTGGCCGACTCGCCCGGCGCCAGCTCCCGGCCGGTCCCGGGGACTGCGGCGTCCCGCACCGCCGGGGCACCGAGGGCCGTGCCGTCGGCGTCCACGAAGGACACCCCCGGGTAGCCCGCGAGCACGCAGGGCTCCTCGGCCGCGTTGGTCACGGTGATGTCCACGTAGACCGACCCCGCGCCGCTCCCGGCTGGTGCGGCGGAGACCTCCAGCGCGGAGGTCGCGCACCAGTCGGTGCGGGCGCCGGCGGTGCCGCCGCCCCGGGCGGGCTCGCCGGCGGTGCCGTCCGCGGTCCCGTCGGCATCGCCGGTGGTCCCCTCGGCGGCTTCGTCCGTGGTCTCCTCGGCGGATTCGTCCGTGGTCTCCGCTGCGGTCTCGGCGGCGCCGGTGGGCTCGGCGGTGGGCTCCGCGGGACCGCCGTCCGGGGCGGTGGGTGCGGCGGTGGCCCGCTCGCCGGCCGGGGCCCTGCCCTCCGCCGGCGCACTGCCGGACGGGGCCGGGGCCACCGCGGAGGCGCTCGCGGTGGGGGCCGCGGCGGTGCCGACCTGCTCCGGCTGCTCGCCGCCGCAGGAGGTCAGCGCCAGGAGCGAGGCGAGGGCGAGGGCGCCCAGGACGGGGCGGGCAGCGGGGGAGAGCGAAGACATGGGGGGATATCCTCCTCGTGCGGACGTCGTGGCGGGCCACGCCTTGAGGAGGGGGCCCTCCCAGGGCCTTCATTCTAGGCAGGGCCACCGACACCCGCCCCCGGACGCGTCCGCCGCCGGGGCGGTGTCGCGGCCGGGAGGCGCTACCGCTCGCCGGCCTCCGCCGGGGGCAGCGCGGCGCGCATCACCTCGGCCAGGTGGACGCCGTCGGCGCCGGTGCCCTGGGCGATCTGGGTGCGGCACGAGAAGCCGTCGGCGAGCACGATCGTCCCGTCTGCCGCGGCGCGGATCGCGGGGAACAGCTCCCGCTCGCCGAGGGTCTGGGAGACCTCGTAGTGGCCGGGCTCGAAGCCCCAGTTGCCCGCCAGCCCGCAGCAGCCGCCGCCGACCACGGCGGTGTCCACGCCCAGCTTCGCCAGCACCTCCAGCTCGGGACCGTAGCCGAGCATGGACTTCTGGTGGCAGTGCACCTGGCACACGGCCTCGGCGGGACCCGCCTCGGTGGCCAGCTCCCGGAAGGGCCAGGGGCCGCCCTCGGCCAGGTGCCGGGCCGCGAACGCGCCGATCGTTGTCGTCAGCTCCGCCACGCGCCGGGCCCGGGGGTCGCCGGGGAGCAGCTCCGTGATCTCGTCCTGGAGCATGACCGTGCAGGAGGGCTCCAGGCCGATGATCGGGTACCCGGCCTCCAGCAGCGGCTCCATCACGTCGAGGGTGTCGCGCAGCACCTTCTGCGTCATGTCCAGCTGCCCGGTGGAGTGCCAGGTGAGCCCGCAGCAGACGTTGTCCATGGGCAGCAGCACCCGGTAGCCCATGGCCTCGAGCACCTCCACGGCGGCCTTGCCGGGGGCGTCGGCGGCGAAGTTCGTGAACGTGTCCGGCCACAGCACCACGGTGGGCCGGCCGTCGGCGTCGTCGCCGGGCCGGCGGGCGGGGCGGCCGCGGAACCACCGGGTGAGCGGCTGGTCGACGAAGGAGATCATCCGCCGCTTGGGCTCGATCCCGCCCAGCCGTTTGGTCAGCTCCTCGACCACCCGGTTCGACTCCAGCAGGTTGATCAGCCGGAAGGAGAAGGGCACCTTCTCCACGATCCGCATCAGCAGTGGCATCCAGCCCATCGTGAACTGCGCCATGGGCCGCCGGTCCCGGCCCAGGAAGGAGAGCAGACCGTGCCGGTAGTGGTGGTGCAGGAACTCGGCCTTGTACGTGGCCATGTCCACGTTGACCGGGCACTCCGTGGCGCAGGCCTTGCAGGACAGGCACAGGTCCAGGGCCTCGAGGGTCTCCTTCGACTTCCAGCCGTCCGTGATGGACTCCCCGCGCAGCATCTCGGCCAGGGACCGGGCGCGGCCCCGCGTCGAGTGCACCTCGTCGTGGGTGGCCTGGAAGGACGGGCACATGGCCCCCACGTCGGAGCGGCAGGACCCCACGCCCACGCAGCGGTTCACGGCGCTGGAGAAGGACCCGCCGTCCCGGGAGAACGCGTGCACGGGCGTGAGCGCGAACGTCCGGGCGCCGGGGCCGGGGCGGATGCCCTGGTCGATGGGCTCGGGGTCCACCAGCACACCGGGGTTGAAGAACCCGTCCGGGTCGAAGACGCGCTTGAACTCCGCGAAGGCGGCCAGGGCCTCGGGGGAGTAGATGGTCGAGAGCAGCTCGGAGCGGGCGCGGCCGTCGCCGTGCTCCCCGGAGACCGAGCCGCCGTAGCGGTGGACCAGCGCCGCGGCGCGCTCGATGAACGTGCGGTAGGTCGCCATCCCGGCGTCGGTGCTGAAGTCGAAGGAGATGCGGATGTGCACGCAGCCCTCCCCGAAGTGCCCGAAGGGGATGCCGGTGAGGCCGAGCTCGTGCAGCAGGCCGTAGAGGTCGCGCAGGTACTCGCCCAGCCGCGCCGGCGGGACCGCGGAGTCCTCCCAGCCCGGCCAGGCCTCCCCGCCCTCGGGCAGGCGGGTCACGATGCCCGCCCCGGCCTCGCGGATCCCCCACAGGGCCTTCGCCAGCGGCGCCTCGGCCACGATGATCGAGTCCACGACGTTCTCGGGCACCAGGCCCGGCAGCGCGCGGGCGGCCGCCTCGGCCTCCTCCAGCGTGTCGGCGCCCACCTCGCAGTACAGCCAGCCCCCGCCGCGGGGCAGCTCGGAGCCGGAGGTCTCCCGGCCCGGGCGGGTCTGCAGGGCCTCCACGAGATCGGAGCCCATGCCCTCGATCGTGTACACCCCGGGCACCCGCAGCTTCGGGGCGGCCGTCGCCGCCTGGAAGGCGTCCTCGAAGCCCAGCACGGCCAGCGCGGTATGGGCGGGCTTGCGGACCAGCCGGACGGTGAGCTCGGTGATGATCCCGCAGGTGCCCTCCGTCCCGGCGAAGGCCTTGGCGGTGTCGAAGCCCTTCTCCCCGAGCAGGTAGTGCAGCCCGTACCCG
This sequence comes from Kocuria sediminis, assembly GCF_009735315.1. NCBI lineage: Bacteria > Bacillati > Actinomycetota > Actinomycetes > Micrococcales > Micrococcaceae > Kocuria > Kocuria sediminis. Next base: position 13,520 of record NZ_WOGU01000002.1, read on the forward strand.
GAGACCTGGCGGGGGAACTGGCCCAGCTCGGTGCGCAGCATCGCCAGGTGCCGGTCCCGGATCCCGCTCAGCGCCCGGTCGATCCCCGGCTCGGAGGTTCCGCCCCGGTGCAGCTCGACCTCCCGGCCGTCGGCGAGCATGACCGTCAGGGACACGAGGTTGTCCGCGGAGGTGCCCCAGGCCACGGAGTGGGAGCCGCAGGCGTTGTTGGCCACCATCCCGCCGACCGTGGCGCGCGAGTGCGTCGAGGGGTCCGGCCCGTAGGTGAGGCCGAACTCGGAGGCCGCCGCGCGCAGCTGGTCGCAGATCACGCCCGGCTGGATCGTGGCGGTCATCGCCTCGGGGTCGATCGACAGGATCCGGTTGAAGTGCCGGGAGGTGTCGATGACCAGGCCCTCGCCGATCGCGTTGCCCGCCACCGACGTCCCGCCCCCGCGGGAGACCACCGGCCAGCCGCGCTCGTGCGCGAGCGCCAGCAGCTCGCGGACCTCCTCGACGCTGCGCGGCTCGGCCACCGCGGCCGGCAGCCGGCGGTAGATCGACGCGTCGGAGACGTAGGCGGCACGCGTCGTGAGGTCGTCACGGATCTCGGTCATGGGTCCACTTCCTGCGCGCCGGCGACGCCGGCCCGTCCGGGGGCTGGTCAGAGTCGGGGGTGCCGTCCCCGCGGGGACGGGCGGGTCACCACTCGGGGGCGATGGTGACCTCGGCGCCGTCGAGGTCCTCGGACCACTCGACCTGGCAGCTGAGCCGGGAGGTGTCGTGGCGGGTGTCGTCGAGCATGTCGAGGAGGTCCTCCTCCTCGTCGTTGATCTCGTTGGCCTTGGCGAAGGAGCTCTGGTCCAGGTAGGAGTGGCAGGTGGAGCAGGACGCGTTGCCGCCGCAGGTGGCGAGGATCGGGTACTTGTGGCGGGTGAGGGCCTCCATGAGGCTCTCGTAGTCCTTCCACTCCACGCCCTCGGTGCGGTTGCCCTCGCGGTCGATCACGGTGATGTTGATGCTGCTCACTTCGATGGCCTCCTCGGGGCGTGGTGGCCCCTGGTCTCGACGTCGGAAATCCCGCCGCCCATTGTACGGTCGCGCGGTGGGCCTCCCGGACGGGAGCGGGCTCAGCCGGCGGTCGGCAGCGGCCGCACCGTCAGGGACTGGGCCACCTGGCCGAGGTAGCCGGCTTCGTCGTGCAGCGCGGACTCGGTGAGGCCCACCCCGCTGGCGCCGAAGGTGACGTGCGTGTCCAGGCCCACCCAGGCCGAGACGGGCTCCCGCACCAGGTGCACGCCGAGGTCCACGTTGGGGAAGGCCAGCTCGTCCGGGCCGACCCGCACGGCGATGCCGTTGGCGGCGTCCACCGCGGCGAGGAACTGCGCCGTGGCGGAGACCTCCTCCCCGGCGACGACGGCGTGCGGCGCGCGCAGCCACATGGTGGCCCGGCCGGGCCGGTGCTCGCGCACGGTGCGGCCCTCCAGCGAGGCGATGTACCCGCCGGGCCACCGCCCCGTCATCGTCGTGGGCAGGGCATCCGCCACGGACGGCAGGGCCTCCCGGTGCGTCCCGGCGACCGCGGCGGTCCCGCCGCGGACCAGCCGCCACACGCTGAGCCGGATGCAGGAGCGGCCCCCCTGGCTCATCGTCGCCTCGACCAGCTCGATCGTGCGGCCCGGGCGGACCACGCGCGTGGTCACCTCGACCTCGCCGCCGGGGATGAAGCCGAGGATGTCGTAGGAGAACCGCGAGGGCAGCAGGTCCGCGCGGGGGTGGTTGACCTCCACCGCGTGGGCGAGCAGCCCGGAGGCGGCGCCCATGTGCTGCTCCGCCGCGTTCCACGCGCCCTGCGCGTGCAGGGTGGAGCGGAAGCGGGTGGCGTCCAGCCGCACGAAGTAGGCGTCCGGGTACTCCTCCCCGTCCGTTCCCAGGTGTCCGACTGCCTGTGCCGACGTCGTCATGCTGCGCCTCTCCGTTTCCCGCCCGCCGGACGGCGGGCCGTGACCGGCACCACGGTAGCCGGTGCCGGCCGGTCCGCCGGTGGAGCGAGGGACGGCCCGGCCGCGGCGGACGGCGGGCGGGCCGAAGGGACCCGGCGGGGATCCTGCGCCGGCGCGGTCCGGCCGGACACGGAGAAGGGCCCCGCTCCCGGAGGAGCGGGGCCCTTCTCGACTGGCGGTGACGGAGGGATTTGAACCCTCGTTGGCTCTTACACCAAACATCATTTCGAGTGATGCACCTTCGGCCGCTCGGACACGTCACCAGCTCGCAGTACTGTACCGGCTGGCGTGCTCAAGCGCCAAAACCCGCCGGTCCGGCAGGACCGGGGTCCGCCGGAGCGACGCTGTCGCGACCGCCGCGCCGGTGCCCGGCGAAGAAGTCGAGGAGCAGGCGCGAGCACTCCTCCTGCAGGACGCCCCCGGTGACCTCCACCCAGTGGTTGAGCCGGCGCTCCCGCAGCACGTCGAGCACCGAGCCCGCGGCCCCGGCCTTGTCGTCCCACGCGCCCAGCACCACGCGGGGCACGCGGGCGAGGACGACCGCCCCGGCGCACATCGCGCACGGCTCGAGGGTCACCACGAGGGTGCAGTCGTCGAGGCGCCAGGTGCCCCGGGCGCGCGCCGCCTCCCGCAGGGCGAGGACCTCGGCGTGGGCGGTGGGGTCGCCGTCGGCCTCCCGGCGGTTGCGCCCGCGGCCGAGCACCGTCCCGTCCGGGGCGACGACGACGGCGCCGATCGGCACGTCCTGGGTCTCCAGTGCGGCGCGGGCCTCCGCGAGGGCCAGCCGCATCCACTCCTCGGCGCGGGCCTCGTCCCGGGTGCGCGGGGGCAGTCCCATCCTGGTCCTCTCCTGGTCCTCTCCTGGTCCTGTCCTGGTCCTCGTCCGGCCGTCCTCCGGGCGGATCCTGCGGGCCGGGGCCGGGCCCGGCGGGGGCCGCAGAACCCCGATGGTAATTTTGGTGCATGCGAGTGACCGTTCTCGACCACCCTCTGGTGGCGCACAAACTGACCGTCCTCCGGGACAAGAACACCACCTCCCCGGTGTTCCGACTGCTCGTCGAGGAGCTCGTGACGCTGCTCGCGTACGAGGCCACCCGGGGCGTCCGCGTGGAACCGGTGGAGATCGACACGCCGGTCACCCGGACCACCGGCACCGGGCTGTCCAAGCCGCGGCCGCTCGTCGTGCCGATCCTGCGGGCCGGCCTGGGCATGCTCGAGGGCATGACCCGCCTGGTCCCCACGGCCGAGGTGGGCTTCCTGGGGATGGCCCGCAACGAGGACACCCTCGACATCATCACCTACGCCGAGCGCCTGCCCGACGACCTCACCGGCCGCCAGGTCTTCGTCCTGGACCCGATGCTGGCCACCGGGGGCACGCTGCGCGAGGCGATCAAGTTCCTCTACCGCCGCGGTGCCGAGCAGATCACGTGCGTCTGCCTGCTCGCGGCCCCCGAGGGCCTGGCCGCCCTGGAGGAGGAGCTGGGGGACTCGGAGGTGAGCATCGTCCTGGCTGCGAGGGACGAGCGGCTCGACGAGAATGCGTACATCGTCCCGGGGCTCGGCGACGCCGGTGATCGCCTCTACGGCGTGGTGGACTGAACACCGCCCCGGAGATCCCGCGGATCCGCCGCCACAGAGGCCCGTCGACCCCGGTCGACGGGCCTCTGCCGTCCCTGGGCGCATGTGTCCACATGCTGAGATGAGCTGATGGGCGCATTCGGCATCTTGACAACCCTGGGGAAGGTGTGCATGAAGCCGTCGGACGGGGGCGGAACCGCTCAGTGAACTGGCTTTGCGGGGTTTCGCCCCCAGGGGTGGGGGTGGGGACAAGGTGAAGGGGGTTCATTTTGGAGGGCGGCCCGGAACGCCGGCGGCCGTGTCTCACATCGTGAGAAAGCGTCAGGATTATTACTTGCGAGTTCCTGCGGGCTGGTGGACCATGAGATCAACGCCACTGTCAGGGATCTATCAGCTTCGCGGGGACCTTCCCCGAGCAGTCCGAAGCCGGTGATCCGGGAGATGGGAGTGGTGGGGTCGGTCCGAGGGGCGGAGCGGCCCGGGTGGGCGGCAGACGTCCATCGCACGACGCAGAGACGAGGGGCACCAGATGCCAGGTACACCGGGATACGTGCACATTTCTCAGCGCACTCGCACGAGCGAGGCACGCGCTGCCCGCCGTCCTGCCACGGCTCCTGATCGGGTGCCGGGCGCGCCCGCCGACTACCGCAGCCTCCGCAGCACGCTCGGGGCCATGCCGGCCGCACCGGGGGAACCGCCCCTGCCCACGCGACTGGAGCGGGAAGCGGCGCCGCGGCCCCAGGTCCAGGAGAACGAGGCTCGCGGCTTCGTGATCTACGTGGGCCTCAACGAGGAGACCGCCGCGGCGAACGGCACCTCGCTGGTCAAGATGGTCCAGAGCATCCGGGCCTACGCCCAGCAGCTGGTCCCGGAGGCCGACTCCTACGCCGCCGTGGCCCTGGCCCCGGCGAACACCACCGGCAGCGACCTGGAGGTCGTCCGCAACGCCCTCGGCGACCCGACCTCGGGAGCCGTGCGCCCGACCGCTCCCGCGGCACCGGCACCGGCGCCCGAGACCAAGACGAACCAGTCCACCGGGGTGCTCATCGACCTCTCCCGGCGCGAGGTCTTCCTCGACGGCGGGCTGCTCAACCTCACCTTCAAGGAGTTCGAGCTGCTGAACTACCTGGTGGAGAACGGCAGCCGCACCGTGGGCCGCCACGAGCTGCTGCACAGCCTGTGGCGGGACTCGGAGGAGGTGCCCAACGAGCGCACCATCGACGTGCACATCCGGCGCCTGCGCTCCAAGCTCGGCCGGCTGGCCAACACCGTGCGCACCGTCCGCGGTCAGGGCTACCGCTTCTACGAGCACCCCGAGGTCGTCGTGTGGGCGGCCCCCGAGTACTCCATCTGATCCTTGTCCGGCCCGTGCAGGCCCCGGCTCCTTCCCGCGGTGCGGGAGTGCCGGGGCCGTCCCACGCCGGTGGGGCACGTGGCATCATGAACCGATGACCCGCCACGACCGCAAGAAGCTCGTCCTCATGCGCCACGCGGAGGCGGAGCACCCCTGGGGCGTGACCGACCACGACCGCCCGCTGCACCGGAGCGGGGCCCAGGACGCCGCCGCGGCGGGGCGCTGGCTGCTGGCGCAGGGCCACGTCCCGGACATGATCCTGTGCTCGAGCGCGCTGCGTGCCCGGCAGACCTGCACCTGGGTGTGCAGCGTCCTGGGCGACCTCGCCCCGACCGCCCGGCTCGACGAGTCGCTCTACGCGGCGCCGGACGCCCGGATCATCGCGGCCGTCAACCACGTGCCGGACACCGTGGAGTCCCTCCTGCTCATCGGCCACCTGCCCGGCCTGCGGGACGCCGCCCTGCGCCTGGCCACCCCGGACTCCGACTACGACGCCGTGATGGCCCTCGCCGACGGCTGCCCCACGTCCGGGCTCGCGGTCCTCGAGGTCCCCGGCTCCTGGGCCGAGCTGGACGGCGCCGACGCGCGTCTCGTGGACTTCACGGTGCCGCGGCCGTCCTCCGGGCGGCACTGAGGCGGGCCGTCCGTGCGCGCCGTCGTCTGCGGGGCCGGCATCGCGGGTCTGGCCCTGGCCGGGTGCCTGGGCCGGCAGGGCTGGGACGTCGAGGTGCTCGAGCGGGCCCCGGGGCCCCGGCGGCAGGGCTACATGATGGACTTCTTCGGCCCCGGCTGGGACGCGGCCGAGGCCATGGGCGTCCTCGAGGCGGTCCGGGAGACCGGCCACGCCGTGTCCCGGCTCAGCTACGTCGACGGGCGCGGCCGTGAGCGGGCGGGACTGCCGTACGCCCGGTTCGCGCACGCTCTGGACGGGCGGCTCACCAGCGTCCTGCGCCCCGACCTCGAGCGCGTGCTCCGCGAGCACGCCCGCCCGGTGGCGGCGCTGCGCTTCGGCCGTGCCGTCGTGGACGTCGTGGCCCGGCCCGGCGGGGCCGGCGTGGTGCTCGCCGACGGGACGCTCCTCGACGCCGACCTGGTCGTCGGCGCGGACGGCGTCCACTCCGCCGTCCGCCGGGCCGTGCTCGGCCCCGAGGAGCGCTTCCGCCGGTTCCTGGGCTGCCACACGGCGGCCTTCCTCCTCGACGACCCCGAGGTGCACCGGGAGGTGGGCGACCGGGTCTGCCTCACCGACGGCACCGATCGCACGGTGGGCCTCTACGGGGTGCGGGACGGGCGCGTGGCGGCCTTCGCCGTGCACCGGGTGGACGACCCCGCGCTGCCGGCCGATCCGCGCGCGGCGCTGTGGCGGGCGCACTCCTCGTTCGGCTGGCTCGTGCCGCGCGTGCTGGAGGCCTGCCCGGAGGACGTCTACTACGACGAGGTGCTCCAGGTGGAGGTCCCGCGCTGGAGCCGGGGGAGGGTCGTCCTGCTCGGGGACGCGGCGCAGGCGGTGTCGCTGCTCGGCGGGCAGGGCGCCTCGATCGGGGTCGCCGGGGCCTGGCTGCTCGCCGAGCGGCTGGCGCGCGCGGACTCCGTGGAGGAGGCGCTGGCCGGGTGGGAGCGGGTGTGGCGGCCGGTCGTGGCCGAGAAGCAGCGCGCGGCCCGGGACGGTGCCGCCTGGTTCCTCCCCGCCTCCCGGTCCCGGGTGCGGGCCCGGCGGCTGATGCTGCGGCTGGCGGGCCTGCCGGGCCTGGACCGGTCGGTGACGCGCGGGCTCGTGGGGCGGGCCCGCGGGGACGTGCGCGCCCTCGCCGCGGGATGAGACCGTGGGGCGCGCACGACGGAGGCCCCGGACCGTGCGGTCCGGGGCCTCCGTCTGTGGTGCGCCCGAAGGGATTCGAACCCCCAACCTTCTGATCCGTAGTCAGATGCTCTATCCGTTGAGCTACAGGCGCATCGGCTTCCCGGCGTCGCCGCCGTTCAAGCCGGGTACAACTCTACATGCGGGCCGCGGGAGCGCCAAATCGCCGGCCGCCCCGGTCCCCGGACCGCCGCGCACGTAATCCTGCTGGGGCGGCCTCCCTCCGGACGATAGGATGAGCCCACATCACAGTAGAGACCGGCCGCCCCTCTCCCTGCCGCTCACTGTGGGCCCGGTGCGACCGGGTCGTGTGTTCGACGGCGAGCACCACCACGAGAGCCCCGGGCGGTCGGCTGACGGCCTCAACGAGGAGACATGTCAATGGCTGACAACCCCACTGCAACGACGGAGACCACCGGGCTGAACGAGGCTGTGACGAGCGCGCTGGACAACGCGCCCACCACCCACGCGCACCTTCTCGACTGGGTGCGCGAGACGGCGGAGCTGACCCAGCCGGACCGCATCCACTGGGTCGACGGCTCGGAGGAGGAGTGGAAGCGGCTCACCGACGAGCTCGTGGACGCCGGCACCTTCGTGCGCCTGGACGAGCAGAAGTTCCCCAACTCCTTCGCCGCCTTCTCCGACCCGGACGACGTCGCCCGCGTCGAGGAGCGCACCTTCATCTGCACCAAGACCGAGAAGGGCGCGGGTCCGACCAACAACTGGGAGGACCCGGGGGTGATGAAGGCGGCGCTGCGCAAGCGCTTCCACGGCGCCATGCGCGGACGCACCATGTACGTCATCCCCTTCGTCATGGGCCATCTCGACGCCGCCCGGCCCAGCTACGGCGTGGAGATCACCGACTCCGCGTACGTGGTGTGCTCGATGCGCATCATGGCCACCATCGGCACTCCCGTGCTCGAGAAGATGACCGCGCAGAACGGGTTCTTCGTCGAGTGCCTCCACTCCCTGGGCGCCCCGCTGGCCCCGGGCGAGGAGGACGTGCCCTGGCCCTGCAACCCGGCCAAGTACATCGTGCACTTCCCCGAGGACCGGTCCATCTGGTCGTTCGGGTCCGGCTACGGGGGCAACGCCCTGCTGGGCAAGAAGTGCTACGCCCTGCGGATCGCCTCGGCCATCGCCCACGACGAGGGCTGGCTGGCCGAACACATGCTCATCCTCAAGGTCACGAACCCGCAGGGGGAGGGCCGGTTCATCTCCGCGGCCTTCCCCTCCGCGTGCGGCAAGACCAATTTCGCGATGCTCGAGCCCACGATCGAGGGCTGGAAGGCGGAGATGGTCGGCGACGACATCGCCTGGATCCGCTTCGGCAAGGACGGCCAGGCCCGCGTGACCAACCCGGAGGCCGGCCTCTTCGGCGTGGCCCCGGGCACCGGGTGGCCCACGAACCCCAACGCCATGCGCGCCATCGCCCGCGGCAACACGATCTTCACGAACGTGGCGCTCACCGACGACGGCGGCGTCTGGTGGGAGGGCATGACCGAGGAGGTCCCCGCGCACCTGACCGACTGGAAGGGCCGCGAGTGGACCCCGGAGTCCGGCCGTCCGGCCGCGCACCCGAACTCCCGGTTCTGCACCCCGATCAAGCAGGTCGACATCCTGGCCCCCGAGTACGACGACCCCGAGGGCGTGCCGCTGTCCGCGATCGTCTTCGGTGGGCGCCGCAAGACCACGGTGCCGCTGGTCTCGCAGTCCTTCGGCTGGGAGCACGGCGTCTTCCAGGGCGCCACGCTCTCCTCGGAGACCACGGCCGCCGCCAAGGGGGCCGTCGGCGTGGTGCGCCGCGACCCGATGGCCATGCTTCCCTTCATCGGCTACAACGCCAACGACTACCTCGCCCACTGGGTCGAGATCGGTGAGCGCGTGGGTGAGGAGAACATGCCGAAGGTCTTCTACGTCAACTGGTTCCGCCGCACCCCGACCGGCGGGTTCGCCTGGCCGGGCTTCGGCGAGAACTCCCGGGTGGTCAAGTGGATCGCGGAGCGCCTCGACGGCGCCGCCGGCGGGCAGGACACCCCGATCGGGACCGTGCCCACCCCGGAGGACCTGGACCTGACCGGCCTGGAGCTGGCCCCCGAGGACCTCGAGGCCGCCCTTCGGGTCGACGTCGAGGAGTGGAAGGCGGAGCTGCCCAGCATCGACGAGTGGTTCCACCGGCTGGGCCACGTGCCCGAGTCGATCCTCGAGCAGCGCGCCGGCCTGGAGGACCGGCTGCACCAGGCCTGAGCCGGACGGCCCGGGCGGCGCCGCCCGGGCTCTCGCACGACGGAGGGGTCCCCGCACCGGGGGCCCCTCCGTCGTGCGTGGGAGAATGGGGGCGCTCCCGCAGACGGCCGGGAGCGCCGGGATCCGGGAAGGAGCCGCCATGAGGAACGGGAGGGTCCGGCCGTGCGGCTGACAGCATTCTCCGACATCGCCCTGCGGGTCCTGCTGCTGACCGGTGGGGCCCCCGAGGGGGAGAGGCTCACCACCCGGGCCATCGCCGAGGGGGTCGGCGCGCCCTACCACCACGTGACCAAGACGGTCGGCCGGTTGAGCGGGCTCGGACTGCTCGCCTCGAGCCGCGGGCGCACCGGCGGGGTGTCCATCACCCCCGCCGGTCTGGACGCCGGCGTTGGCACGCTGCTGCGCGAGCTCGAGGCCGGCTCCGCGATGGTCGCGTGCGAGGCCCCGGACGGGCACTGCCCCCTGGACCACGCGTGCCGGCTGCGCCGGGCCCTCGCGGACGCCCGGGAGGCCTTCTACCGGGCGCTCGACGACGTGCAGGTGCGCGACCTCGTGAGCGAGCGGCAGGTGGGGCCGGTGCTCCTGTCCATCGGGATGCGGCCCCCGGGAGAACCGGACAGCCGGCGCACGGCCCCGGCGGCACCGATTCCTTAATAAGCATTTCAAATGCTAGTTTCGGGGGTGTCAGACACCGGCACCCCAGGAGGCAATGATGCTGTCCGAGAAGTCCCGCCCCGTCATCGAGCAGACCATCGGCGTGGTCGCCGAGCGGATCCCGTTCATCACCCCCGAGTTCTACCGCTCGATGTTCGCGGCGCGCCCCGAGCTGCTGGACGGCATGTTCAGCCGGTCGAACCAGAGGAACGGGAGCCAGCCGCAGGCGCTCGCGGGCTCCATCGCGATGTTCGCGTCCTGGCTGCTGTCCCACCCTGAGGGCTACCCGGACGAGCTGCTCTCCCGCGTGGCGCACAAGCACGCCTCCCTGGGCGTGCGGCCGGAGCACTACCCGATCGTGCACGAGCACCTGTTCGGCGCGATCGCCCGGGACCTCGGGAACGCCGCGACCCCCGAGGTCGTGGCCGCCTGGGACGAGGTGTACTGGCTGATGGCCGACGCCATGATCAGGATCGAGGCGCGGCTCTACGGGTCCCAGGCCAACGACGCGGTCCTCGCCCCGTTCCGGGTCGCCGCGAAGGAGCAGGCCGGGGTCGGCACGGTCGCCCTGACCCTGGAGCCCGCCGACGGGACCCCCCTGACCCCTGCCGTGGCCGGACAGTACGTGACCGTCCAGGTGCGGATGCCCGACGGGGTGCACCAGCCCCGTCAGTTCACCCTGGTGCCCGGGCCGGAGGGGACCCGGCGCATCGCCGTGCGCCTCGACGAGCGCGGCGAGGTCACCCCGGTGCTGCACCACGACGTCCGGGTCGGCGACGTCCTGACGGTCTCCAACCCCTACGGCGACGTGGTGCTCCCGGAGGGGGACGGGCCCCTGGTGCTGGCCTCCGCCGGCATCGGCGTCACGCCCATGCTGGCGTTCCTGGACCGGCTCGTCCGCCAGGAGTCGCAGCGGGAGGTCCTGGTGCTGCACGCGGACCGCTCGGTCGCGACCTGGCCGCTGCGGGAGCTGCACGAGCTGCTCGTGGCCGAGCTGCCCGGCGCGCGCCTGGAGACCTGGATGGAGACCCCCGGGCAGGGCGACCACGACGGGTTCATGGACCTGGCCGAGGTGCGGATCCCCGCGGGCGCCCAGGTGGTGCTGTGCGGTCCGCTGCCGTTCATGCGGGCCGCCCGCTCCGCCGCGGTCGCCCAGGGCGTGCCCGGACGCAGCATCGCCTACGAGATCCTCGGCCCGGACCAGTGGATGCTGCACGACGACGCCCGCGCGGCCGCCGTCGCCTGAGCCCCGCCCCGCCAGCGCGGAGCCCCGCGGGACGGCGCGTCCCGCGGGGCTCCGCGCTGCCGGAACCGGGTGGCCGCGGGGCTCAGGAGCGCACGAGCCCCAGCACCCGGTCCCGGACCCGCTCCATGGTCTCGGCGTCCTTCGCCTCGACGTTGAGGCGCAGGAACGGTTCCGTGTTGGAGGGGCGCAGGTTGAACCACCAGCCCTCGTCCGGGCAGCTGAGCGTGGTCCCGTCCAGGGTCTCCACGACCACGTCCCGGCCGGCGAGGGCCTCCACGACGCGGCGCACGGCGCCCGCCTTGTCCTCGACCGTGGAGTTGACCTCGCCCGAGGCCGCGTACGGGTCGTACTGGTGCATCAGCTCGCTCAGCGGCCGCTCCTGCTCGCCCAGCGCCGCCAGCAGGTGCATCGCGGCGAGCATGCCGGTGTCCGCGTTGAAGAAGTCGCGGAAGTAGTAGTGGGCGGAGTGCTCGCCGCCGAACACCGCGGACTCCTGCGCCATCACGGCCTTGATGAACGAGTGGCCCACCCGGGTGCGCACGGGCCGCCCGCCGCGGGCGGTGACCAGCTCGGGGACGGCGAGGGAGGTGATGAGGTTGTGGATGATCACCGGCGTCTCGACGCCCTCCGCCCGGGCCCGCTCGATCTCCCGCTCGGCCACGAGCGCGGTGACGGCGGACGGGGAGACCGTCCCGCCCCGCTCGTCGACCACGAAGCAGCGGTCGGCGTCGCCGTCGAAGGCGATGCCCAGGTCCGCCCCGTGCTCCTGCACGGCGCGCTGGAGGTCCACGAGATTCTGCGGCTCCAGCGGGTTGGCGGGGTGGTTGGGGAACGTGCCGTCCAGCTCGAAGTACAGGGGCACGATCTCCAGGGGCAGGGCAGGCAGGACCGCGTCGCCCAGCACGGCGGGGGTGGTCAGCCCGGCCATGCCGTTGCCGGCGTCGACCACCACCTTGAGCGGCCGCGCCCCGGAGAGGTCCACCAGGGAGCGCAGGTACTCCGCGTAGCCGGCCAGGACGTCCCGCTCGGTCACGGTGCCGGGAGCCGGGGCGGCAGGGATCACGCCCTCGTCGAGGTAGCGCTGCGCGAGGTCGCGGATGTCGTAGAGCCCCGTCTCGGAGGAGACCGGCACGGCCCCGGCCTTGGACATCTTCATGCCGTTGTACTCGGCGGGGTTGTGACTCGCCGTGAAGGTGACCCCGGCGGCGTCGAGGGTGCCGGAGGCGTAGTACAGCTCGTCGGTGGAGATCAGCCCGATCTTCAGCACGTCCGCGCCGCGGCGGACGGCGCCCTCGGCGAAGGCGTCCATGAACTCCGGGGAGGAGGGGCGCATGTCCCCTCCGACCAGGACCGTCCGGCCGGCGAGGTCCAGGACGTCCACGAACGCGGCGCCGGTGGCCCGGACGGTCTCCGCGGTGATGGACTCGCCCACGATGCCGCGGACGTCGTAGGCCTTGAACGAAGCTGAGAGATCGATAGTCACAAGCGCCGATCTTAGGCCACGACCGCCCCGGGCCGCCGCCGGACCGGCGGGCGGTCTGTGATTGGATGACGGGCATGGGTGAGATCCTCCGCATGCGCAATCCGGTCCAGCACTATGCCTGGGGCTCACGCGAGGTGCTGGCCCGGCTCCGGGGCGAGCCCGTGCCGAGCCCCGAGCCCGAGGCCGAGCTGTGGGTGGGGGCGCACCCCTCCGCACCGTCGGCGGTCCTGCTCGAGGGCCGCGAGCGGCCGCTGGACCGGCTCGTGCGGGAGGACCCCGAGGGCTTCCTGCCCGCGTCGGCGCGCGGCGGCGAGCTGCCCTACCTGCTGAAGATCCTGGCCATCGACGCCCCCCTGTCCATCCAGGTCCACCCCTCCCCGGAGCAGGCGGAGGAGGGCTACGAGCGCGAGCAGCGGGCGGGGATCCCCCGGGACGACCCGCGGCGCAACTACAAGGACCGCTCGGCCAAGCCCGAGACCGTGGTGGCGCTCACGGACGTGGAGCTGCTCACCGGCGTGCAGCCGGCGGAGCGGCTGCGGGCCACGGCCGACCGGCTCGGCCTGGACTGGCTGCGCGCGGCCGCCGACGGCGAGGGGCCCGTGCTGCCCCGGGTGCTCACCCTCGAGGACGACGCCGCCGCGGACGCCGTGGCGGCGACCGTCGCCGCGGCCCGCGCCGCCGGCCCGCAGGACCCGGTGGCCGCGCTGGTCCGGTACGTGCACGACCGGCACCCGGACGACCGCGGCCTGCTGGTGGCCGTGTGCATGCAGCACGTGCGCCTGGCCCCCGGCCAGGCCCTGCACACCCCCGCGGGGCAGGTCCACGCGTACCTCTGCGGAACGGCCGTCGAGGTGATGAGCTCCTCGGACAACGTCCTGCGGGCCGGTCTGACCGGCAAGCACGTGGACGTGCCGGAGCTGCTCGCGGTGCTGGCCGAGGTGCAGTCCGACCCCGAGGTGGTCGAGCCCCCGGCCGACGAGCACGGCGCGCGCGTCTATCCCCTGTGGGACGAGCGGCTGTCCCTGGTCGCCCACGAGCTCGTGCCGGGCCGCACCGTGCCGTTCGAGCTGCGCGGGACCGCCGTGCTCCTCGCCGTCGGGGACCGCGCCGTGGTGCGCACCCCGGAGGCCGAGTGGACGCTGGGCGGCGGGGAGTCGCTGCTCCACCGGGGCGCCCCCACCGCCGTGGAGCTGTCCGGGGACGCCCGGGTCTTCACCGTCTCCTGCGGCTGAGGCCGGCCCCCCGGCCGGGGCCACTAGACTGGGCCCACCGGCCCCGGAGCGCCCGGTGCCTGTACTCCCCGGGAGACCCGCCATGAGCACCACCCCGTCCGACGGCCTGCGCGGCACCACCGCGCCGTGCCCGCGCTGCGGCGCCACGGGCTTCGAGCTCGTCTACGTCCAGATCATGCCCGACGACTGGGACACCGCGCGCGACGTCGAACTGGCGTCCCCGTCGATGATGCTGCCCGACGGGCGGGCCCCCGAGTTCTCCTGCCAGAACGGGGCCTGCCGCCACCTCTGGTGAGCCGGCGGGAGCTCAGCCGACCGGGGCCTGCGGGCCCTCGGTCATTCCCGGTGCGGCCGGGCCCTCGCCCCGGGACATCTCCGGTCGCGGCCCGTAGTACCGCCGCAGCCACCGGGAGAGCCCGTCGAGGCCGGGGAAGAGCACCCGTTCCGTCACGTTGGCCTGGTCCAGGTGGTCGCGGATCCGCCACTTGAGCCCCGCCGGGATGATCACTTTGCGGTAGAGCTCCGGGTGCTCGCCCAGCCAGTCGTGCAGGGAGGCGGTGGCCCCGGGCATCGCCGAGAAGACGGCCGACTGGTTGACGATCCGCTCGTCCAGGGAGGGCGGCTCGAAGAACAGGGGCGCGGCCTGCGCGCCGCCGCTCACGCACCGGTCGAAGTCCTCCAGGGTGTAGGCGATCCGGCCGAGCATGCCGGTGGTGAACAGGCCCGCCTCGTGCGCGCGGATCTCGCGCCGCAGCTCGGCGGGGAGGAGCTCGTGGGCCGCGGCGTAGTCGACGCACCACACGGCGCCCGGGGCGTCGTAGCAGCGGGGGTCCGCGGTGGCGAAGTGCAGCGCCACGTAAGGGGAGTTCGTCCAGTCCAGCAGGCGGGTGGGCAGTCCGTGGTGCTGGGCCACGGACAGCCAGTTCCAGTCGGAGTCCCCCGGCGAGGTGTCCCGGGCCGCGTACTTGCGGAAGTTGCGCAGGAGGTGGGACTCGATCCGGTCGCTGGACCCGCCCCGGAGCCGGTACAGGCTGGTGTGCAGGTCGTGGTCGGCCAGCGCGTGCCCGCGGTAGACCACGTTGATCCGGAACTGCCCGCGGGAGGGCTGCCAGTCGCTGTGCGTGAGGGCGTCGATCAGCCCGTAGAGGTCGTCCTCGGCGATCTCGATGACCGGGTCCATGAACGGCGTCCCTGCCTCTCCGCGGGTCCTCCTCGACAGCGTGCGCTCCACCGTAGTGCGCGCCCGCCGCCCGGGGAAGACCCGCGGTCGGGGGACGGTCCCCGGTGCGGGGCCGGCTCAGTTCGCGAAGACGTCCTGCAGCCGGTCCTGGTCGGTCCACAGGGCCACGGAGTCGCCGCCGTTGTTCAGCACGGAGGCGGAGCCGCCGTTGTAGGAGGCCCCGTCCGTGTCGGGGCCCGGGCCGGTGTACACCCGCAGCTGCTCGCCCGGGTCCAGCTCGTAGCCGTCGCCCACGGACAGGACGTTGTTCGCCGCGTCGCGCAGGATCCAGCCGCTCACGTCCACGGTGCGGGCGCCCGTGTTCGTGAGCAGCACGTGCTCGCCGGTCCCGTACTGGACGTCGTCGCCGGGCACGTCGTTGACGGCGCCGGCGATCTCCACGCCGTGGTCGCCCGGGTACGGGTCCAGGCCGTCGAGGAGACGGTCGGCCTGGACCGGGAAGTCGCCGGTGACCATGTCCACCCCGAGGTCGAGCACGTGCTGGACGGCCTCCGCGGAGTTGACGGTGTACACGCCCAGGTCCAGGCCGGCGGCGTCGACGCGCGCGACGTCCTCCGCGTCCAGGGTGCGGTAGTTGGTGCCGACCGAGTCCACGAAGCCCGCCCAGCGCTCGATCGTGGCAGCATCGGGCACGGACCCGGTGAGCTGCTGGAGGGGGACCTCGGGCGCGAGGCCGGCGAAGGTGCGGTTGGAGGCCTCGTCGAAGCCGATGACGGTGACCTTGCCGGCCTCCAGCAGCTTCGACCAGTCCTTGTCCTGGGCCAGGGCGTCGGCGACGACCTGTTCGACGCCCGGAGAGTTCCGCGGCGACTTGATCTCGATGTAGACCCCGGTGTTGACCGTGGCGACCTTCGCGGCGTCGTCGAGGTGGGGGATCCGCTCGCCGGCGAACCGCGGGCCGAAGTACGCCCCGGCGTCGAGCTGCTGCAGCTCCGCCCAGGTGAAGGAGGTGACGGGGTCGTTCTCCCGGCCCGGGAAGACCTCCGCCACGTTCGTGGTGCGCGCCGGGGTGTCGTCGTGGAAGAGGAACGGCACGCCGTCGGCGCTGAGCTGCACGTCGATCTCGAGGTAGTCCACGCCGGCGGCGCGGGCGTCCTTGAACGCGGAGACCGTGTTCTCGGGGGCGGTGCCGGCGGCGCCCCGGTGGCCGATCACGAGGGGGCGGTCGGCGTCGGCGGGGGCCGCGACGGCCGGCGCCGCGACGGTCAGCACGGTCGCCGCGCTGAGGGCTCCGGCGGTCACGGCGCGCAGGACGGGAACGAGGGGAACGGACACGGGGGTGCTCCTTCGAGCTCGGGGGACGGTGCCCCGCCAGTCCAGCCGGGCCGGGTGACGGCGCGGCCGACGCGAGGTGAAGCGCCGGTGATCTCCTGGCGTCGAAGGACCGGCCGGTACCGTGGGCGGCATGGACGCCGACACCCTGGTCAACCTGCTGCTGGTCCTGCTGTTCGTGGTGATCGGGGGTGTCTTCGCCGGCACCGAGATGGCGATCGTGAGCCTGCGGGAGAGCCAGATCCGCCGGATCGAGCGCTCCGGGCGCAAGGGCGCCCGCACCGCGGCGCTCGTGCGCGACCCCAACCTGTTCCTCTCGGCGGTGCAGATCGGCGTGACGGTGGCCGGGTTCTTCTCCTCGGCCTACGGCGCCTCCACCATCGCCCCGGACCTCGCCCCGCTGTTCGAGCGGGCCGGGCTCTCGGGGTCCGCCGCGCAGACGGCGGCGCTGATCGGGATGACCCTGGTGATCGCCTACCTGTCCCTGGTCTTCGGGGAGCTGGTGCCCAAGCGCCTGGCCATGCAGCGCTCGGTGGGCTTCACCCAGCTGCTGGCCCCGCCGCTGAACCTGTTCGCCAAGCTCATGCGCCCGGTCATCCGGCTGCTCTCGGCGTCCACCAACCTCGTGGTGCGGCTGCTCGGCGGGGACCCGCACGCCGTCACGGAGGAGGTCTCGGCGGAGGAGATCCGTGAGCTGGTGGTGGACACCCGGGGCATCGGGCCCGTCTCCCGCTCGATCCTCACGGACGTCTTCGAGGCCGGGGAGCGGCGCCTGGCCGAGGTGATGCGGCCCCGCCCCGACGTGCAGTTCCTCGACGGCACCCTGTCCATCACCGAGGCGTACCGCACGGCGCTGACCCTGCCGCACTCCCGCTATCCGGTCACGGGCGCCACCGTGGACGACGTGCTCGGCTTCGTGCACATCCGCGACCTCGTGCAGGCCGACGCCGACGGGGACGGCGTGATCGAGGCCCCGCCCCGCACCCTGCGGGACGTGGTGCGGCCCATCCCCTTCCTGCCGGAGACCAACCACGTGCTGCGCACCCTCCAGGCCATGCGCAAGAACGGGCAGCACATCGGTCTCGTGGTCGACGAGTACGGCGGCACCGCGGGCATCGTGACCCTGGAGGACCTGGTCGAGGAGCTCGTGGGGGAGATCTACGACGAGTTCGACGCCGGGCTGCGGGAGCACGAGGACACGGTGCTGCGCTCGGGCGAGGCCGTGCTGGTGGACGGCGGGCTCATCATCCAGGAGGTGCCGGAGGAGACGGGCCTCACCATCCCGGAGGGCCACTACGAGACCGTGGGCGGGTTCGTCATGGACCGCCTGGGCCGGGTGGCGCGCCCGGGCGACGCCGTGCAGGTGGACGGGTACCGGCTCGAGGTCCTGGCCGTGGACCGCAGCCGGGTGGAGCGGGTCCGGATCACCCGGCTGCCGGACGGCGGGCCGTCCTGACCGGGGCCGCGCCGGGCGCGGCCCCCGGCGGGCTCAGTGGCCCCGGAAGGCCTCGGCCAGCCACCACGCCCCGCCGTCGGAGGCGATCTTCGCGTCGACCACCAGCGGGCGGTCGCGGGGCCCGTCCGCCCAGGCGCGCACGGCGGCGAGGTCCTCGACCCTGCGCACCACCACGCCCTCGGCGCCGAAGCCGCGGCCGACCGCGGCGATGTCCACGTCCGGGAACACCACGGTGTCCAGCGGGACGTCCCCGGCGCCCGGACCGGCGAAGTGGTGCACCTCGGCGCCGTAGGCGGCGTCGTCGTAGACCACGCAGACCAGCGGCAGCCCCAGCCGCACCGCCGTCTCGAGCTCCGCGACGCCCATGAGGAAGCCCCCGTCCCCGGTGCCCAGCACGGGCAGCCGGTGCGGCTGCGCCAGGGCCGCGCCGATCGCGGTGGCCAGACCCAGGCCCACCGACTGGAAGGCCTGGGTGAAGCAGAACCCGCGCTCGTCCGGCACCGAGAGGTACTGGCTGGGGTAGCCCATGAAGTTGCCGCTGTCGACCGCCACGACCCGCTCGGCGGGCAGCAGCGCGTCCAGCTCGCGGGAGAGCACCCGCGGGTCGATCCGCTCGCCCGTGGAGAGGTCCTCGAACGGCACGTCCCGCCAGCGCCCCTCCCGGGCGATCCGTGCCGCCAGCTCGGGGCTGCGCCAGGAGGAAGACGCCTCGGGTGCGCCCTCCAGCGCGGCCAGGACGTCGCGGGCGGTCTGCGCGCAGTCGCCCACGACCCCGAGCTCCAGCGGGCGGTCCACGGGCCGGTGCGCGCCCAGCGCGGCCTCCTCGACGTCGACCTGCACCACGGCGGCCTCCGGGCCGATCAGCCGCCCGTGCCGGGTGGTCCACATGTTCAGGGCGCAGCCCCAGCCCACCACGAGGTCGGCCGCGCCGATCAGCTCCGCGGCCAGGGGCGTGGAGAAGCCGCCGGAGATGCCGAGGTCGAACTCCTCGCCGGCGAACAGCCCCTTGGCGACCGCGGAGGTCGCCAGCAGCGCCCCCGTGCGCTCGGCCAGGGCGGCCAGCTCGGCCCGCGCCCCGCGCGCCCCCCGGCCGGCCACGAGCACCGGCCGGCGGGCGGTGGCCAGCAGCGCGGCGAGCCGGCCGGCGTCGTCGCCGTGCGGGCGCACCCGCGGCGCGGGCGGAACCGCGGCCGCTCCGGAGGTCTCCGGAGCGGCGGCGGCCTGGACGTCGAGGGGCACGCTGAGCACCACGGTGCGGCGGTCGTTGCGGGCGCGGCGGAACGCCCGGACGACGTCGGCCACCGCGCTCGCGGGGGAGTGCACCCGTTCGGCCACCGCCCCCACGGACCGGGCGAGGCCGTCCTGGTCGACCCGGAAGTTCGAGTGCACGGCCGCGGCCTGGGCGTCGGCGGTGAGCACCACCAGCGGCGTGCGGGACTTCGCGGCCTCCCCGATCCCGGTCACCGCGTTGGTCAGCCCGCAGCCCTGGTGGGTGGTCAGCACCGCGACGCGCCCGCTCGTGCGGGCCCAGGCGTCGGCCATGGTCGCGGCCCCGCCCTCGTGCCGGGCCGCGGTGAAGGGCACGCCCGCCGCGATCAGCGCGTTGGTCAGGTGGAAGTTGCCGCTGCCGACCACGCCGAAGACGTGGCCGGCCCCCAGCTCCGCGAGCGTGCGGCCCACGAGCTGGGCGACGGTGCCGCTCACGCCCCGGCCCGCTCGACGAGGGCGAGCACGCGGGCGGGACTGCCGGTGCCGCCCACCACCGGCAGCGGGGCCACGACCAGCTGGGCGCCGAGGACCGGCAGCCGGTCGAGGCCGCGCAGCGACGTCAGCCCGTACTTGTCGGCGCCGAGCAGGTGGTGGTGGGCGGGGAAGGGCGGGTCGAAGCCGCCCGCCACGCCGGCGTCGATGCCGACGGTCTCCACCCCGAACCCGCTCACGTGCGGGTGCGCGGCCAGCCACCGCGCGGCCGCCACGGACGGCCCCGGCGCGTGCAGGCCGTGCTCGTCGGCGTTGAGGAACCGTGCGGGGTCCTCCCCGCGTGCGGACCAGCCGGTGCGCAGCAGCACCCAGCAGTTCTGCGGGAACCGCCCGTGCTCGGCCTCCCACCGGTCGAGGTGCTCGGGCTCGAGCAGGGCGTCGGCGTCCGCCTCGGCCTCGGCGGTGAAGTCCACCACCGCGGCGCGCCCGACGAGCCGGGCCGGTTCGATCCGGTCCACCGACTTCCCGTGCCGTCCCGTGATCCAGTGCACGGGGGCGTCCAGGTGCGTGCCGGCGTGCTCGCCCACCCGCAGGTCGTTCCACGCCCAGCCCGGCCCGGCGTCGTCGAAGGCGCTCACGGGGGTCATGGACAGGCCCACGGTGTTGGCGAAGGGCGCGGGCAGCTGCAGGATCGGGGTCTCCGGCGTCAGCGGGGTGGTGAGGTCGACGACCTCCACCGCCCCGGCGGCCAGCGCCGCGCCCAGTTCGGTCAGGACGTGCATGGGACGGTCCTCCTCCGGCCCCTGCGGGGGCCCTCTGCGCCCGTGGTCTCCGTCGTGGGCCCGGTGCCCTCGCCATGGTGCGGTCCCCGCCATTGTGCCCCGGGCGTCCCGGCACGGGCACACGGCGCGGACAGCCGGAAATCCGGCACGAAAAAATGCGCTATCCATTGTCTCTGGTCAGGCGCATCCTGGAAGGACGAAGAGGCCGCCGTCACCGGCCGGGTCTCGTGGACATCCCCAGGAGGATCAGCCATGGCCACCACCGAGTTCGTTCCCGTCTCCGACTGCAGCGTGGGGCAGTGCTCGTACAACCACGACCACGAGTGCACCGCCCACGCCATCACCGTCTCCGGGTCCTCCGGCCACGCCCACTGCGGCACCTTCATCCCGCTGGGCAAGGAGGGCGGTCTGCCGACCGTCCACGCCGAGGTCGGGGCCTGCCAGCGCGCCGAGTGCGTGCACAACTCCCACCTGATGTGCACCGCCCACGACGTGAAGATCGGGGCCGGCGCGGACGAGGCCGACTGCCTGACGTATCAGGCGGCCTGAGTCCGTCCCCACGCCACCCCCTGGTCCCGGCAAGCCGCCGGGACCAGGGGGTGGCGTCGTCCCCGGGGTCGTGGTGTTCCGCGCCCGCGGTGGCCTCGCGTCGGCGCCCACGGTGGTGCCGGACCGGACTCCGGGCGGTGCCGGGGCGGGCCCCGGAGTGCCCGGCGCGGGACAATGGAGACGTCCGAACGGAGACCATCGACGACGAGAGGACGGTACGACCATGGACGAGGAGATCCGGCTCAGCGGAGCCGACCACCCGCACGTGCAGATCCCGCGGCTCGGAGAGCTCGATGCGATCTGGGTGCGGCGGATCGTCCTGGCCGCCCTGTTCAGCCTGGTCGTCGGCCTGCTGGCAGGCATCGCGGCGGCGCTGCTGCTCGGGGCGGACGGCACGCTCGGCCCCGCGCAGTGGGGGCTCATGGCCGGTGGCGCGGCCCTGCTGCTCAGCGGCATCGTCCTGTCCCTGACCCGCGCCGACGACGCCCCCCGCAACGACCTGATGGACGCCCGCGCCCGGGCGAGCAGGGGACTGCGGATGTCGGTGCGCCGGGAAGCGATCCCGCAGGACCCGGTGCTGCGGGAGATGCAGGACTACATGGCGGTGGAGATGGTGCAGTACGCCTGGCCGATCGCGCTCGCCGTGCCCGGCATGGCGCTGGTGGTCTGGGCGATCTTCGTGCCGGCGCCCGTCGTGGTCGTGGCGCTGCTCCTGGTGCTGGTGTGGGCCGTGATCCGGGTCAACGGGACCGTGGTGGGCCGGCGCTACTACGGGCTGCGCGGCCTGCTCTGACCGACGGGCCCGCTCCCGCCGGCACGCCCCCGCCGGCCCGGGCCGCTGTCCCGGGCCGGCGGCTCAGCGCCGCGGGAGGCGGAGGAGCTCCACGTCGGTGAGCCGGCCGCCGTCGGCGACGGCCGTGACGTAGGTGCAGTACGGCTGCCGCCGCCGGTCGGTGGGGGAGCCGGGGTTGAGCAGCCGCAGCCCCTGGGGGGTCGTGCTGTCCCACGGGATGTGGCTGTGGCCGAAGACCAGGACGTCGAGGCCGGGATGGGCCCGGTCCATGCGGGCCTCCCGCCCGGCCGCGGCCCCGGTCTCGTGGACCATGCCGAGGCGCACGCCCCCGATCGTCTCGCGGGCCACCTCCGGCAGCCGCTCGCGCAGCTCGGGGCCGTCGTTGTTGCCCCACACCCCCACCAGCCGCGCGGCCCGCTCCTGGAGCCGCTCGAAGGTCGCGAGGTCGACCCAGTCGCCCGCGTGCAGGACCACGTCGGCCTCGTCGACCGCCCGCCACACCGGTTCCGGCAGGTCGCGGGCGCGCTTGGGGACGTGCGTGTCGGCGAGCAGCAGGAGTTTCACCATGCGCTCAGCCTCGCACGGGCAGCGGGCCGCCGTCGCGCCGGACCCGCTCCACCGGCCGGGAGGCGAGCTGGGGGCGGACGACGACGGCGAGCGCGCCGCGGCCCCGCCCGGGGTCGGTTGCCGGGCCGGTAGTTGTCGGTGCGCGGCGATGTCGGTGGGATGCCGGCCGGCACGGAGGGGCCGGTGGGCGCGGAACCGGCCGGGCCGGCCGGGCGCCGCGGCCCGGGTGCGGTGCGGGTCAGGCGGTGAGGGGGGTGCGCAGCGGGCACCGGGGTACGGCGAACCAGCACACTGCGGCGGCCAGACCGGCCGCTGCGGCGGTGATCCCGACGACGGCCCCGGCGGTGCCGGGCAGTTCCTGGGCCAGGACGAAGACGCCCATGACCAGGACGAAGACGCCGAAGCCCCTGCGCAGGGCGGCCTCGGGGATGCGGCCGGCGAGCCGGGCGCCGGCGAACGAGCCCAGGACCGCGGCGACGGTCACGGCCCCGACCAGGACCCAGTCCGGGGAGACCGTGGTGAGGTAGCCGCCGAGGCCCGCGAAGGACTTCATGGCGATGACGACCAGGGAGGTGCCGACGGCCACGGGCATGGACAGCCCGCCGAGCAGGGCCAGGGCCGGGACGACGAGGAAGCCGCCGCCGGCCCCCACCAGACCGGTGACCAGACCCACGACCAGGCCCTCGGCGACGACCTTCAGGACGGGCAGTTCGCCGTCGTGGGCCCGGGCGGGCCCGTTCCTGCGGCCGCGGATCATGGCCAGGGAGGTGGCGACCATCATCACGGCGAAGGCGATCATCAGCACGGCGCCGGGGACGCGGCCGCCGAGGAGGCCGCCGGCGAAGGCCCCGGCCATACCGGCGGCGCCGAAGACCAGGCCGGTGCGCCACTTCACGCGACCGTTGCGGGCGTGGTCGACGGCGCCGACGGCCGAGGTCACCCCGACCACGAAGAGCGAGGCCGCGATGGCCTCCTTGGGGTCCAGGCCGGTGACGTAGGTGAGGATCGGCACGGTGAGGATGGACCCGCCGCCGCCGAGCAGTCCGAGCGAGAGCCCGATCAGCACCGCCAGCAGCAGGGTCAGCACGAGGGTGAGAGTCATGGGTCGAGGTCCTTTGCCTCCGCGTCCGGCGCGGGTCGTGCGGCGGTCCCGGGGGTCCGGGGGCCGTGCAGTGGGTGGACGCCAGTCTGGCAGATACCCCTGGGGGTATGCAAGTACCCCGGGGGGTATTCTCTGTGCCCGGCTGATCGCCGTGCGAGAACGGACCGCCGGCAGGCTTCCCGAACCGGGCCGTTGCGGCCAGAGTGGACGGGTACGACCCGGCGAGACGCAACCCGTGCGACGCACCGGCGAGAAGCAGCCGTGCGACAGGCTGCGGCGGGACCGGCACGGCAGCCGGTGCCGCACCGGGGGCAGACGCCCCCGGTCCCGCGGCTGCCTGTGACCGCCCGTCCGTGTCCACCCGCCCGTGTCCGCCGGTCCATGTCCGTCCACCCAGCAGGAGGTATGCGCATGACCACCGACATCACCGGCAAGAAGATCGCGTTCATCGCCACGAACGGCGTCGAGGAGCCCGAGCTCACCGAGCCCTGGAAGGCCGTGCAGGAGGCCGGTGGCACTCCCGTGCTGCTGTCCCCGGAGCAGGGCAGCATCACCGCCATGCAGGGTGACTGGGACCGCGCCGGCAGCTACGACGTCGACGCCACGCTGGCCGACGCCTCGGCCGAGGACTTCGACGCCCTGGTCCTGCCCGGCGGCACCCTCAACGCCGACAACGTGCGCGTGGACCAGGACGCCCTGCGCCTGGTCAAGGAGTTCGACGCCGCGGGCAAGCCGATCGCGGCCATCTGCCACGCCCCCTGGATCCTCATCGAGGCGGGACTCGCCCAGGGCCGGCGGCTCACGTCCTACAACTCCCTGGCCACGGACCTCAAGAACGCCGGCGCGGACTGGGTCGACGAGGAGGTCGTCGTCGACGGCCGGCTCGTGACCTCCCGCAACCCCGGTGACCTCGAGGCGTTCAACCGCGAGGCCCTGAAGCTGTTCGCGGGCTGACGGCACCGCACACGCGACAGGCCCCCGTCCGGAATTCCGGGCGGGGGCCTGTCGCGTACCGGGACCGGGCGCGGCGGCCCGGCGGCTCAGTGGCGGCCGTCCGGCCGCACCTCCTCCTCCCGCACCTCGTCCTCCTCGTAGACGTCGGGGATGCCGTCGTGGTCGGCGTCGACCGACTCCAGCCGCTCGATCTCGCGGTAGCGCCGGTTGCGGGCCCGCAGCAGCACCGAGGCCAGCGTGGCCGCCAGCACGGACGCGGTGAGGATCGCCACCTTGGCCTGGTCACCGGCCAGGCTGCCCGGGGCGAAGCTCAGCTCCGCGATGAGCAGCGAGACGGTGAAGCCGATGCCGGCCAGGAGAGCGACGCCCACGAGGTCGATCCACTGGAAGGTGGGGTCGAGCCGGGCGCGCGTGAGCTTGGTGACCAGCCACGTGGCGCCCACGATGCCGATCGGCTTGCCCAGCACCAGGCCGGCCACGATGCCCAGCGTCACCGGCGCGGAGAGCGCGGAGGTCAGGCCCTCCCAGCCGCCCACGGCCACGCCGGCGGAGAAGAAGGCGAACACCGGCACGGCGAACCCGGCGGAGAGCGGGCGGAAGCGGTGCTCGAAGATCTCGGCCAGACCCGGCCCGGCCGAGGGCCCGCCCTCGGCCCGGCTGCGGATCACCGGCACGGCGAAGCCGAGCAGAACACCGGCCACGGTGGCGTGGATGCCGGCCTCGTGCACGAGCGCCCAGACGACGGCGCCGAGGGGGAGCAGGACCAGCCAGGCGGCCGGGGCCTTGAGGCCGAAGAACCGCCGGTACTTCTGCGCCAGGAAGAGGTACAGCGCGAACGGGATCAGGGCCAGCAGCAGCGGCTGGACCGAGACGTCCTCCGAGTAGAAGACGGCGATGATCGTGATGGCCAGCAGGTCGTCGACCACCGCGAGGGTCAGCAGGAACAGCCGCAGCGCCGTGGGCAGGTGCGAGCCGATGATGGCCAGCACCGCCACGGCGAAGGCGATGTCGGTGGCGGTGGGAATGGCCCAGCCGCCGGAGGTCTCGGGGTCGGAGAGGTTGATCGCGGCGTAGATCGCGGCCGGCACCAGGACACCGCCGACCGCCGCCGTGATCGGCACGACGGACTTGCGGAACTCGCGCAGGTCACCGGCCACGAACTCGCGCTTGAGCTCCAGGCCCACCAGGAAGAAGAAGATCGCCAGGAGGCCGTCGGCCGCCCACGCGCCGAGGCTGAGCTTCAGATGCCAGGGCTCGTAGCCGACCTCGAGGTCGCGCAGGGCGAAGTAGCTGTCCGCGAACGGGGAGTTCGCCCAGACGATCGCGACAAGGGCGGCCGCCACGAGCAGCAGGCCGCCGACGGTCTCCTTGCGGAGGATCTCACCGACCCGCAGCACCTCGCGGTAGCTGCCGCGGCGCAGCGTGTCGTTGCGGTGGTTCTGGGAACGGTTCTCGGGGTGGTCCTCCGGGTGGACCGTGGGATCGTGAGCAGACACGGGGTTCCTCCGTCATCGGGCAGCAGAATGTTCCTGCCGACCAGACTTCCCGGCTCACCTGGTGCTCAGTCTACGGAACCTGGCGGTGCACGCCACCCGGGCCGCCGGCTGTCACAAACGTCCCGGGAGGCAGTGGGGCTAACGCGCTGGTCAGGACGCGTGCGAACCTGTCAGCAGATCCGCTCGAGGAAGGGGAACCCCGTGCTGGAGATCCGAGGTGCCGCCCAGAACCGGGCCACGGTCGAGCCCCGGCGATCCGCCGAACCGGCGGCCCGGGAACGGCCCGCCGTCGCCGTGCCGGGGGTGCTGGTCGTGCTCGGCGCGGCGCTCGTCGTGGGCGCCTCGCTGGGCGGGCCGACGTGGTCGGGGGTCCTGCGGGACGCCGGCATCGTGCTGCTCACCGTGGGCGGGGTGGGTCTGCTCCTCGCCGCCGCGCCGGCGCACCGGCCCGCCGCCGTGCCCGCCGAGGCACCGTCCCGTCCGGCGGCCGAGCCGGCCGTGCCCCACGGCGACCAGCTGGGCCTGGTGGGGGTCCGCGAGGAGCTCGACGTCGTCGACGTGCTCCGCAGCGTGCGCCCCGGCCAGGAGCTGTGGTGGATGGACACCTTCCCGCTGACGCTGGCCGGTGATCTCGACGCCATCCACCGCGCGCTCCGGGTCGGGGTCCGGGTGCGGCTGCTGGTCCTGGACCCGCGGTCGCCGGCGCTCGCGGCCCGGCTGCGGGAGATCCGCCACCACTACGGGCTCTCGCCGATGGACCTGCGCCGCAGCTTCGACACGCTGGTCCACCAGCTCCGGGCGCTGGGGGAGACCGACCCCGTGGTCGCCGAGCGCCTGGCGGTGCGGGTCCACGACGGTCTGCCGGGGGCACCCCTGTTCCTGGTCCTCGGGGAATCCGCCCCGGCGGAGCGCCCCGCGGCGGAGGCCGGCGCGGCCCCGGAGCAGATCCCGGCCACGCCGGAGGTCGTGCGGGCCTTCACCAGCTACTACCTCCTCGACGCGAGCCAGGACATGCCCTACTTGGAGTGGCGGGAGGGGCCCTTCGCGGAGCGGCTGCACGACTACGCGCGCCACCACTGGACCGAAGGGCACATGGTCTTCCCGCTCGAGCCCGGCGACCGCTCGGCCTCGGCGTTCAGCGTCCGGGCCGAGCACGCGCCGCGCAACGGCCGCAGCGCCGACGGCTCCTGACGTCCCGCTCCCGCCCACGCCCGCCGGGCCCGTCCCCGGAGCGTCACGGCCTGTGGCGGCAGGACCGCATGTCTGCTGAGATGGCGGCATGGACGTTTCGGACTTCAAGACCCTCTTCGGGGACAGCATCCGCACCTGGCTCGACTGGGACGCGCTCGACGACGAGAACGCGCAGGTCGAGGACCTGGTGCTCTCGTCCCGGGAGGACATCGGCGCGCTCTACACGGTGTGGCACGTGGACCCCGAGGGCAACCCCGGCGAGTGGTCGCACCCCCAGCACCGGCCGCTGACCATCGCGCAGGCGGCCGAGACCAGCTGGCCGGAGGACCGGCAGGCGAAGCTCGACGGGATCCGCGACGAGCTCGCGGACAACGACGAGCCCGTGGTGCTGACCCTGCCCGTCTACCGGGCGGACGACAACCTCGTGGTCCTGGACTCGAACCACCGCATCGTGGGGGCCTACCGCGCGGAGGCCGAGCTGCGGGTGCTGCTGGTGGTGCTTGCCGGGCCGGCCTCCTCCCTGATCCTGCCGGGCCTGGCCCAGGTGGAGAACGACCGGGCCGACCGGATCTGAGGCCCCGCCCGCGCGGCGTCAGCCGGTGCGCTCCTGCTCGTCCGCGGCGACGAGGTGCTCCAGGACCACGTCGGCCGGCGGAGCCTGGGCCGCGTCGGGCAGGTCATGGCCGGGTCCCGGCACGGTGACGAGCCGGGCGGAGCCGATCACCGCGGCGAGGCGCCGGGCCTGCGGCGGAGGGTCGACCAGCCCCTGGCTCGGCCCATCGCCGAGGCGTCGGCGCCCATGACGAGCAGCACGGGGACCCCTCCTCCGGGCCGACATCCTCGACCCACAGCACGCAGTGCTCGTCCACGCGCACGGCGCGTTGCCTGGACTCACCACCGCTCCGCCGTGTGCGGCGTCACACCCGCCGGTAGCATGGCTCTATGAGCGACCACGACGCCCGCTGCCCCGTCCCGCACGGTGATTCGCACGGCGACCCGCGCGGTGACCGGCGCCGGACCGCTCCGCCCGGGGAGTCCGCCACGCCCCGGGTGGAGGTGCGCGACGGCGTCTGGCACGTCCGCGCCCTGCCGCTGGTGCGCCAGGTGCTGCGGGAGGCCGACGCCACCGTGCAGGCCGGGTTCAGCGCCGAGACCGCCCGGCAGGGCCTGACCGGCGACCACCCGCCCGTGCTCTACGCGGACGGCCCGGAGCACCGGCGCCAGCGCACCGCCACCGCCAGGTTCTTCACCCCGGCCACCGTGCGCCGGCGCTACCGGGACCTGATGGAGGAACGGGCCGACGACCTCGTCGAACGGATCCGGCAGGACGGCGGGGCGGAGCTCTCCGCCGTCACGCTGCGCTACTCGGTGGAGGTCGCCGCCCAGGTGGTGGGGCTGACGAACTCGGACATCGACGGGATGTCCCGGCGCCTGGAACGCTTCTTCAGCGGCCCCGTCACCGGCTCCTCCGGTGCCCCGCAGCGCCGGCTCCCGGGACGGCTGGGCGCCGTCGTCGGCTCCGTGCGGCCGGTGTGGGCGATGAGCGCCTTCCGGTTCCGGGACGTGCGCCCGGCCATCCGTGCCCGGCGGGAGCAGCCGCGGGAGGACGTGATCTCGCACCTGCTCCAGCAGGGGTACACGGACCGGGAGATCCTCGTCGAGTGCCTCACCTACGCCGCCGCGGGCATGGCCACCACCCGGGAGTTCATCGCGGTGGCGGCCTGGCACCTGCTGGAGGACGACGGGCTCCGCGCGGAGTACCTCGCCGCCGAGGAACCGGCCCGGCACGGGATCTTGCACGAGATCCTGCGCCTGGAGCCGGTGGTGGGCCACCTCTACCGCCGCACCACCCAGGACCTGGTCCTCGAGGACGGCGGGGAGCGCCACGAGGTGCCGGCGGGGGCGCTGCTGGACCTCTACGTCCGGCAGGCCAACGCGGACCCGCAGGAGCTGGGGGAGGACGCCCGGCAGCTGTGCCCGGAGCGCCCCCGCCCGAAGGGCGTGCGCCCCGAGGTGATGTCCTTCGGCGACGGCGCCCACCGCTGCCCGGGCGGGTTCATCGCGATCCAGGAGACCGACGTCTTCCTGCAGCGGCTGCTGCGGCTGCCGCTGGAGTTCGCGCACCCGCCCCGGGTCTCCTGGGTGGAGCTCATCGCCGCCTACGAGGTGCGGGACGTGGTGCTGCGGGTGGGCGCCGGTCAGGGGTGGCGCGAACCCTCCCCGGCGAGCACCGCCCGGTAGCCCTCCCGGTAGGTGGGGTAGCGCAGCTGCACCCCGGACGCCCGCAGCCGGGCGTTGGACAGCCGCTTCGAGCCCCGCCGCGGCGCGTCGGCCTCCGGCACGTCCTCGGGCAGCGGGGCGCCGAGCTCCTGGGCCAGGAACTCGAGGACCTCCCGCTCCGGCGCGGGCTCGTCGTCCGTGCCCAGGTACAGCGTCAGCGGCTGGGCCTCCATGGTCAGCAGGTGCACGGCGGCCGCGGCGGCGTCGTCGCGGTGGATCCGGTTGGTCCAGGCGGCCCCGGCCGCGGTGTCCCCGGAGCGCACCTTGTCGATCAGCCGGGTCCGGCCCGGCCCGTAGATCCCCGACAGCCGCAGGACCGTGCCGTGCGGGAACTGCTCGTGGAACAGCTCCTCCGCCTCCAGCAGGATCTGCGCGGTGGGGGTCGCCGGGGCCGGAGGGTCGTCCTCGGTGACCTCGGCACCCCCGGCGTCCCCGCACACGGCGGTCGAGGAGATCAGCAGCGCGCGGCGGGGCAGCGCCCCGGCGGCGCGCAGCCCGTCGAAGAGGTGGCGCAGCCCGTCGAGGTAGGCGGCCCGGTAGGCCTCCGGGGTGCGCCCGTCCGCGGCCGTGGCCACGACCAGCAGCTCGACGTCGCCCGGCAGCTCGGGCACCTCCGCGCTCAGGTCCACGG
Organism: Kocuria sediminis; assembly: GCF_009735315.1. Taxonomy (NCBI): domain Bacteria; kingdom Bacillati; phylum Actinomycetota; class Actinomycetes; order Micrococcales; family Micrococcaceae; genus Kocuria; species Kocuria sediminis. The sequence continues at coordinate 43,168 of NZ_WOGU01000002.1, forward strand.
GCACCCCTGCCAGGGGCGGGGGCACCAGCTCCGCCCGGCGGCGCAGGCCCAGCACCTCGTGCCCCTGCTCGGCCAGCCGCAGCCCGATCTCCGTGCCCAGGTCTCCGCATCCCGCGATCACCACGCTCATGCCGGCCATTCTCGCACTCCCCGCCCGTTCCGCCCGCCCGTTCCGCCCGCCCGTTCCGCCCGGCCGGTGCGCCATGCCGTTCCCTCCGCGCCCGCCCCGGCATAGGTTGGGGACAGGCACGCACCGCGGGGAGGCACCGCGGGCCGGCGCCGCGGGACGGGCGCCGTGCCGGGACGCGAGAGGCAGGAGCCGGCGATGGAGTGGTACCGCAAGGACGTGGAGGAGCTCCCGGCCGGGGCCTGCTGGCAGCTGCTCAGCACCGCCGGGGTCGGCCGGCTGGCCGTGGTGGTGGACGGGGCGCCCGAGATCTTCCCCGTCAACTACGCCGTGGACGGGGAGTCGGTGGTCCTGCGCTCCGCGGCGGGCACGAAGACGGCCGCCGCGATGGCCGCCGCTCCGGTGGCCTTCGAGGTCGACGGGCACGATCCGGCGACCTCCACGGCGTGGAGCGTGGTCCTCAAGGGCCCCGCCGAGGAGGTGCAGCGGGGCCACGCGCTCATGGCCGCGCTGGAGCTGCCGCTGTTCCCGTGGCAGGCCGGGGTCAAGGACCGGTTCGTGCGGATCGTCCCGGCCGCCGTGACAGGGCGCCGCTTCCCGGTGGTGGACCCGGCGGCGTGGAACTCCCCGGCGGCCGTGGGCCGGCGGACCCCGGGCGGCTCGGCCCGCTGGACCGGGGCCGGGCCCGGCGAGCCGTGAGGCCCCGCGACGGTCGGAGCCGCACGGACCACCGGCCCCGGCGGGAGCCCCCCGGAGCCGGCCGTGTCGGCCCCGGAGGGCTGCCGGGGCGCGGTCAGTAGGGTGGGGGCATGGCAGCGCACACCGTCCACACCGTGGGGCACTCCACCCGCTCCGCCGAGGAGTTCGTGGAGCTGCTGCAGGAGTTCGGCGTGCAGCACGTCGTCGACATCCGCACGGTGCCGCGCTCGCGGACCAATCCGCAGTTCGACCTCGACCGGCTGCCCGCCACGCTCGCGCGCGCCGGGATCGGCCACACCCACTGCCGGGGGCTGGGCGGTCTGCGCCGCACGTCGAAGGACTCGGTCAACACCGCCTGGCGCAACGCCTCGTTCCGCGGCTACGCCGACCACATGCAGACCGAGGAGTTCCGCGCGGCGCTGGCGGAGCTGGAGCGGCTGGCCGCGGACCGCGTCGTCGCGATCATGTGCGCGGAGGCCGTGTGGTGGCGCTGCCACCGCTCCCTCGTGGCCGAGGCCCTGCTGGTGCGCGGGCACGACGTGCAGCACATCATGGGCCCCGGCGCGCTGACCCCCGCGACGCTGCGGGACTTCGCCGTGGTCGACGGCGACCGGATCACCTACCCAGGAGGAGAACCATGCGGCACCTGAACGAGATCGCCCTGCAGCACCTCAACGAGGCCCGCCACAACGGCCACGGCCGCAGCTCGGAGCGCCTGCTGCACCAGAAGGTGCTCCGCCAGACGCTGGTGGCACTGAAGGAGGGCACGGTGCTGGCCGAGCACAACGCCCCGTACGCGGGCAGCCTCCAGATCCTGCACGGACGGATCCGCGTCAGCTCCGGCGAGGACCTGGTGCTCGAGGCCGGGCAGCTGCACGTCCTGCCCGAGGAGCGGCACTCGGTCGAGGCCCTGGAGGACGCGGTCGTCCTGCTCACCGCGGTGACGGGCATCGAGGACGCCGCCGAGTAGCCGCGGCCGGAGCGCCGGCCCTCGGCCGAGCGTCCGGAGCGCCCCGGGCCGGCTCAGCGGCGGCCCAGCTGCTTCTCCCGGCGGTAGGCGATGAACACACCGGACAGCGCGATCATCAGCATCATCGCCGCGATGAGCGCGAGGGTCGCCGCGCCGTCGATCAGCGCGGCGACCAGCAGGACCAGGGCGATCGTGGACAGCAGGACCTGGAAGATCAGCACGGGGAGCCTTCGGTCGGGAACGGGAGCCGCACCGAGGCTACCCGAGCCGGGGACCCCGCGGCGGCGGGGCCGCCGCGCATTCCCGGTTTCGCCCTGCGCGTGAGCCGTGTCCCTGTGGCCCGGACGCGGCTAGCGTCGGGGAGGACGACGCACTCCCTCCACACCGTAAGGAGCACCCCCATGTCCCACGTAGCCATCATCGGCGGCCACGGCAAGGTCGCACTCATCCTCTCCCAGCTGCTCAAGACCGGCGGCAACGACGTCACGAGCATCTTCCGCAACCCGGACCACACGGACGACGTCGAGAACACGGGGGCGACCCCCGTGGTCGCCGACGTGGAGCAGCTGTCGGTCGCACAGATCGCCGACCTGCTCGAGGGCCACGACGCCGTGGTGTGGAGCGCCGGCGCCGGCGGCGGCAGCCCCGAGCGCACCTACGCCGTGGACCGGGACGCGGCGATCCGCGCGATGGACGCCGCCGAGGTGGCCGGCGCCAAGCGCTTCGTGATGGTGTCCTACTTCGGGGCCGGCCAGGACCACGGCATCCCGGAGGACGACCCCTTCCACGCCTACGCCCAGGCCAAGGCCGACGCCGACGACCACCTGCGGGCCTCCGCGCTGGACTGGACCATCGTGGGCCCCGGTGCCCTCACCGAGGACGAGGCCAGCGGCAAGATCGACGTCTCCACGGGCGAGCGCGACGGCGAGCGGAAGACCTCCCGCGCCAACGTGGCCCTGGTGGTCGGGGCCGTGCTGGACGACCCCTCCACCGTGGGCAAGAAGATCGACTTCTCCGACGGGGACACGCTGATCTCCGACGCGCTCGAGGTGGTGTCCTGAGCCGCTGAGCCCGGCCGGACGAGGGGCGGCGCCGGGACCCGCGCGGCTCCCGGCGCCGCCCCTCGGCGTGCGGGGGCCCGGGGCGAGGGCTCGGAGGCGACGGCCCGGGCACGCACCGCGGCGCCGACGCCGCCCGGCGGCCGCCACACGGTTCCGCCCACGAAGAACTCCCGCGCCCCGCCGTGCCACGGGGTGCGGTCGTTCCCTACGCTGAGCTCATGAGCACGCACCAGGATGACATCCAGCACATCGTCGAGTTCGTCAACCGCACCCGGGTGGGCATGCTCGGCACCCGGGAGCCCACCGGCAAGCTCGTCAGCCGTCCCATGACCGTGGTCGACGTCGCCCCCGGGGAGGACCTGGACTTCTTCACGAGCCGGGACACCTCCGCCGTCCGGGACGTGCGGACCAACGACGCCGTCAACGTCGCCTTCGTGGGCGACCACGAGTGGGTGTCGATCTCCGGCGCCGCCGAGGTGGTCGAGGACCCGGCGGTGATCGAGGGGCTGTGGTCGGACGCGCTGAGGGCCTACTACCCGGACGGGCCCTCGACCCCCGGTCTGGTGGTGCTGCGCGTGCGCACCGAGACCGCCGAGCACTGGCGCGCTCCCGGGACGGTGGCCACCGCCCTGCGCTGGGCCAAGGCCCGGGCCACCGGTGGGCAGATCGATCCCGGCGAGTCCACGGTGGTGGACCTGTGAGCCTGCCGCCGATCCACCAGGGCGCCTCCGCGGGGCGGAACCCGGACGAGCTGGACCTCGACGAGCCGCTGCGGCTCACCGCGGTGGTGCACGGCGCCGTGCAGGGCGTCGGCTTCCGCTGGTGGACGGCGCACCGGGCCGAGGAGCTGGGCCTGGTCGGCTCGGCCGTCAACAACACCGACGGCACCGTGGGCATCATCGCCGAGGGCCCCCGGCGGGCGGTGCGGGACCTGCTCCAGGCCCTGCACGGCCGCGAGGCGCCCGGCGCCGTCATGAAGGTGGACTCGCACTACGGCCCGGCCACCGGCGAGTTCAGCGCCTTCGTCACGGGCTGAGCCCGCCGGCCCCGCCGTGCGGGGGTGGAGGCCCGTCCCCGCCGTTCTACGATGGAGGCATGGCGCACGACCACACCGGAGTCCGCGGGCGCGCCGCGGACGGGCACGACCACGGGCCCGGGCACTCGCACGCCGGGCCCGGGACCGACCGGTGGCGGATCGCCACCGCGTTCGGCATCACGGCCGCCCTGTTCGTCGTGCAGCTCGCCGGTGCGCTGTGGACCGGGTCCCTGGCCCTGCTCCTCGACACCGCGCACGTGCTCACCGACGCCGGGGGGCTGCTGCTCGCACTGGTCGCCGCGCAGCTGAGCCTGCGCCCGCCCACCGCCCGGCGCACGTGGGGCTGGCGGCGCGCCGAGATCGTGGCCGCTGCCCTGCAGGCGGGGGTGCTGCTGGCCGTGGGGCTGTTCGTGCTGGTGGAGGGGGTGCGCCGCTTCGTCGAGCCGCATCCGGTGGCCTCCGCCGAGCTGGTCGTCTTCGGCGTGCTGGGGCTGCTGGGCAACCTCGTGGCGATGGTCGTGCTCTTCGGGGGCCGCCGCTCCAACCTCAACCTGCGGGCGGCGATGCTGGAGGTGCTCAACGACGCGCTGGGGTCCGTGGCGGTGATCGTGGCGGCCGTGGTCATCACGCTCACCGGCTGGGTGCAGGCGGACGCCGTCGTGGCCCTGCTCATCGGACTGCTCATCGTGCCCCGCACCATCCGGCTGCTCACGGAGTCCCTGTCCGTGCTGCTGGAGAGCGCACCCCCCGGCCTCGACCTCGCCGACGTCCGGGGGCACATCCTCGGCCTGCCCCACGTGGTGGAGGTCCACGACCTGCACGCCTCCCGGATCTCCTCGGACCTGCCCGTGCTGACCGCCCACGTGGTGCTCGAGGAGGAGTACTTCTACGCGGGCGGGTCGGCCGAGGCCCTGGGCCGGATCCAGCGCTGCGTGGCCGAGCACTTCCCGGTCTCCGTCCAGCACTCCACGATCCAGCTGGAGCCCGCCGACCACGTCGAGCCGGAGGTGTGCGCGCCCCATGACTCCTGAGCCCCCGAGCAGCGAGCAGCACTGCCTGGTCGTCTACGTCCCCGCCACGCACGCGGAGCAGGTCCTGCAGGCCCTCGGCGACGCCGGGGCCGGCCGCGCCGGCCACTACTCCCACGTGGCCTTCGTCAGTCCCGGGACCGGCCGCTTCACGCCGCTGCCCGGGGCCGATCCCGTGATCGGGGAGGTCGGGAGGCCGGAGGAGGTCGACGAGGTCCGGATCGAGACCCTCTACCCGGCGGCCGCGCGCGAGCGCGTGCTGCGGGCGATGGCCGGGGCCCACCCCTACGAGGTCCCGGCTTTCGCCACCTTCCCGGTCCACGACCGGGGCCCGTCCTTCGACGAGCAGGGCCGGCTCAGGGGGCGGCCGGGTCCGGCATGAGCGCGGAGCGGATGAGGAACCGCTTGCCCTCCGGGGCCTCCACCGAGAAGCCCGAGCCGCGCCCCACCACCACGTCCACCGTGAGCAGGGTGTGCTTCCAGTACTCGAACTGCTCCCGGGACATCCAGAACTCCAGCTGGGCCGTGGCCGGGTCGCCGGGCAGCCGGAACACGCCCAGGAGCACGTCCGCCGGGCCGGTGAGGAAGTCCCCGGCCGGATAGCACATGGGCGCCGACCCGTCGCAGCACCCGCCGGACTGGTGGAACATCAGCCGCCCGTGCCGCTCCCGCAGCGTCCCGAGCAGCTCCACGGCGGCCGGGGTCAGGGCCACGCGGGAGAAGGTCTCGCCCTCGACGGCGGGGGCGGACTTCAGGACGGCGGTGTCCGCGGAGCTGTCCGCGGTGCCGCTCCCGGCGGGGCTCTGCACGGTGTGGTCGGTGCTGCTCACGGCGCGCTCCTCGGCTCGGCGATGTGAGCCAGGCTACAGGCGGGCGAGCAGTTCCTCCAGGCCCAGTCCGTCCAGCACCCCCGCCGGGTGGGGCCCGGCCGCCGCGAAGGCGTCCGCCCATCCCCGCGGCAGGGGGCGGCGGCCGGCCACGAGGACCAGGTTGCCCGGGTAGCGGCCGGTGAGCAGCCGCTGCTCGGCCAGGCACCACACGTCCGCGAACGCCGAGCGCACGGCCCGGGCCTGGCCGGCGAAGAAGCCCAGCCCGGGGTCGTCGCCCACGTTGACGACCAGCACGCCGCCCGGCGCCAGGAGACCGGCGGCCTCGGCGTAGAAGGACGGCTCCGTGAGGTGCCCGGGCGCGTCCCGGCCCGAGAAGACGTCGAGGACCACCACGTCGGCGGTCCCGGGGGCCACGACGTGCGGCAGCGCCGCCCGGGCGTCGTCGACGACCACGCGCACGTCCGCCCCCGCGGGCAGGGGCAGCGCCTCGAGCACGAACGCGGGCAGCTCCCGCTCGAGCTCCACGGCCGCCTGCGGCGATCCGGGCCGGGTCGCCGCCACGTACCGGGCCAGGGTCAGCGCCCCGGCGCCCAGGTGCACCGCGGTGACCGGTGCGCCCGGTGCGGCCACGACGTCGACGACGTTGGCGACCCGCCGCAGGTACTCGTAGAAGATCTCCTCCGGGTGGGCGAGGTTTACGTGGGACTGCTCCGCCCCGCCGATGGACAGGACGAACCCGCCCTCGGTGAAGCCGTCCGGGGTGATCTCGGCGTGCACGCCGGCGTCCTTCAGATATCTGCGCATGAGCCCATTGTCACGTCCGCGGCGGGAATGAACCGGGGCGCCGGGCGGCTGCACCGGTGTACCCCTGCTGCGTCCCGAAGGATCCCCCGCCCATGACCCCCGACATCCCCGTGTCCGAGACCACGCCGGTCCCCGCCCCCGCACCCACCGCCGGCGTCCCGGACACCGGTGCCCCCGCGGCCGGCGCCGACCACTCCGCCCGCAACCGCCTGGTCATCGGGCTGCTGCTCGTCTCCACGTTCGTGGTGATCCTCAACGAGACGATCATGGGCGTGGCCCTGCCCCGCCTCATGGCCGACCTCTCCGTCACGGCGGTCGCCGGCCAGTGGCTGACCACCGCCTTCATGCTCACCATGGCCGTGGTCATCCCGGTGACGGGGTTCCTGCTCCAGCGCCTGCACACCCGGCCCGTGTTCCTGACCGCCATGACCCTGTTCAGCCTCGGCACCCTCGTCTGCGCGGTCGCGCCCGGGTTCGGCACCCTGCTCGCCGGGCGGGTGGTGCAGGCCTGCGGGACCGCCATCATGATGCCGCTGCTGATGACCACGGTCCTGACCCTGGTGCCGCCGGCCGGGCGCGGGCGGGTCATGGGCAACATCTCCATCGTCATCTCGGTCGCCCCCGCCGTGGGACCGACCATCTCGGGCGTCATCCTCAGCGTGCTCGAGTGGCGGTGGATGTTCATCCTGGTGCTGCCGATCGCGGTGGGCTCCCTGCTGCTGGGCGCGTGGCGGATGCAGAACGTCACCGAGCCCCGCCCCGCGCCGCTGGACGTGGTCTCCGTGGTGCTCTCGGCGCTGGGCTTCGGCGGCCTGGTCTACGGCCTGAGCACGCTCGGCGAGGGTGGGGAGGCCGCCGTCCCGGCGTGGGCCCCCCTGGCCGTGGGGCTGGCGGCGCTGGCCGTGTTCGTGCGGCGCCAGACCCGGCTGCAGCGCACGGACCGGGCCCTGCTGGACCTGCGGACGTTCCGGTCCCGGGTGTTCACGGCGTCCACGGCGGTGCTCGCCGTCAGCATGATGGCCCTCTTCGGCACGCTGATCGTGCTGCCCATCTACCTGCAGACCGTGCACGGCCTCGACCCCCTGGGCACGGGCCTGCTGCTGCTGCCCGGCGGGCTCGTCATGGGCCTGCTCGCGCCCGTCGTCGGGCGGGTCTACGACCGCTCGGGCCCCACCGTGCTGCTGGTGCCGGGCTCGATCCTGCTGAGCGGGTCCCTGTGGTACCTGGCGTCCACCTCGGCGGCCACGCCGGTGCCGATGGTGCTGCTCACCCACGTGGTGCTCAGCACGGGCCTGGCCCTGATGTTCACCCCGCTGTTCACCGCGGGCCTGGGCTCCCTGCCGGAGCGGCTGTACTCGCACGGCTCCGCCATGGTGGGCACCCTGCAGCAGGTGGCGGGAGCCGCGGGCACGGCCCTGTTCGTCACCGTCCTGACCCTGGGAGCCGCCGGCGCCGCGGCCTCCGGGGCCGCGGCGCCGGAGGCCACCGAGGCCGGCGTGCGCAGCGCCTTCCTGTGCGGCGGGATCATCTCGCTGCTGGCGGTGGCCGGGTCCTTCGGGGTGCGCCGGCCTGCGCTCAGCCCTGAACCCGCTCCCGGATCCGCCGGCTGAGCTCCGCGGCGTCCTCGACGGCCCGCTCGCCGCGGGTCACCTCCGCCCGCAGCCGCTCCACCACGGCCTCGTCCTTCAGCGAGCGGACGTTGATCTCCAGGGTGACCAGCGCGGTCGCGACGGCGGCGCGGGCGGCCTCCACGGCCGCCGCGACGTCGCTGAGCACGTTGGGGTTGCACCAGCCGGTCAGCTCCCGCGCCAGGCCCAGGACCTCCGCGCCCACGCCGATCAGCTCCCGCGGAGGCCGGGCCGCGCCCGCGGTGGCCTCCTGCACCGCCCGCGAGCGCGCCGCCCGCTGCTCGTCGGTGTCCCGCGGCAGCCCGAACGCCGCGGAGAGCTCCCCGAAGGCCTCCGCGTCCGCGTCGGCGAGCCGCAGCGCGGCCGGGATCAGCTCCTCGGCGCGGGTGGCCGCGCCCGCCGCGTGCTCCGAGCCGGTGGAGTACCGCGCGGACATCGCGAGCAGGGCCGCGCCCAGCGCCGCCTGCAGGGCCCCGGCGGCGCCGCCGCCGGGGGCGGGCGCGTCCGAGGCCATGCGCTGCACGTAGGTCCTGATGTTCTCCGAGTTGATCTTCTCCGGGCCGGGGCTCTTCGAGCTGGTGCTCTCGGGACCGGTGTTCTGGGGGCTGCTCACGGTGGGTCCTTCCGGTGGCGGGCCGGCGCCGGGACGGGCGCGGCGTCCGCACGAGCCTAGCGGCCGGTGGCGGATCTCACAGGCCTCACGGCGGGACGGCACGGCCCGTCAACCGGGGCGAAACGTCCCGGCCACATCGGCGGACGATCCTGGGGGTGTCCGACGAAACCGCAGTCGACGGCCCCGGCTCCCGCAGGACCGGGCCCCGAGAGGACGTGCCCCATGACAGCTCTTCCCGCATCCGCCACCGCCACGATCCCCGCCGACCCCGCCATCGACACGGTCCCCGCCGCCTCTGCCACCGACGTGACCTCCGCCGACGAGGCCTGGATCCGGGACCCGGGCCTGATCCGGCCCGGTGACCGGATCGAGGTGTGGGAGCAGGGCACCCTCTGCCACGTCGGCACGGTGGGCCAGTCCGCCCCGCACCTGGGCCTGCTCTGGATCCTGGAGACGGGCACCGGCGCCCGCCGGCTCGTCCCGGTGCACGGCTACCGCCTGCGCCGGTCACCGGCCGCCCACGCCGCCTGACACCGCCAGCGCCGCCTGAGCCGCTCTCCGTTCAACCGCTGTTCGCCCGGACCCGCTACGGTCGGCGCTGACAGCCGGGCGGACGAGGAGGATCATTGGGACCGAGCAGATCGACGGCGGCGGTGGGGCTCGCGGCGCTCCTGATGGGCGCCGGCCTGCCGGCCGCGGCCGGAGAGGGCCCGGCCCGGGCGCAGGGCCACGACCGGGCCCCCGGCCACGGGAGGGAGCAGGCCATGGCGGCACAGGACCCGGTGCGCTTCATGACGTACAACGCGTCCCTCAACCGCGCGGCCCCGGGGCGGCTGCAGCAGGACCTCGCCACCCCGGACGACGCCCAGGCGCGGGCGGTCGCCGAGCTGGTCCAGCGGACCGACCCGGACGTGCTGCTGCTCAACGAGTTCGACCACGACGCGGCGGGCCGCTCGGCGGAGCTGTTCCGCACGAACTACCTGGAGGTCCCGCAGCGCGGCCAGGACCCCGTGCACTACCCGTACGTCTACACCGCCCCGGTGAACACGGGGGAGCCCTCGGGGCTGGACCTGAACCGGGACGGGGTCGTGGGCGGGCCCGACGACGCGTGGGGCTTCGGGCTCTTCCCCGGTCAGTACGGCATGGTCCTCTACTCGAAGCACCCGCTCGACGCCGACGGGATCCGCACCTTCCGGGACTTCCGCTGGGCGGACATGCCCGGCAGCCGCCTGCCCGCGGAGCACTACGCCCCCGGTCACGCGGAGCAGCTGCGGCTGTCCAGCAAGTCCCACTGGGACGTCCCGGTGCGCATCGGGAGCACGACGGTGCACGTGCTGGCGTCCCACCCGACCCCGCCGACCTTCGACGGGCCCGAGGACCGCAACGGCCGGCGCAACGCCGACGAGATCCGGTTCTGGGCCGACTACGTGCGCGGCCCCGCGGCGTCGTCGTACGTCTACGACGACGAGGGCGTGCGCGGCGGGCTGCGGCCGGGGGAGCGGTTCGTGGTGATGGGCGACCAGAACGCGGACCCGCTCGACGGCGACTCGTGGCCCGGGGCGATCCAGCAGCTCCTGGAGCACCCGCGCGTGCAGGACCCCCTGCCCGCCTCCGCCGGCGGCCCCGAGGCCGCCGCCCGGCAGGGCGGGGCGAACCTGACCCACCGCTCCGACCCGGCCCACGACACCGCGGACTTCACCGACGACCCCGCCCCCGGCAACCTGCGCGCCGACTACGTGCTGCCCTCGCGGAACCTGCGGGTGACCGGCGCCGGGGTGTTCTGGCCCGTCCCCGGCGAGCCCGGCGCCGAGCTGACCGGCGAGCACCCGTTCCCGGCCTCCGACCACCGCCCCGTGTGGGTCGACGTGGTCCCCGGAGCCCGGCGATGACCGCCCGGCAGGAGCGCGCCGCGGAGCTGCTCGACCGCCTCCTCGCCCTCGTCGAGGTGGTCGCCGAGGCCCGCCGCGCCGCGGTGCCGGAGCTGGAGCGGGTGAATCCCCGCCACCGCCGCTCCGCCCTGAACCTCGTGGACTACGTGGCCGTGCGCAGCCAGGACGTCCGGGACCTGCAGCGGGACCTCAGCCGTCTGGGGGTGTCCTCGCTCGGGCGGATGGAGGCGGGCGTCATGACCCACCTGACCGCCGTGGTGGAGACCCTGCAGGTGCTCGCGGCCCGCACCGGCGATGTCTTCGCCGCCCCCGACCCCGGGGTCGAGCTCGAGGAGCCCGAGCTGCCCGGGACCGAGGTCCTGCGCCGCAACACCGCCGCCCTGCTGGGATCGGGCCGCGAGGACCGGCGCACCCGCATCATGGTGACCCTGCCCTCGGAGGCGGCCGGGGACCGCCGTCTGGTCGAGTCCATGGTCCGGGCCGGGATGGACGTGGCCCGGATCAACTGCGCGCACGACGGCCCCGAGCAGTGGGGGGCCATGATCGGGCACGTGCGGGCGGCCGAGCGCGCGACCGGGCACGACGTGCGCGTGGCGATGGACCTCGCCGGGCCCAAGCTGCGCACCGGGCCGGTCGAGCCGGGCCCGCAGGTCGAGAAGATCAAGCCGGTCCGGGACAGCCGCGGCCGCGTCACGGCCCCGGCCCGCCTCTGGCTGGGGGACCCGGACCCGGGGCTGGACGACGACGCCCCGGCCGTTCCCGTGGCCGACCCCGCCTGGACCGCGGCGCGGGTGCCGGGGGAGAGGCTGCGGCTGAAGGACGCGCGCGGCTCCGGGCGGACGCTGCGGGTGCTGGAGGCGACCGGTCCGGGCGTGCTGGTGGAGTGCTCCAAGACCGTGTACTTCGCCACGGGCCTGGCCGTCGAGGCGGAGGACGGCACCGAGGGCGTGCTCGGCGAGCTGCCCGCGGTCGAGCAGTTCCTGCGCGTGCGCACCGGAGACGTGCTCGTGCTGACCCGGGACATGGCCCCCGCCCCGGTCCGGGCGCAGGGGCCGCACCGGATCGGCTGCTCGCTGCCCGAGGCCTTCACCGACGCCCGGGAGGGGCAGCCCGTGTGGCTCGACGACGGGAAGATCCGGTGCCGGATCACGGCCGTGTCCCCCGAGGAGATCGAGCTCGCGGTGCTGCAGGCCGCGCCCGGCGGCACGAAGCTCCGGGCCCGGAAGGGCATCAACCTGCCCGAGACCGACCTGCGCATCTCGGCGCTCACCGACGAGGACCGCGCGCACCTGCCCTTCGTGGCCCAGCACGCGGACGCCGTCAACATGTCCTTCGTGCGCTCGCGCCAGGACGTGACCGACCTGCTGGAGGAGCTGGAGGCCGTCGGCCGCCGCGAGCTGGACATCACCCTCAAGATCGAGACGGTGGGCGGCTTCGAGGCGCTGCCGCTGATGCTCCTGGAGGCGATGCGCTGGCAGGACGTGGGCGTGATGATCGCCCGCGGCGACCTCGCGGTCGAGGCCGGCTTCGAACGCCTCGCCGAGGTGCAGGAGGAGATCCTGTGGCTGTGCGAGGCCGCGCACGTCCCGGTCGTGTGGGCCACCCAGGTGCTCGAGTCGCTGGCCAAGAAGGGCCTGCCGTCCCGGGCCGAGGTCACCGACGCGGCGATGGGCCAGCGCGCCGAGTGCGTGATGCTCAACAAGGGGCCGTTCGTGGTGGACGCGATCGAGGCGCTCGACGACATCCTGGTGCGCATGGAGGGGCACGCGCACAAGAAGTCGGACATGCTCCGCCGGCTCAACGCGTGGGCGCCGTTCGCCCGGTGAGCTCCGGCCCGGGGCGACCGTGCCACACTGGTGCCATGGCCGCCCGTGACACCGCTGTGCTCCGCTTCCTCGCCGCCCCGACCGACGCCGGGCGCACCGGCACCGTGGACGGCGGGCGCGTGCTCGAGTGGATCGACAAGGCCGCGTACGCGTGCGCCGTCGGCTGGTCGCGGGCCTACTGCGTCACCGCCTACGTGGGCAACATCCACTTCGACCGTCCGGTCAGCGTGGGGGACATGGTCGAGGTCGCCGCGAAGATCGTGCACACCGGCCGCTCCTCGATGCACATCCGGGTCGAGGTGGCCTCCGCGGACCCGCGCGAGCAGAGGGTCACCCTGCGGGACACCTGCCTGATCATCATGGTGGCCGTCGACGGGGACGGCCGCCCCACCCCGGTCCCGCAGTGGACGCCCGAGACCGAGCACGAGCGCCGGCAGCAGGCGGTGACGAAGCGGCGGATCGAGCTGCGCAACAGCATCGAGGCGCTGATGGCGGAGCAGAAGTACACCGACGAGGGCACGGCCGAGGAGACGGTGCTGCGCTTCCTCGCCGCGCCCACGGACATCAACTGGGGCGGGAAGGTGCACGGCGGCACGGCCATGCGCTGGATCGACGAGGCCGCGTTCGTGTGCGGGTCCCGGTGGGCCGGGCGCCCGGTCATCGCCGTGTACGCGGGCGGGGTCCGCTTCTACCGGCCCATGCACATTGGCCACCTCGTGGAGGTCCGGGCGCGTCTGATCCACACCGCGGCGCGGGGCCTGCACATCTCCGTGAACTGCTGGTCCGGGGATCCCGCCACCGGCGAGCTCCAGCTGACGACCAACTGCCTCATGGTCATGGTCGCCCTCGACGACGCCGGGCACGCCCTGCCCGCCCGGCAGTGGCACCCCGTGAGCCAGGAGGACCGGGACCTGGACGCCTTCGCCCGCGAGCTGGTCCGGCTGCGCGCCGACTTCCCGGACTCCTTCCAGCGGGTCGACCCCTCGGTCTCCCTGCTGCCGGGGGACTGAGGGCGTCCGCCTCCGCCGTCGGCGAATCCCGGCGCCTGCTCAGTGGGCTGTGCATATAGTGGGCCGCAGACCACCGCCCCGGCATTCCACGAGGAGAGCACCCCCATGGACCTGAACCCCCTGAGCTCGGCCTTCGACGAGCACGGCAAGCCCAAGCCGGCCATGAACAAGTTCCTGGACACCGTCCTGCGCGCTCAGCGCCCGGTCGTGCTCGCGTTCGTGAAGAAGGTGCGCGCCAAGTACCCGGACGAGTCGCCCGAGCAGCTGGCCCGGCGCCTGGAGAAGATCTACGTCCGCTCCGTCACCGTCGAGGGCGGTGCGGTCGGCGCCACCGCGGTGGTCCCCGGCGTCGGCACCGTCGCCTCCCTGGGGCTGTCCTCCTTCGCGGTGGTCGGCTACCTCGAGGCCACCGCCCTCTACGCCCAGGCGATCGCCGAGCTGCACGGGGTGCACACCGAGGACCCCGAGAAGACCCGCACCATGGTCATGGCCCTCATGCTCGGCGAGGACGGCCGGCAGGTCATGAACCAGATCCTGGCCAGCGGCACCAAGGGCAAGGGCATGGTGTCGTCCTGGGGCCTGATGATGGGCAAGGACGACTCGAAGACCTTCGACGTCAGCCGGATCATCCGCAACATGTTCGTCAAGCGCTTCCTGCTCCGCCAGACCGGAGCCGTGTTCGGCCGCGCCCTGCCGTTCGGCGTGGGCGCGATCGTCGGCGGGGGCGCGAACCTGGCCATGTCCAAGCAGGTCATCACCGCGACCCACGAGGCGTTCGGGCCGCTGCCCGCCACCTTCCCCGCCGAGCTCGCCCTCTCCGATCGGGCCCCCCGGTTCGGCAGCGGGGACGGCACCCCGGACACGCCCGCCCACGGCGAGATCTCCGGCGGGAAGTAGCCGCCGCCCGGCCCCCGCTCCGACGACGCCCCGCCCACCGGCGGGGCGTCGTCGCAGTTCACGACACATCCGCCCGGACGTGGTGACACGTTCACCGCGCCTCCCTACTCTGGCGCCGAGAGCGGGGCCGCCGCCCCGCCAGGAGCCGAGGGAGCGCCGTGCGACCGATCGTCTACGCCCACCGGGGATCCAGCGCCGCCTACCCCGAGCACACCCGGGCCGCCTACGTCCAGGCGCTGCTGGACGGGGCGGACGGGGTGGAGTGCGACGTGCACCTGACCCGGGACCGCCACCTCGTCCTCCACCACGACGCCCAGCTGGGGCGCACGAGCGACGGGCGCGGGCCGGTCTCGGCGCGCACGCTCGCCGAGCTGCGCCGCCTCGACTGGGTCTCCTGGAAGGGCGTGCCGATCCCGCCCGGCCACGGGTCCCGCGACCGCCAGCTGCTGACGCTGCCCGAGCTCCTGGACCTGCTGCGCGGGGCCGGCCGGCCCGTGGGCCTGGCCGTGGAGACCAAGCACCCGAGCCCGTACGGCCACCAGCTCGAGGAGGAGGTCCTGAACGTGCTGATGCGGGAGGGGTGGGACCCCGAGACCGGCCGGCTGGGCCCGGTCACGATCTCACTGATGAGCTTCCACCCCGACGCCGTCCGCCACCTCCTCGAGACCGTGCCCGCCCGGCACGTGTGCCAGCTGGTGGAGACCACCACCCGCCGCACGGTCCGGGAGAGCCTGCGCGTGAACCGCACGGCCGCCGCCGTGCTGCACGCCGGAATGCGGCTCGTGGTGCCGCCGGCGCTGCCCGTGATCGCGGCCGGGCTCGTGGACATCGTGGGCCCCGGCATCGACCTCGTCCGCGCCCGGCCCGACCTGGTGCGCCGGTGGGCCGCCGACGGGCGCGTGCTGCGCGCCTGGACGATCGACACGGCGCGGGACGTGGACCTGTGCCGCGCCCTGGGCGTCCAGCAGCTGACCTCCAACCGCCCGGCGGACGTGCTGCGCTGGACCGCCGCGGCCGGCGCGCGCGACGGGGCGGGGATCCCCGGCGGGATCCCCGCCGGTGTGCCGATGCCTGCGGTCGGACCCGGGCGGACCCGGTCCGCCGCGATGACGGTCAGGTAACGAGCGGTCACGTCACCGTCGGGCGGGCCCCTGTCGCGCGTAAGCTCGGCACCACCTGCCCGTTGTCCAGCAGGGCCTTCCGCGTCCTCCGGCACGCGCCGACACGAGACCGCCAGGAGACGGCCATGTCCACCCCCACCCCGCCCGGGGCGCCGAGTCCGGACGCCGTCCGCGCCCCCGCCCCGGACCTCCAGGAGGAGGCCCGCCGGCTGGCCGAGCGCGTCCACCGCGAGGTCTCGGCGGCCGCGGCGCCCGAGCGCATCGACTCGGAACTGTCCCTGCTGAACCGGTTCGCCGAGCACGAGGACGTCGACGTGGTCGTCGGTCCCGTGCTCGCGCAGCTCCTCGCCGCCGCGCTGCAGACCACCCGCCTCACCAGCGGACTGGTCGACCCCACCACCGGCGACGCCGCCTGGCGTGCCCAGGACGGACTGCCGGCCCGCCCGGCCCCGGGGATCGCCCACCTGGACCTCGACCTGCCCGCCCGCCGCCTGCGGATGCGGCGGGGCACCGTGCTGGACCTCGCCGGGGTCGCCGACGCCTGGGCCGCGGACCGCACGGCCCGGCTCTTCGCCGAGGGCTTCCCCGGCCACGGGCTCGTCGCCCGCATCGGCGGGGTGCTGGCCGTGGCCGGCCCTCCCGCCCAGGTCGCCGCGCTGGCCGCGGCCCCGGGCCCCGGACCGAGCCCCGCCCTGGACCCGGGCCTGGACGCCGCCGCCTGGACCGTTCTCCTGGCGGCGGGCCACCGCGGTCTCGCCGTGCTTCCCCGGCCGGGGAGCGCCCTGGTCAACCCGGTCACCGGTGCCGCCGCGGAGAGCCCGTGGGACCGTGTCGTGGTGGCCGCGCGGAACGCGGTGGAGGCCCAGGCCTACGCCCGCGCCGCCCACGTGCTCGGCGGGGACGCCCCCGGCTGGATCGCGGCGTGCGGCGCGGAGGGCGAGTTCACCGGCGCACGGCCCGGCAGCACGCTCCGGCGCCGGCTCAGGACACCTGGCTGGCCCGGGCGGCCGGGCCGCGCGGCCGCCTGACCGACGTCGGCAGCGGGGGCACCCGACGGCCCTCGTCGAGGGAGGCGTCGCCGACGCGATCGCGGCGGCCGACCTCGCCGAACTCCGGCCGGTCTGCTCTCCGCTGCCCGGCCGGCTGAGCACGGCCCGGAGCACGGCCGACCGCACCGCTCCGGCACGGGGGCAGGGCCCGGACGGGTCCCGTTCCGGGCCGGACTCCGCGTGCCCGCACGACCGCCCGAGCGTTCACGAAAAGTAACACGGTGGGGCTTCCTCTCCCCCCGGGGGCCGCGCCCGCCGGAGAGGCCCGAGGACGCCCGCGCCGTGCCCGGCCCGCGCCGCGACGTGCTCCCCTGGACAGTCGCCGGCCCGGGAACCGCGCGATTGCAGTCGAAAACGAACCGGCCGACAGGGCTCCGACCTGTGATCTCACCCACATCCGGCCGCCGCTGCGGCCCGGCGCGCCCCGGCGGCGCCCGGGACCGATCCGGCGATGACGCATCGATAACGCCGCGGTGACGGCGGCGTGAGGGGCGCATAACAGTCCCCTGCGTAGAACGGACCTGCCGGTAACACCGGCGTTCGCGCGTCGAGAGGAGTCGGACATGACCTCAGCACCACAACGCTCACACCGCCACGACGGGGGGTCGTCGGCAGAGCGAGTGCTGTGGGGCGAGGCTGCGGTGACGGTGGGCGCCGCCGGCGGACGGTCGAGGCCGGAGTCCTCGGCGCAGGAGGCCCGGGGCGCCGGGGCCAGGCCGAGCCGGCTCCACCACTTCTTCGAGCGCAGCTGCGACCGCACGCCCCACGCCCAGGCCCTGCACGCCGACGGCCAGGCCTACACGTACGCGGAGCTGGACGAGCTGGCCAACCGCATGGCCCACCTGATCGGGAGCTACGGCCTCGCCGCCGGGGACCGCGTGGGCATCCTCCTCCAGCGCTCCACGATGCTGTACGCGTCGCTGCTGGCCGTCCTCAAGTCGGGCGCCACGTTCGTCCCGATCGACCCGAACCTGCCCGCCGACCGCGTGCAGTTCATCGCCGAGGACTCCGACCTGGCCCTGCTGCTCACCTCGGAGGAGCTGGTGCCCCTCGTCGAGGACGCCGCCGCCGACGTCGTGGACGTCGGACGGATCGCGGGGCAGCTCGACGCGGCGCCCGCCCACCGGCCGGAGGTCCGCCACGAGGGCGACCCCACCTGCTACATCATCTACACCTCGGGCTCGACCGGCCGCCCCAAGGGCGTGGAGGTCGCGCACTCGAGCATCTGCAACTTCATCGAGATCGTGCCCGACGTCTACGACGTCCGTCCCGAGGACCGGGTCTACCAGGGCATGACCATCGCCTTCGACTTCTCCATCGAGGAGATCTGGCCCACCTGGGCCGTCGGCGCCGCCCTCGTGGCCGGCCCCACGGACGAGTCCCGCCTGGGCCGGGGCCTGGTCGAGTTCCTGCAGCGCATGGAGATCTCCGTGCTGTACTGCGTGCCGACCGTCCTGGCGACCCTCGAGCACGACCTGCCCGGCATCCGCAGCATCCTCGTGGGCGGAGAGGCCTGCCCGGCCGACCTCGTGGAGCGGTGGTCCACGCCCGAGCGCCGGATGCTCAACACCTACGGGCCCACCGAGGGCACCGTGACCGCCACGTGGGGCGAGCTGACCCCCGGGCGGCCCGTGACCATCGGCAAGCCCCTGCCCACCTACGAGGTGCGCATCCTCGACGAGTCGATGAACGAGGTGCCCGAGGGGGAGCCCGGGGAGATCTGCATCGCCGGCCCGGGCGTGGCCCGCGGCTACGTGAACCTCCCGCACGTCACCGAGGAGCGCTTCCGGCCGCACCCGGACGGGCCCCGGGCCGGGCGGATCTACCGCACCGGCGACCTGGGCCGGATCCTGCCCGACGGCGAGATCGAGTACCTCGGCCGCGCCGACAGCGAGGTGAAGATCCGCGGCCACCGCGCCGACCTGCAGGAGATCGAGAACGTGCTCCGGCGCGACGACGCGGTGGCGGACGCCGCCGTGAAGCTCGTCTCCGGGGGCGACGACGTGGCGGCGTTCCTCACGCTGCGCGGGGAGGTCCGCGACGAGCGCGCCCTGTTCGAGCTGCTCCACGACTCCGTGACCGCGGCCCTGCCGCCGTACATGGTGCCGTCCTTCTACGAGATCCTGCCCGCCATGCCGATGATGGTCAGCGGCAAGGTGGACCGGAAGAACCTCCCCGAGCCCAGCTCGCCCCGCTTCGTGACGACGGTGGGCCTGGTCCCGCCGCGGACCGAGTCGGAGTGGCAGCTCACGGAGGTCTGGTCCCGGGTCTTCCGGATCCCCGTCGACCAGCTCTCCGCGGAGGCGGACTTCTTCCTGGAGCTCGGCGGGCACTCGCTGCTCGCCGCGACCGCCACCTCCGAGCTGCGCCGGGAGCTCCCCGACCAGGACATCTCCATCGCGGACATCTACACCTACCCGACCGTCCGGGACCTGGCGCGCCACCTCGACGCCGCCCCGGCGGCCGTCCCGGCGGTGGCCGACCCGGACGACCGGCCCACGGCCCTGCACCACACGAGCGGGCGGGTGGCCCTCTGCGGGGCGGCCCAGGTGACGACCATGGTGCTGGCGGCCATGGTCGTGGGCTCCCCGCTCGCCGCGGTCCTGTACTCCTACGGCGGGCAGTTCAGCTACCCGCTCATGTGGGACCTGCTGCTCGTGGGCGTGCTGGTCTCGGTGCTCGCCCGCTTCCTCCTGCCGTTCCTGGGCTCGCGGGTGCTGGGCCGGTTCGTCCGGCCGGGGCACCACCCGCTCTGGGGGAGGCAGTACTTCCTGCTGTGGTGCATCGACGGCCTGACCCGGCTCTCGCCGCTCAGCCTCCTGACCGGCACGCCGATGGCCGCCGGCTACCTGCGCCTGCTGGGCGCCGAGGTCGGCGCCAACGCCCACGTGGGCACCGCGGCCGTGGGCCTGCCCTCGCTGGTGAGCATCGGCTCCGGCGCCAGCATCGGCTACGGCTCCTCCGTGCAGACCGCGCAGGTCGAGGAGGGCTGGGTGACCATCGCCCCGGTGCGGGTCGGCGACGACGCGTTCGTGGGCGCCAACGCCCTGCTGCAGCCCGGGTCCCGGGTCGAGGACGGCGCCCGACTGGCGGAGCAGTCCCTGGCCGCGCGCAACCAGGTGATCCCCGCCGGGGAGCACTGGCTGGGCTCGCCCTCCCGGCCCGCCGACGGCGACGACGAGCTGCTCGAGCGGATGGAGCGCCGTCCCCTGCCGGGCGGCCGCTGGCCGGCGCCGCTCGTGGCCGCCCTGCTGCTGGGCTGGGCCGCCCTCGAGGTGCTGCCCTTCGTCCTGGTGCTCCCGTCCTTCCTGATGATCTGGATCGCGGCCATCGAGTTCGGTCTGCCGGTGGGCCTGGCGCTCACCCCGGCCGTCGGCGTGGTCTACGTCCTCACGGTGTGCGCCGTGGTGGCCGTGGGGCGGGCGATCGTCCTGCGCCGGACCCCCACGGGCATCCACCCGGTCCGCAGCGGACTCGGCGTGCGCAAGTGGATGGCCGACCAGCTGCTGAGCACCAGCCTGGAGAGCACCAACGCCCTGTACGCGACGCTGTACACCGTGCCCTGGCTGCGCGTCCTCGGCGCCGAGGTCGGTCCCCGCTCCGAGGTGTCCACGGTGGGCCACATCGACCCGGACCTCCTCACCCTCGGGGAGGGCAGCTTCGTCGCGGACATGGCCAGCGTGGGCAGCGCCGTGTACCACCACGGGCACCTGCACATGGAGCGCACCGTCGTCGGCGACCGCTCCTTCGTGGGCAACGCCGCGTTCGTCCCGTCCGGCACCCGGATGGGCGACGGCTCCCTCGTGGGCGTCGCCTCGGTGCCCCCGGCCGACGTGCCGGAGGGCACCTCGTGGCTGGGGTCGCCGGCCATGTTCCTGCCCCGCCGGCAGGACAGCGGCAACTACGACGAGAGCCTCACCTTCCGGCCGTCCCGCGGCAAGGTGGCCGCCCGCCTGATCATCGAGGCGCTGCGCATCACCGTGCCCCCGGCCCTGATCGGCCTGATCGGCTACCTCGGCCTGCTGGCCTCGGTGAGCCTCGTGCCGCGGCTGAGCCTGCTCGGCTTCGTCGCGGTGCTGCCGCTCATCGCGCTCGCCACCGGGTTCACCGTGGTGCTCGCCGTCGTCGTCCTCAAGTGGGCGATCGTGGGCCGGTACCGGCAGCGGATCGAGCCCCTGTGGGACAACTTCGTGCGGCGCAGCGAGTTCGTCACCGGCGTCTACGAGTCCGCCGCGGTCCCCGCGCTCGTCGGCGGTCTGGTGGGCACCCCGCTGATCGGTCCGGTGCTCCGCCTGTTCGGCGCGCAGATCGGCCGGCGGACCTACATCGGCACGACCTACCTGACGGAGTTCGACCTCGTGCACATCGGCGACGACGCCGCCGTCTCGACGGACGTGTCCCTGCAGACGCACCTGTTCGAGGACCGGGTCATGAAGATGTCCTACGTCGAGATCCGCGAGGGCGCCAGCGTCGGGGCGCGCTCCATCGTGCTCTACGACACGACGGTCGGCGCCGGCGCCTCGGTCGACGGGCTGTCGCTGGTGATGAAGGGCGAGCAGCTGCTGCCCCGCACGAACTGGCGCGGCATCCCGGTGCGGTCCGCCTCGGCGGCGCTCACCGCGGGCCGCTGAGCCGGCCATGGACGGCACACGGGTGTCCCCGCGACCCTGGTCGCGGGGACACCGTGCCCACCCGGGCGAGGAGGTCTCAGGCGCTGCGCATGTAGCCCATCAGCTGGGTGATCTGCGGGGAGGGCGGGGCGCCGAGCTCGTCGGCCATCGTGCTGCAGAAGCTGCGGAAGGTCTGCAGGGCCGGGGCGTTGTTGCCGAGGCCGAGATCCGCCTCGATCAGGACGCGGACCGCGCTCTCCCGCAGGGGGTCCAGGGCCCGGACGTTGGCGGCCAGCAGGTGCGCCCGGTAGAAGTCCCCGTGCTCGAGGGACAGCCGCGCCAGGTGCTCCACGGCGTTGACGTAGAGCGCCCGGAGCCGGTCCTGCTCGGCCATCACCCAGCCGTCGTACCAGCCGGGCAGCAGCTGCGCGCCGGCCGGGTCGAGGAACCACGGGTCCTCCGTGGGGGGCGCGGTCGCGGCGGCCGCATCGTGCAGCGACGCGCGCAGCTCGTGCAGGTCCACCACGACCGGGTCCGCCAGGGCGATGGTGCTGCCGCGGGTGCCCACGGCTCCGGGGACCTGGCGGGAGAGGTTGAAGACGGTGGTGCGCAGGCTGCCCATGGCGCGCTCGGCCGTGCGGTCCGGCCACAGCAGCTCGCCGAGGAAGCGGCGCGGCTTGGGGCCGAGGACGGCCAGGGCCGCCAGCAGCCGCTGCTGGCGCTGGCCGAGGGCCAGCACCGAGCCGTCGAGTTCGACCTCCACGTTGCCCAGCAGCCGCAGCGCGATCGAGTGTTCCCCATCCATTGCCATGATCCCCCACTGTCATGAGCCGAGTGCCCCGATGCGCCCTGCCGGTCTTCCCCCGAAGACCGTGGGCGGGACGCCCTCCCTCCGGTCCCGCGGCGCCGGATCCGGTGCGGCGGGAGAGGAGGGGTCAGCACCGATGATCCCGGCAGACGCGCCGTGAGTCAAAAGCGAACGGTCGGATGCCGTCGAAAGCAAACGATCGACCCGGATTCACGTGCGCGAACCGGACCGAGGCTTGTGCCGCACCCCGGACAGTGTTACAAGGCCGATCCCCGGGCCGGCGCCGCCGGTCCGGGCACGTACCCAGGAGTTCATCCCATGACCGACCATCGACCCGTCACCGGGGTCCGCACGGACCCCCTCGGCAACATCGTCGCCCTGTGCAATCCCGCGGAGGGGTGGTCGCCCCGCTCCACGACCCGGGTCATCCGGGACATCGAGCACGGCGTGCACGACTACTACGTTCCCGGCAGCGCCGGCCGGCTCAGCGTCCGCGTGGTGTCGGCGGGGTGCGAGAAGCGCCTGTGGGCCGCCCCGGAGGACACCGTCTGCAACAACCTGCACGACCTGCCCTCCGTCTGAGTCCCTGCGCCCCGACCCCCGTCCGCGGGGGAGGGCGCCCGCGGCGGGCCGCCCGGGTCCTCCGCCCGGGCGGCCCGCCGCCGGCCGGGGGTCAGAGGTAGCGCACGAGCTCGGTGGCGATGCCCGTGTAGGTGGCCGGGGTCAGCGCGGAGAGCCGCTGGGCGGCCTGCGGGGAGAGGCCCAGCCCCGCCACGAACTCCTGGAGCCGCTCCGCGTCCACCCGCCGCCCGCGCGTCAGCTCCTTGAGCCGCTCGTAGGGGTTGTCCATGCCCTCGACCCCGGCGATCGCCTCGGCGCGCATGACCATCTGGACGGCCTCCGCGAGGACCTCCCAGTTCTGGTCGAGGTCGGCGGCCAGCACGTCCTCCGCGACGTCCAGGCGCGCCAGGCCCTTGCGCACGTTGGAGACCGCGAGGAGGGAGTGGCCGAAGGCCACGCCGATGTTGCGCTGGGACGAGGAGTCCGTGAGGTCGCGCTGCCACCGCGACGTCACCAGGGTGGCGCCCAGGACGTCGAGCAGGGCGTTGGAGAGCTCCAGGTTCGCCTCGGCGTTCTCGAACCGGATGGGGTTGACCTTGTGCGGCATGGTCGAGGAGCCGGTGGCCCCCTCCACCGGGATCTGCTGGAAGTAGCCGATCGAGATGTAGGACCACACGTCCGTGCAGAAGTTGTGCAGGACCCGGTTGAACCGGGCGACGTCGGCGTAGAGCTCCGCCTGCCAGTCGTGCGACTCGATCTGGGTGGTCAGCGGGTTCCAGGTCAGGCCCAGGGCCTCCACGAAACCGCGGGAGACCGCGGTCCAGTCCGCGTCCGGGACGGAGGCGTAGTGCGCCGCGTAGGTGCCCGTGGCGCCGTTGATCTTGCCGAGGTACTCCGTGCGCTCGATCCGGGAGAGCTGGCGGCCCAGGCGGTGGGCGACCACCGCCATCTCCTTGCCCAGCGTGGTGGGCGTGGCCGGCTGGCCGTGCGTGCGGGAGAGCATCGGCGTGCCCGCGGCGGACTCGGCGAGGCCCGCGACGTCGGCCACGAGCGCCCGGGCGGCCGGCAGCCACACGTCGGTCGTGGCGTCCTTGACGCCCAGGGCCCAGGCGAGGTTGTTGATGTCCTCGGAGGTGCAGCCGAAGTGCACGAGCGGCACCAGGTGCCCCAGGCCCAGGGCGGGCAGGCGGCGGCCGATGTAGTACTCCACGGCCTTGACGTCGTGCACCGTCACGGCCTCGATCTCCGCCAGCTCCGCCACCGCGTCGGTGTCGAAGTCCGTGACGATCCGGCGCAGCCCGGCCTTCTGCTCGTCGCCGAGGGGCGCCAGGCCCGGCAGCACCGCGTGCTCGGCCAGGTGGATGAACCACTCGACCTCCACGTGCACGCGGTTGCGGTTGAGGGCGGCCTCGGAGAGGTGGTCGACGAGCGGCGCCACGGCCGGCTGGTACCGGCCGTCGAGCGGGCCCAGCGCGACGGGCGGAACGGCGGCGGCGAGCGAGGCGCGCCCGGAGGACAGGATGCGATCGGTGTGGGGCATGGGCCCATTCTCCCACGGCGTCCGGGCCGGTCCGGGCGGACGAATTGTCGTCCGCCACCAACTTTCGCGGGACCCGGTTGTAGCTTTCGCGCCGAAAAATACCGGGTCGTCCGGAGGGGCGTCATCCACCCGGGAACCCCGGGGGAGCGGGGATAGCATGGCCCCCATGAGTACCAGCGACGCTACCCGCACCCTGGCCGGGGACGCCCCGGCCCAGGACGCGGCCCCCGCCACCACCCCGGCGGTCCGGCCGCGCCCGGCTCTGTCCCGGCTTCCCCGCTACGTGGCCGGCAAACCGCCGCTCGTGGTGGAGGGGCTGCCCTCCTACAAGCTGTCCTCCAACGAGAACCCGTTCGGGCCCGTCCCGGCCGTCCGCGAGGTCCTCGCCGGCTGGGACGCCGTGCACCGCTACCCCGAGACCACCTCCGCGGAGCTGCGGGAGGTCCTGGGGGAGTTCCTCGGCGTGCCCGCCGAGGACGTCGTCACCGGCGCCGGCAGCCTCGGCGCCCTCAACCAGCTGCTGGGCGCCTTCGTGGGCACCGGAGCGGACGGCGCCCCGGACGAGGTGGTCCACGCGTGGCGCTCCTTCGAGGCCTATCCCATCAGCATCGGGCTCTCGGGCGGGCTGAGCGTCCCGGTGCCCAACCGCCGCGACGGGTCGCACGACCTCGAGGCCATGGCCGCCGCCGTCACCGACCGCACCCGCGTCGTGCTGCTGTGCACGCCCAACAACCCGACGGGCCCCAGCCTCACCACCGCCCAGGTCGAGGAGTTCCTCGCCGCGGTGCCCCGCGACGTCCTCGTGGTCATCGACGAGGCCTACCAGGAGTTCCAGCGCCGCGACGACCTCGTCGACGGCATCGACGTGTACCGCCGGCACCCCAACGTCGTCGTGCTGCGGACGTTCTCCAAGGCCCACGGGCTCGCCGGACTGCGGATCGGCTACTCCGTGGCGGGCCAGGGCATCACCCCGTACCTGCGCCAGAGCGCCCCGGCGTTCTCCGTGACCGACCTCGCCCAGCGTGCGGCCATCGCCTCCGTGCGCCACTACGACCAGGTCGCCGA
This sequence comes from Kocuria sediminis, assembly GCF_009735315.1. Taxonomy (NCBI): domain Bacteria; kingdom Bacillati; phylum Actinomycetota; class Actinomycetes; order Micrococcales; family Micrococcaceae; genus Kocuria; species Kocuria sediminis. The sequence continues at coordinate 68,340 of NZ_WOGU01000002.1, forward strand.
GCGCGTCCAGCGGGTCGTCGACGAGCGGGAGCGGGTGCTGGCCGGGCTCGACGCGCTGGGCTGGCCGTACCCGGAGACGCAGGCCAACTTCGTGTGGCTGAACCTCGGCGAGCACAGCGGGCGCTTCGCCGAGCTGTGCGACGCCCACGCCCTGGCCGTGCGCCGCTTCGGCGACGAGGGCGTCCGCGTCACCGTCGGGGAGCCGGAGGCCAACACCCGGTTCCTCGAGCTCTGCGCGCAGTTCCCGCACGCACCCGTGCTCTGAACCCCGGGCACGAGCGCTCCGCTCCCACCCGAGCACACCGAAAGGACGTCCTGACCATGGATGCCGCCCCGTTCTCCCCGGCCGCCCACGCGCCGGACCGCCACGCGCCGACGCCGGAGCCACGCACCCGGCTGGTGCGGCTCCTCGACCGGGACGGCGTCCTGTCCGAGGATCCGGTCTTCTCGCCGTACGTCGCCGACGTCGGCGCCGAGCAGCTGCGGGACCTCTACCGGTCGATGGCGCTCGCGCGCCGGTTCGACGAGGAGGCCACCAACCTGCAGCGGCAGGGCCAGCTGGTGCTGTGGGCGCCGATGCGCGGACAGGAGGCCGCTCAGGTGGGCTCCGCCCGCGCCCTGCGCCCGGCCGACCACATCTTCCCGACCTACCGCGAGCACGCGGTGGCGATCGAGCGGGGGGTGGACCCCGCGGAGCTGCTCATGGTCTTCCGGGGGCACGCCGCCGGGGGCTGGAAGCCCTCGGAGCACGGCATGAACGTCTACTCGATCGTGCTCGGCTCCCAGGTGCCGCACGCCGTGGGCTACGCCATGGGCATGAACCTGGACCGCCGCGCGGCCGAGGAGGAGGGGCGCGAGGTCGAGCCCGCCGCCACCATCGCGTACTTCGGGGACGGCACCTCGACCCAGGGCGAGGTGCACGAGGGCATGGTCTTCGCCGCCTCCTTCGACGCCCCGGTGGTCTTCTTCGTGCAGAACAACCAGTGGGCCATCTCGGTGCCGTTCTCCACCCAGTCCCGTCTGCCGCTGGCCGAGCGGGCCGCCGGCTACGGGTTCGAGGGGGTCCGGGTGGACGGCAACGACGTCCTGGGCGTCCTGGCCGTCTCCCGGTACGCCATGGAGCAGGCCCGTGCCGGGCGCGGCCCGGTGCTCGTGGAGGCCGAGACCTACCGGCTGGGCGCCCACACCACCGCCGACGACCCGACGAAGTACCGCCGCCGGGAGGACGAGCGCCGCTGGGCCGAGCTCGACCCGCTGCTGCGCCTCGAGACGCACCTGCGCCGGCACCACGGCACGGACGACGCCTTCTTTGACGAGGTCGCCGCGGCCGCGCAGGAGTTCGCCGACCAGACCCGCGCCCACGTCCTGTCCATGGCCCCGCCCTCCTTCGAGGAGTTCTTCGACAAGCCCTACGCCGAGCACCACCCCCTGATCGAGGAGGAGCGCGCCTGGTACGCGGCCTACCAGGCCGGATTCGACGACGACGGGCCCGACGGCCACCCCGGCGGCGACGGCACCGCCGGGCCCGATCTCGGCACGCAGGCCTCGGGCCTGACCGTCGCCGCCGATCCCGTCACCGGGGCCCCCGACGAGCGCTCCGCCGGCACCGAGGAGGACCTCGCATGAACGCCGCTCCCGACCTGACGATCGCCAAGGCCGTCAACGCCGGCCTCCGCCGGGCCATGGAGGAGAACCCGCGGGTGCTGCTCATGGGCGAGGACATCGGCTCCCTGGGGGGCGTCTACCGCGTCACCGAGGGGCTCAAGAAAGACTTCGGCGGGCACCGCGTGATGGACACCCCGCTGGGGGAGGCCGGGATCGTGGGCACCGCCGTGGGGCTCGCCCTGCGCGGGTACCGGCCCGTGTGCGAGATCCAGTTCGACGGGTTCTCCTTCCCGGCCTTCAACCAGATCACCACGCAGCTCGCGAAGATGCGCAACCGCACGAACGGGGACGTCACGGTCCCCGTCACCATCCGGATCCCCTACGGCGGGGTCATCGGCTCGGTGGAGCACCACTCGGAGTCCCCGGAGGCGCTCTTCGCCCACACCGCGGGGCTGCGCATCATCACGCCGTCCAACGCCCAGGACGCCTACTGGATGACCCAGCAGGCGATCACCTGCGAGGACCCGGTGATCATCTTCGAGCCCAAGCGCCGGTACTGGCTCAAGGGCGCGGTCGACACGCAGCGCCCCGCCGCCGACCCGTTCACCGCCCAGGTGGTCCGGCCCGGGGAGGACGCCACGGTGGTGGCCTACGGCCCGCTCGTGCCGGTCGCCCTCGCCGCGGCGCGGGCCGCCGAGGAGGACGGCCGCAGCGTGGAGGTCATCGACCTGCGGTCCCTGTCGCCGATCGACTTCGACACCGTGGAGGACTCCGTGCGCCGGACCGGTCGCCTGGTCGTCGCCCACGAGGCCCCGACCTTCGGCGGCCTCGGCGGGGAGATCGCCGCCCGCATCACCGAACGGGCCTTCTACTCCCTCGAGGCGCCCGTGCTGCGCGTGGGCGCCTTCCACCTGCCGTACCCCGTGGCGGCCGTCGAGGACCAGTACGTGCCGGACCTCGACCGGATCCTCGAGGCGCTGGACCGGTCCTTCGCCTACTGACCCCGCCGACCCCGGCCGCCGGCCCCTCCGGGCCGGCGGCGCCGTCGCCGACCCGGAGGGGCCGCGCGAGAGAGGAAGTACTGACATGCCGCAGATCTTCAACCTGCCCGACGTCGGCGAAGGCCTGACCGAGGCGGAGATCCTCGCGTGGCGAGTGGTGCCGGGGGAGACCGTCACGGTCAACCAGGTGCTCGTCGAGATCGAGACCGCCAAGTCCGTGGTGGAGCTGCCGTCCCCGTACGCGGGCACCGTGCTCGACCTGCTGGTGCCCGAGGGCCGCACCGTGGAGGTCGGCACCCCGATCATCGCCGTGGGCTCCCCCGAGGAGGCCTCCGGCGCGGGACCCGCCCCGGAGGGGGCGCCGGGGATCCTCGGGGAGACCCGGGTGCCTCCTGCGGCGCCCGACGCCGACGGCGACCGCCCCCTCGTGGGCTCCGGGCCCAAGGCCGACCCCGTGCGCCGGCGCCGCCGGACCGCCCCGGGGCCGACTCCGCGGACCGCCGAGCCGGCCCCCGGGCCGGCCCGCCCCGCGGGGTGGGCGGAGAAGCTCGGCCGCGGCCCGCTGGGGACCGGGCTCGGCAGCGGGATCGGGGGGATCGGCACGGCCGCCCAGGGCATCGCCGATCGCGCCGCCCGGCTCGCCGAGGACAGCGGCGTCTGGCGCCGGCCCGGCCGCCCCGACGGCGCGGGCGCAGCAGGCACTGCCCCGGCCGGTGCGGGCACACCGGGCACGGCCTCGACCGGCGCGGCCCGGGCCGGCGCGGTTCCGACGGGCGCCGTCTCGGTCGGCGCGGTTCCGGCCGCCGTGCCGCGCCGTCCCGCGCTGGCGAAGCCGCCCGTCCGCAAGGCCGCCCGTGACCTGGGCGTCGACCTCGCCGAGGTCCCCGCGACCGGGGCCGCCGGGCAGATCACCAAGCAGGACCTCCTGGCCCACGTCGCCCGGCTCGGCGAGGCCGGGACCCGGCGCCGTCCGCCCGTCGCCGAGGAGCGGATCGAGCGGATCCCCGTCAAGGGCGTGCGCAAGGCCACCGCGCAGAACATGGTGCGCAGCGCGTTCAGCGCCCCGCACGCCTCGGTGTTCGTGGAGCTCGACGCCACGCGCACCATGGAGTTCGTCCAGCGGCTCAAGACCGCCCCGGACTACGAGGGGGTCAAGGTCACGCCCCTCCTGGTGCTGGCCAAGGCCGTGATCTGGGCCGTGGCCCGCAACCCGCAGGTCAACGCCACGTGGACGGACGAGGAGATCCTCGTCAAGCACTTCGTGAACCTGGGCATCGCCGCCGCGACGCCGCGCGGGCTCATGGTCCCGAACATCAAGGACGCCCAGGACCTGACCCTGCGCGAACTGGCCGTGGCGCTCGACGAGCTCTCCCGCACCGCCCGGGCCGGGCGCACCCAGCCGGCGGACATGCAGAACGGAACCCTGACCATCACCAACATCGGGGCCCTCGGCCTGGACACCGGCACGCCGATCATCAACCCGGGAGAGGTCGCGATCGTCGCCTTCGGCAGCATCAAGCAGAAGCCCTGGGTGGTGGACGGCGCCGTGGTGCCCCGCTGGGTCACCACGCTGGGCGGCTCCTTCGACCACCGGGTGGTCGACGGCGACCTCGCCGCCCGCTTCACCGCGGACGTCGCCCGGATCCTCGAGGAGCCCGCGCTGCTGCTGGACTGAGTCCCGGGCCGCCGGAGCCCCGGACCGGCCGGCACGGCAACGGCCCCGCACCGATCGGTGCGGGGCCGTGTGCTGCGTCGTCGACGAGCGCGCCTCCACGACTGCGGCTCTCCCCGCCGGGCGGGTGCCCGGCGTCACGCGGACGCGGAACGGGGTGGTCGCCGCCGACCGCGCGGCGCCGCAACGCTCGTGGACCCGTGATTGAAATCCCCCCAGACACAATCACACATCTCATTCACGACGGATCACTCGTGCGACGCCGGCCGCGGTGACGACCTGCCCGATCGGTCCCCGGTGCTGCCACCGGCAACCTGGTCCGCGTCCCCGGCGGACCGCCTCAGCGCGGTCTCCCGGGGTCCGGGACTGCGTCCATTATGGCCACCGGCCTGGACGAAAGTCTGTCCCCCGATGTGCACCCGGCCCGGCCGCCGGCGGCTGCCCGGACGGACGCCCCTCCTCCCACGGGCGCCCGGATCCGGGGTCGCCGGCGAGGCTCTCCCGGTCCGCTCGCCGGCCGCGGCCGTAGGCTGGGCCCATGCTGCCGCACCCGCCGCCCCGTCCGTCCGCACGCTCCGCCGTCCCGCCGTTCCGGGTGATGGAGATCCTCGCCGATGTCGAACGGATGCGCTCCGCCGGCCGGGACGTCGTCTCGCTCTGCGCCGGTGAACCCTCCGGCGGCGCCCCGGAGGCCGTGGCCCGTGCGGCCGCCCACGTGCACGCCCGCAACGAGGGACTCGGCTACACCCCGGCCCTCGGGATCGAGCCGCTGCGCCGCGCCGTGGCCGGGCACTACGCCCGGTGGTACGGCCTGGACGTCGCGCCGGAGCAGGTCGCCGTCACCACGGGCGCCTCCGGTGCCCTGGTCCTGACCTTCCTGGCGGCCTTCGACGTGGGGGACCGGGTCGCCGTCTGCCGCCCGGGCTACCCGGCCTACCGCAACACCCTGGCCGCGCTGGGCGCGGAGGTCGTCGAGCTCGACTGCGGTGCGGCGACACGCTTCCAGCCGACGCCGGCGATGCTCGACGCCGCGGTCGCCGCGCACGGCCCGCTGCACGGCCTGGTCGTGGCGGGTCCGGCGAACCCGACCGGCACCGTGCTCGAGCCCGCCGAACTGGCGGGGCTGGTGCGCTGGTGCGCCGAGCACGGGACACGGCTCATCAGCGACGAGATCTACCACGGCATCGTGCACGCCGCCCCCACGGGAAGCGGCCCGCGGAACGGGACGCCGTACCGCGGCACCAGCGCGTGGGAGCACGACCCCGACGCCGTGGTCATCTCCTCCTTCTCCAAGTACTGGGGGATGACGGGGTGGCGGCTGGGCTGGGCCCTGCTGCCCCGGGACCTCGTGGCCCCGGTCGACGCGCTCGCCGGCAACCTCAGCCTCTGCCCGCCGGCCGCCGCCCAGTACGCCGCCGTGGAGGCGTTCTCGGAGGAGGCCTACGCCGAGGCCGACCGGGCGGTGGAGCAGTTCGCGCGCTCCCGGCACCTGCTCCTGGACGCCCTGCCCGCTCTCGGCTGGGGCGAGAGCGCGCCGGCGGACGGGGCGTTCTACCTCTACGCGGACCTCGGCGAGCAGCTCGAGCGCCACGGCAGCTCCCTGGAGTGGTGCCGCCGCCTGCTCGAGGCGGAGGCCGTGGCGGTCGTGCCGGGACTGGACTTCGACGCCGCGCGCGGTCACCGCACCGTCCGGCTGTCCTTCGCCGCGGGACCCGCCCAGGTCGAGGAGGCCGTCACCCGGATCCTGCGGTTCCAGGCCCGGTCCTGAAGCACTGCTCCAGGTGACCGGGGAGCACCCCGGTGCGCAGCAGGAACCCGTGGGCGGTCGTGCGGCCCACGAAGACCAGGCCGAGCTCCTTGAGCCGGGCGGCGAGCCGGTCCGCCTCCGGGGACCGGCGGGTCAGCTCCAGCACGGTCCGGGGCGGCTGCGCGCCCTCCGGCCGGTCGCCGGCCAGGTCCGCCCAGTCTGCAGGAGCGAGCCCCGCGCACACCCGGGCGTTGTGCACCACGGCCTCGATCTTGACGCGGTTGCGGATGACCGCCGGGTCGAGCAGGAGCTCGTCGACGGCGTCCTCCGTCAGCTCCGCCACGTCCTCGGCCACGAAGCCGCGGAACGCCCGTCGCAGCCCGTCCCGGCGCTGGGCGATGCTCCACCGGGCCAGGCCCGCCTGGAAGATCTCGAGGCTGAGCGCCTCGAACCAGCCGGGGGAGTCCACGGGAGGAGCTCCCCAGCGGTGGTCGTGCTCCTCGAGGGCGGCCGGTCCCGTGGGCGCCCAGGGGCAGCGGTGCAGGCCGTCCCCGCAGAGCACGGCGCGGAAGGCGTCGTCGGGGTGAGAGCCGGCGCCGTGGGGGACATCCGCGGTGCGCGCAGGGGAGGGGGTGTCGTGGGAGCCGGTGGTGCGGGGCAGGTCGGCGGTGCTCGCACGGCCGTCGGGGGCGGGGGGATCAGGGCTGCGGTCGGGGCCGTGCCCGGCGGAAACGGTGTCCATGCGCCCACCGTAGGAGCGGCCGCGCCGGACCCGCCCGCCGGGCGCCCGGCTGTGGACGGTCCGCGCCGGTCCGCCCGAGCCGGCGGGCCGGTGCAGTGGAACCGGCACGGCGCCCGCGGCGGGCCGGTCAGAAGCGGGAGACCTCCCCGGTGACGTCGGCGATCTCGATGGCCACGGGCTCCTCGTCCCCCGCGTTGCCGTCGTGGACGATGAACACGGCGGTGGGGTCCCCCTCGGGGAAGGCCCGGATCGTCACCGACCCGGACGTCGCGGCGTTGAGCACCTCCATGGACTGGCGGGTGGCGGACCGCAGCACGGCGGTGGGCAGAGGTTTGCCCCGCTCGTCCAGGATGTCCACCTGCACGCCGCGCGCCCGCGCCGCCCGGGTGACCTCGAGCAGGTAGGGAGTCGCCACGGAGCGGCCCCGGATGGAGTCCCGCAGCTGCGCCTCCGTGAGCCGGAACTGCTCGATCTCGTAGTCGGAGACCGGGGAGGCGTCGTGCGCGATGCGCTCGAGCAGTCCTCCCGCCAGCCGGCGCACCTCGTGCACCCGCTGGACGGAGGCGTTGACGGTGTCCTTCTCGGCCTCGTCGTGGGAGCGGGCGGAGATCACCATGTCCCGGGCCTCCGCGAAGGCGACGGAGGCCCGGTCGTATTCCCGGGCGATGAGCTGGCTGGCGAGCAGCAGCGCCGCGCTCGCCGCGTTGCTCAGCGCGGCGTCCCACAGCCCGATCGCGGAGCGGGCGCCCCACGTCATGGAGATGGCCACGGCGATGCCCAGCGTGGCCCACCCCCAGCCGCCGCGGCGGCGGATGCCCAGGACCACCACGAAGCCGTCGAAGCCCAGGGTGAACCACTGCCCGCCGAACAGCTCGGCCCGCGGGTCCAGGGCGTCGTAGGAGCGCTGGATCGAGACCAGCATGAGCAGCACGGCCAGCGCGGTGGGCAGGTCCGGCAGCCGCCGCCGACCGTACGGGCAGACGACCAGGGCCACGGCGATCACGTAGGTCACGAGCGCGGCCTGCATCAGCTCCGGCTTGTCCATGCTCTGGGTCTGCAGGATGCCGAGCACCACGGGGATCAGGAAGAAGACCGCGGCGGCCACGAGGGTCAGCGGGTGGAAGAGCGCGCGGGAGATCACGGGCGGGCGTCCCGCGGCCAGAGGATCGTCACACTGGTGCCCCGGCCGGGTGCGGAGTCGACCTCGACGTCGCCGCCCACCTGCCGCACGCTGCCCAGGATGGACACGCGGACCCCGAGCCGCCGGGAGTCGATGCTGCGCGGCTGGAAGCCCCGGCCCCGGTCGACCACCTGGAAGCGCAGGTAGAAGCCCTCGGGGTTGATCGCGGTGGGCGGGCACGCACCGCCGTCCATGGTCACGAACGTGACCTCCGTGCCCGAGTGCCGGGCGCTGTTGGAGACCGCCTCGGTGATGGCCTGGACCAGCGCCTGCGCCGTCTCCACGGGGATGAGGGGCCGCGGCTCGCCGGGCGGGCGGATGTAGGGCGTGATGCTGTTGAAGCGCACCCGGTTGCGCCACGGGGACAGGGACTCCAGCAGGTCGTCCAGCAGCGTGTGCACCATCGTGGTGTCCTTGCCCTGGGCGCGGCGCTCCTCGAAGACGAGGACGTCGAGGGCGCGCTGGGCCAGCTCCCGGGTGCGGCGCTGGACCGGGCCCGGGGCGCGGCCGGCATCGAGCAGGGCCGCCATGACGTTGTCGTGGATCAGGCGGTCCAGCCGCTCCTGCTCCTCGGCCTGGGAGCGGGAGCGGGTGAGCTGCAGCTCCTGGGCGATCGCGTCCGCGTAGACCTGGTCCGCGTTCTTCCCCCCTCGGAGGACGAAGCTGATCAGCACCACGAGCACCACGCCGAACGCGATCCGGCTCGTGGCGTCGAAGAGCACGTCCATGATGTCGGGCACGGCCGCGGTGCGCACCATGACGAGGACGTAGAGGACCGTCACGGACGTCAGGTAGGCCACGGCCAGCTCGAGGCTCCACACGACCACGGTGGCGCACGCCGCGAGCAGGATGAACGGCTCCACCCACGGGTCCTGCGGCGGCGCCTCGCCCGTCCAGGCCAGCGGCAGCGTGACGACGGCGAGCGCCACCAGCACCGGCGCCACGAGGACCGGCCACGTGCGGACCCGGTGCCTGACCGACTGCAGGAGCAGCACGCACGCGTTGAGCAGCAGGGCGACCAGGAAGACCAGGTGCCACCGCTCGAAGGAGCGCAGCTGGTCCTCGAGGATGGTGAGGGACTCCAGGAACAGCGCGACGGCCACGAGGCCGTGGCAGATGTTGGCGAGCAGGAGGATCCGGTAGGAGTTCATCCCCAGCTCGTGCGGCGAGGCCGGCACCAGCAGGCTGGTGCGGCGCCGCCGGGCGGGGACCTTCCGGTAGGCGAGCGGGGACCGGGGTGCGACGTGGCTCACGGAGCGGCGGTCCTCAGCGGAGCCGGGAGCGGCTCACAGGCGCTTCTCCGCCGTGGTGATGTCCGCGGTCGGCTCCACGAGACCGTCCTCGATCGCCCGGATGCGCAGGTCGATCTTGGTGGGGGCCGGGCGGCCGACGCGCGCGTACTTCTCGCGGATCCGGTCGATGTTGGTCTTCACGGCGCTCTGCTTGATCCCCATCCGGCGGGCCACCTGGACCTGGGCGAAGCCGGAGGCGTAGAGCCGCAGGGTCTCCTGCTCACGCGGGGAGAGGCTGGCCCGGGAGAACTCGACGTCGCCGTCGATCGCGGCGGCCAGCTCCTTGGTGATCACCGGCTTGCCCTCGGCGATGTTGCGGGCCTCCTCGATGGCGTGCTCGAGCGGGTCCGACTTGCGCACGAGTCCCAGCGCGCCCGCCCGCAGCGCCTCGCGGATCAGGGCGGCGTTCTCGCCGATGCTGAAGATGAGCACCTTCATGCCCGCGGCCCGGAGCAGCTCCACGTTGGCGGCGGGGCGCGACATGTCGTTCAGGGACAGGTCCAGGAGCACGACCTCGCACTCGATCCGCTTCGCGCCCTGCGCGGTCAGGGCCGGGTTCTCGGGGTCCCGGCCCAGCTGGTCGAGCAGGTCCGGCACGCTGGAGGCGGATCCGACGAGCTTCACGTCCGCCTGGGAGGTCATGGAGACGAGGCGGACGCCCTCCCGGACGACCTCGTGGTCATCGACGACGGCGACAAGGGTGGACGGCATGGGTGGTTCCTCCGGGTGCTGCTCGGTGGGCCGGTCCGCAGATTTCTGCGTGGGGGTGACGGATCTCACCGAGGTGCTCCGATTGTCCACCTTCGCCCCGGGGGAAGCGAACCCGACACGGTTCCGGGTGCGAACGTTACCTTCCCGTGTCCCCCCAGCGGTCGACCCGGCGGTGGTAGCGGATGCCCCACATCCCGCCGAGCACCGCCCCGAGCAGATCGACGAGCAGGACGGCGGCCACGGCGAGCAGGCCCGGGACGAGCAGGTCACCGATGAGCGCCTGGGCCGAGACGCCGACCGGGGCCAGGCCCACGGTGTCCGCCCACAGCAGCCCGGCCACGGTGGCCACGGACCGGCCGAACAGGGACCACAACCACACGGACACGCCCTGCCGGGCGCCCGAGAAGCGGGCCATCCGGCCGGCGGCGTACCCGCCGGCGAGGAAGGCCAGGAACTCGACGACGCCGAGCACCGCCGCCCCGGTCCAGGCCGCCGCGGAGCCGGTGGCCAGGTCGTCGACGACCCCGCCCATGCCGCTGTCGATCCGGAAGCCCAGGGCGGCCGCGGCCAGCCCCGCCGGCGCCAGCAGCAGCCAGGTGACGGCCAGGGCACTGAGCCAGCCGAAGAAGCCGGGGACCAGCTGCAGGCCGCCGAACTCCTCCCGCTGCCGGGCGTAGCGGGTCGCGGGGTCGGCCGGCACCGGGCCCGCACCGGGGGGCGGGTAGCCGGCGGCCGGGTACCCGGAGGACGGGTGACCGGAGGGCGGGTACTCCGCGGTGGGACCGCCGGGGAACGGGTGCGCGGCCCCGCCGGTGCCCACCGTGGGCGTCGGATCGGTGCGGGGACCGAGCTCGGGGGCCCGCGGCGGGTCCTCCGGCACCGGGCGCTGGGCGCTCACCGCCGGCAGCGGCCGGGTGTGCTGGGTGTCGTCGTCGTCGTACCACGCCCAGTCCTCGTCCTCGCTCCCGGAGCCGGAGCCGGGGCCTGGGCCCGGCGCCCGGTCCTGCGGGGCGGCGCCGTGGCCGGAGGAGCCCGTGGGGAACCGGCTGACCGGGGGCAGCGGGCGCGTGGCGTCGTCGTCGGCGTCGTGCGGGCCGGTGTCCGACCAGGGCATCGGGTCGTCGGCGGAGGGCGAGCCGGGTGTCGAGGAGGGAGTCATGTCATCGAAGTCTACGGGCGGGCGCCCCGCCGGGACTGGGAGTCCGCGCCGACCGCCGAGTAGGGTACGGGCCATGCCTGCCGAATCCGCCCGCGACTTCCTGCGCGCCCGCCCTTGGACCGCCAGCTACGACCCCGGGGTCCCCGCGGACCTGAACCTGCCGGAGACCTCGCTCGCGCACATGCTCGAGCGGTCGGTGGCCCGGCACGGCCGGAAGACCGCGCTCGAGTTCTTCGGGGCCCGGACCAGCTACGCCGACCTCGGGCGGCAGGTCGAGCGGGCGGCCGAGGGTCTGCGCCGGCTCGGCGTGCGGCGCGGGGACCGGGTGGCGATCGTGCTCCCCAACTGCCCGCAGCACATCGTGGCGTTCTACGCCGTGCTGCGCCTGGGAGCCGTCGTCGTGGAGCACAACCCGCTCTACACCGAGCAGGAGCTGCGCCACCAGTTCGAGGACCACGGCGCGCGCGTGGCGATCGTGTGGGACCGTGCGGCCGAGCGCGTCCGGTCCCTCGGCGCCGACCTGCCGGTGGACACGGTCGTTGCCGTGGACATCACCGCCGCCATGCCCCGGGTGCAGCGGATGGCCCTGCGCCTCCCGCTGCCCGCGGCCCGGGCCTCCCGCGCCCAGCTCACCGGGCCGGCCCCGGGCACGATCCCGTGGCGGGAGCTGGTGGCCGCGCAGCCGATCGCCGTCGACCACCCGCGGCCCACCGCCCACGACCTCGCCCTGCTGCAGTACACCTCCGGCACCACCGGGCTGCCCAAGGGCGCGATGCTCACCCACCGCAACCTCGAGTCCAACGCCCTCATGGGCCGGCACTGGCTCGACTCCACCGAGGACGAGGTGGTGCACGGCGTGCTGCCCCTCTTCCACGCCTTCGGCCTGACCCTGGGGGTGACCTTCGCGATGTCCCTGGGGGCGAAGCTCGTGCTGTTCCCGACCGTCCGGACCGACCTCGTCCTCGGGGCGATGAAGCGCTCGCGGCCCACCGTGCTGCCCGCCGTGCCGCCGGTCTACGAGAAGCTGCTCGACGCCGCGCAGGAGCAGCGCACCGACCTGCAGGGCATCTCGGTGGCCGTCTCCGGGGCCATGAGCCTGCCCGTCCCGCTCGTGGAGCGGTGGGAGCAGGCCACGGGCGGCATCCTGATCGAGGGCTACGGGCTCACCGAGTGCTCCCCGCTCGTGGCGTGCAACCCGCTCAACGACTCCCGCCGCGCCGGGTCCATCGGCGTCCCCTTCCCCTCCACCGAGATCCGGCTCGTCGACCCGGAGACCCTCGAGGACGTCCCCCGCGGCCACGAGGGCGAGCTGTGGGTCCGGGGACCGCAGGTCTTCCAGGGGTACTGGAAGCGTCCCGACGAGACGGCCCGGACGCTCAGCGCGGACGGCTGGCTGCGCACCGGGGACATCGTCACGGTCGACGACGCCGGCTTCCTGCGGGTGGTCGACCGGCTCAAGGAGGTCGTCATCACCGGCGGGTTCAACGTGGCCCCCACCGAGGTGGAGAACGCGCTGCGCCGGCACGAGGACATCGAGGACGCCGCCGTGGTGGGGCTCACCGACCCGCGCGGCACCGAGGTCGTCGTCGCGGCCGTGGTCCTGGCGCCGGGCCGCGAGCTCGACGAGGACGCCCTGCGCCGGCACTGCTACGCCGAGGTCACCCGCTACAAGGTGCCCCGGCGGATCGTGGCCGTCGACGAGCTCCCGCGCACGATGCTCGGCAAGGTCCAGCGCCGGGAGGTCCGCCGGCAGCTGGAGCGCACGGGCGTGCGGCTCTGAGGCCGGGCGCTCAGGGCAGGTCCGCCTCCGGGGCGGCCTCCCGGTAGGGCACGCGCCGGACGGAGCGGATCCGGCCGAGCTCTCCCCACTCGTCGCGCCCGAGCCGGGCGATCGGCTGCAGGGCCTGGGCGAGCGGGCCCCGCCCGTCCACGGCCGCCTCGTCCACGGCCACGTGCGTGACCGCTCCGAAGACCAGGAAGCAGTCGCCGATCGGCATCGGCTCCGCGTGCAGCCGGCACTCGATGGCCGCGGGGGACTCCGCGACCCGGGGCACGCCCACGGTCAGCGACGGCTCGCGGGTGAGACCCACGGCGTCGAACTCGCTGACGTCCGGGGGGTAGTCGGTGCCCGTGGCGTTGATCTGCTCGAACAGCCCCGCGGACGCGAAGTTCACCACGAACTCCCCGGTCTGCCGGATGTTGCGCAGGCTGTCCTTCTCCCCGACCGAGACGAACTGCACGATCGTGGGCGTGCTGGAGGCGACCGTGAAGAACAAGTGCGGGGCGAGGTTGTCCACGCCCGCCGAGGACCGCGAGCTGATCCACGCGATGGGGCGGGGGACGACCAGGGACTTGACCGCCCGGGCGAAGGAGCCGTTCCGGTCGGCGGGGATGTCGGTGCGCATGTGCCCATTCCACCACCCCGGCCCGTCCCGGTCACGGGCACGGCCGGGCCGGGGCCGGCGGACCGGGCGTGGCGCACGGTGCTGTCACCGTGGCGTCCTCCCCGGGTAGTCTGCGGAGGAACGGGAGCCCCGGGGTCGACGACGATCCCGCGGAACGAGCGGAAGGACGGCCGTCCACGATGGAGCTCCGGCAGCTCAACTACTTCATCGCCGTGGCCGAGGAGCGGCACTTCGGCCGCGCCGCCAAGCGCCTGCACATGGCCCAGCCGCCCCTGTCCCAGCAGATCCGCCAGCTCGAGGAGCAGCTCGGGGTGCGCCTCCTGGACCGCACCACCCGCCGGGTGGACCTCACCGCCGCCGGCCAGGTGCTGCTCGACCGGGGTCGCCGGATCGTCGGGGAGATCGAGGCCCTCGAGGCGGACGTCCACCAGGTGGGCCAGGGCACCACGGGGGTGCTGCGGGTCGGCTTCTGCGGCTCCGCCACCTACGGGACGATGCCCGGCCTGGTCCGGCGGGCCGCGGGGGTGCTGCCGGGGCTGTCCCTGGCGCTGCAGGGGGAGATGCTCGGCCCCGCCATGGAGGAGGGGCTGCGCGGGCACACGCTGGACGCCGCGCTGCTGCGCCCCCCGGTGGCCTCCCCGGACCTCGAGCACCGGGTCGTCGCCCGCGAGCCGCTCGTGGTCGCGGTGCCCTCCGGCGGCGCGCTGGACGCGGACGGCCCCGTGGCCGCGCACGAGCTGCAGTACCAGGACTTCGTCGCCTGCCCGCCGGACTCGGTGCTCTACCGGGCCGGCACGGACCTCTGCCGCCGCGCCGGGTTCCAGCCCCGGATCGCCCGCGTGGCGGGCGGGACGTCCGCGCTGCTGTCCTTCGTGGCCGCCGGCGGCGGCGTGGCCGTGGTGCCCGCCGGCCTGCGTGCCGTGCAGCTGGCGGGTGTCGTGTACCGCGAGCTCGAGCACGCCCCGGAGCTCGAGCTGGCCGTCGCGTGGCGGCGCGAGGACCGGTCCGCGCTGCTGCACCGCTTCCTCGACCTCGTCGCCGATCTCCGGTCCGGGTCCGCCGCGGCCCCGTAGTCCGCGCCAACGCGGCCGTGCTGCCCCGGCCGTGCCGGGAGTCGTGGTGCCCCGGCCGTGCCGGGAATCCGGGCGCAACGGTGCCCGGGAGAGCGCCCCGCGGCGACCTGTGCGTTTTCCGGATGCACACTGCGAAGGCGGCTTGCCCATGCAGATCACTGGGTCTAAAGTGAATCCGTCATCGGCGATGGCCCGGGCGCGATCCCCCCATCGGCGCCCGGATGGTTCCTGCCGATGACCGGCGTCCCATTCCCCCCGATCGGGATGCCCGACAGGCCCTGCCGATCCCCCCATGCGGCAGGGCCTGTCCCTTGCCCGCGCCGCGCTGCGGCCGGGCGCCCGGGCTGGAGCCGGTCCGCCCGGGCGGCACCCCGTGGGTCAGGCGGCCGGCGTCAGCACAGCCCCAGCTCCTCGAGCCGGGGGACGACCTTGCCGGAGACGCGGCGCAGGGTGTCCAGCTCCTCCTGCGTCAGGTGGTCGACGAACGCCGCGCGCACCATCTCGAGGTGGCCGGGGGCCGCGGCCTCGATGGCCCGGCGGCCCTCCGGGGTGATCCGCACGTCGAGGCCCCGGGCGTCGCTGTCGCACGGCAGGCGCTCGAGCAGGCCGCGGCGGGCCATCCGCGAGAGCAGGTGGGACAGCCGGCTGCGCTCCCAGCCGAGCGCGTGCATGAGGTCGCGGGACCGGATCACCCCGGTGCTGCTCTCGGAGAGAGGGACGAGGACCTCGTACTCCGAGCCGGACAGCGCGCTGTCCCGGGACAGCTGGCGGTCGATCGCGGTCTGCATGCCGCGGCTCAGCACCAGGAAGCTCCGCCAGGCGCTCTGTTCCTCGTCGGTCAGCCAGTTGACCTCGGCGGGCTCCGGGGTGTTCATGCGGGGATCCTCTCGTGCGGGGCAGGACCTCCCAGATTATATTGACGTGTCAACTAAAGTCAAGCGCGCGGCGGTCCTCCGGGCGAGGGGTCGCCGTCGGGACCGTACCGGGGTCCCCGGCCGCGCCGGATCCAGTCCGAGTCGTAGTGCTCCCGGGGGTCGGTCCGCCGCAGGCGTTCGGCGTAGCCGGTGGGTCGCAGCGGGGAGTCGTCGTCGTCGGGAGGGGTGAACGTCGCCATGGCGACCAGTCCGAAGCCCAGACCCGCCGAGACCACCAGGGTCATGCCGGCGACGACCAGCACGCTGACGTACTCGTCGACCAGATCGGCGCGCGCGGTGCCCTGGAGGACGGGCTCCACCGCGAACGCCCCGGCGAGGGGCAGCAGGCCGAGCAGCAGCAGGGCCGCGGGAACCAGCCACCACCTCGAGCGGCTCCGCAGCGAGGGTGCCGCGGGGTCCCGCAGGGCGGGGTGCAGCTGGGCCTGGACGGCGACGAAGCCGGCGGCCCCGGGCGCGGCCAGCAGTGCGCCGACGGCCCAACCCCAGGCCACGTCCTGCGCGGCGAGCCCGGCGCCCAGCAGGACGCCCAGCATGACCAGCGTGAAGGAGAGGCCGCGGGCCATCCGGCGGGTCGCTCGCGGTGAGGCCGGGGACGCCCGGGGTGCCGGGGCGGGCGCCGGGAGGTCCCGGCGGGGAATGCGCTGCCCGTACTCGGGCTCGTGGCCGTGGCTGCTCATGGGCGGGGTCCCGTGGTGGAGGAGTGCTGGACGGCTCTACTGTAGACCTCACCCCCGACGGAACCCGGCCTGGTGTCCGATCAGTCATTGACATATCATCAAATGTGGGAGCGACCCCGTGGCCGCTCCGCCACCGGCCGGCCGGCGACCCGCCGTCCGGCAGCGCAGCCCCGAGGAGCCAGCATGTCCCCACGCAGCACCCAGCAGTCCGAGCACAGCACCGCCGGCGCCTACGTGCACCCGGGGGAGGAGTTCACCCGGGACACCACCTACATCGAGGACCGGATCGTCCGCGACCCCGAGCACGCCCGGGTGGGCGAGGGGGCCGAGGCCTGGCCGGTGGAGGCCGGCCGCTACCGGCTCGTCGCCGCCCGGGCCTGTCCCTGGGCCAACCGCACCCTGATCGTGCGCCGTCTGCTGGGGCTGGAGGACGCCCTCTCGGTGGGTCTGCCCGGCCCGGTGCACGACGCCCGGTCCTGGACCTTCGACCTCGATCCGGACGGCCGGGACCCCGTCCTGGGCATCGAGCGGCTCCAGGAGGCGTACTTCGCCCGCTACCCCGACTACCCGCGGGGCATCACCGTGCCCGCCGTGGTGGAGATCGCGAGCGGGAAGGTGGTGACCAACGACTTCGCCCAGCTCACCGAGGACCTCGCCAAGGAGTGGACCGCCTTCCACCGGGAGGGCGCCCCGGACCTCTGGCCGGCCGGGCTCGAGGACGAGATGCGGCAGGTCATGCGGCGCGTCTACACCGAGGTCAACAACGGCGTCTACCGGTGCGGCTTCGCGGGCTCCCAGCAGGCCTACGAGAAGGCCTACGAGCGGCTGTGGGCGGCGCTGGACTGGCTCGAGGAGCGCCTCGCCACCCGCCGCTACCTCATGGGCGAGCACATCACCGAGGCCGACGTGCGGCTGTTCACGACCCTCGTGCGCTTCGACCCGGTCTACCACGCCCACTTCAAGTGCTCGCGGAACAAGCTCACCGAGATGCCGCACCTGTGGGGCTACGCCCGGGACCTCTTCCAGACCCCCGGCTTCGGGGATACCGTGGACTTCCAGCAGGTCAAGGAGCACTACTACATCGTCCACGAGGACATCAACCCGTCCCAGATCGTGCCGGTGGGGCCCGACCTGCGGAACTGGGTCTCCGCGCACGGCCGGGAAGCCCTCGGCGGCTCGCCCTTCGGCGCGGGGACGGCGCCGGGCCCCGTCCGCCCCGGGGAACGGGTTGACCGACGTCACACTCCCCTGGCCGTCTGAGCGGCGTCCCGCCGCGGCGCGCCGCCTAGACTGGTCAGCTGGTGCGGTCCGGGTCCGCGCACCAGGAGGCGGACCGCCGGGCCCTCCGTCCTCCGCCCCTCGTCCCGGAAAGGACCTCCCGTGGCCCCCTACCGCAACCAGCGCGCCGCCGCGCTGCCGGCCCGCCTGTCCCGCTCGTGGCTGCTCACCTCCGCCGCCGACCCGTCCGCCTTCCCGGCGGCGCTCGCGTCCGAGGCCGACTCGGTCGTCTTCGACATCGAGGACGCGATCCCGGCCGACGGCAAGGACCAGGCCCGGCGCAACGTCGTGGAGGCCCTGGAGGCCGGTGCGAGCGCCTGGGTGCGGATCAACGACATCACCACGCCGTACTGGGAGCAGGACCTGGCCGCGCTGAGCCGGGTGGGCCACCTGCGCGGGATCATGCTCGCCAAGACCGAGCACCCCGACCACATCACGAAGACCGCCATGATGGCGCCCGCCGGCACGCCGGTGGTGGCGCTGATCGAGTCCGCCGTGGGCATCATGAACGCCAACGACATCGCGCGGGCGCCGGGCGTGTTCCGGCTCGCCTTCGGGGTCGGCGACTTCCGCCGGGACACCGGCGTCAGCGCGGACCCGATGGCCCTGGCCTTCGCGCGCTCGAGCCTCGTGGTCGCCTCCCGCGTGGGCGAGCTGCCCGGCCCCATCGACGGGCCGACCCTGGGCGCCTCCGGGGAGGAGCTCGCGCAGGCGTGCGCCGTGACCCAGTCGATGGGCATGACGGGCAAGCTGTGCCTCGACCCGGGGCAGACGGACGGGATCAACCGCAACCTCGCCCCGAGCGAGCAGGAGATCACCTGGGCGCGCGAGCTCATCACGCAGCACGACTCCGGGCACGTCGTGGGCGACGGCAGCTACCTGCCCCGCCTGGCCCGGGCCCGCAAGGTCTCCGAGCTGGCCCAGACCTACGGGATCTGGAACCGCTGAGCCGACCGGGCGGGGCGCCGCGCCGGCGTCCCGCTCAGCCCAGCCAGCGGGCCACGAGAGCCCGGAACGCGGGGTCCGTCAGCGACGCCACCCGGTGGTGGGCGGGCACGGGATCCCCGTCCGGGACCGAGGGGACCGCCACGACCACCAGCCCCGCCGCCACGGCCGAGGACGCGCCCACCGCGGAGTCCTCCACGGCCAGCGCCTCGGCCGGGGCGAAGCCCAGCCGCCGCACGGCCTCGGCGTAGATGTCCGGGGCGGGCTTGCCGCGCACCACGTCCTCCGAGGAGACCCACGTGCTGAGGTGCGGGGCGAAGCCCGCCTGCTCCAGCTTGAGCCCGAGGATCGTGCGCGTGGAGTTGCTCGCCACGGCCACCGGCAGCCGCTGCGCGAACTCCCGCACGGTCTCCAGCGCCCCCGGCAGGGGGACGATCTGCCCGGTCAGGGTCTCCTCCTCGGTGCGCAGCACGTCGGCGTGGACCATGGCGCGGTCGGCGCCGGCGGCGTCCGCGATCGCCGTGGCCACGTCCGCGGCGGACCAGCCCATCATGGCGCGCTCCATCGCGTCGGTGTACGCCAGGCCGTGGCGCTGCGCCACGGCGCGCTGGACGCGGGCCCAGTTGGCCTCCGTGTCCATCAGGATCCCGTCGCAGTCGAAGACCACGCACGCCGGCGACCAGTCCGCGGCGGGCGCGGACAGCTCGGGCTGGGCCGGGGACGGGGAGGTGGTCCGGGGCGGGAGAGTCGTCATGGTCCCATCGTGCCTCACCCGGGCCGGGCCGTCGCGGGGATGTGAGGAGGGCAACGGCCCGGAATAACCGCCCCGACCCGGGGTGTTGCCGCCACCGGACCCCCTTCGTGCCAATCCCCGACGGAAGAAGCCGCCCTTGCCCAGCACGCCCCGCATCCCGCTGTCCGCCCTCGACCTCGTGCCCCTGTCCGAGGGGCGCACCACCGCGGACGCCCTCCGGGAGGCCGTGGACCTCGCCCGCCGGCTCGACGCGTCCGGCTACCGGCGCCTGTGGTACGCCGAGCACCACAACACGGAGGCGTTCGCCTCCTCCGCCACGGCGGTGCTGATCGGCCAGGCGCTGGCGGCCACCGAGCGCATCCGGGTGGGCTCCGGCGGGATCATGCTCCCCAACCACGTCCCGCTGACCGTGGCCGAGGCCTTCGGCACGCTCGCCAACCTCTACCCCGGCCGGGTGGAGCTGGGCCTGGGCCGGGCGCCGGGCACCGACATGCGCACCGCGCTCGAGCTGCGGCGCGGGCACGCCGGCCACGACACCTTCGAGGCCGACGTCCGCCGGCTGGTGCGGCTGTTCGGCGGCCAGGAGCAGGAGGTCGTGCGGGCGCCCGTGGCCCGGGGCACGGACGTGCCCCTGTGGATCCTCGGCTCCTCCACGGGCGGCGCCGAGGTCGCCGCCCGGCTCGGCCTGCCCTACGCGTTCGCCTCGCACTTCGCCCCCGCCATGATCATGGACGCGATCGCCCTCTACCGGCAGCGCTTCGACGCGGACGCCCCGACCGCCACGGTGGGGCGCCCGTACGTGGTGGTCGCGGCGAACGTCCTGGCCGCGGACACCGACGAGGAGGCGCGCCGGCAGTTCAGCACCCACCAGTTGCTCGTGCGCGGGATCGCCCGCAACGACCGGCGCCCGCTGCAGCCGCCCACCGACCGCGTGGAGCTGACCGCGGCGGAGGCGAGCATGGTCCAGGAGCACCTGGCCGTCTCGGCGGTCGGCACGCCCGACCGGGTCGTCGCCGAGCTGGAGCAGATCGTCGAGATCACCCGCGCCGACGAGCTGATGCTCAACAGCTATGCTCACGACCCCGAGGTGCGCGCCCGCTCCTACGAGCTGGTGGCCCGCGCCTGGTAGGCGCCCGCGCGACAGCCCGCACCGCACCCCCACGACCTTCCGCACGACCCGTCCCACGACAGGAGCACCCCATGACCACGTTCCCCGCCCTCGAGGCCGTCTCCGCCGACTCCGGCTTCCGCCGCACCACGATCGAGCGCCGCCCGGTGGGCGCCCACGACGTCGAGATCGAGATCGACTACGCCGGGATCTGCCACTCCGACATCCACACCGTGCGCGACGAGTGGGGCGGCGCCCGCTACCCCGTCACCCCCGGCCACGAGATCGTGGGCCGCGTGCGCGCGGTGGGGGAGCAGGTCACGGGCTTCACGGCCGGCGACACCGTCGGCGTCGGCTGCTTCGTCGACTCCTGCGGGCGCTGCGAGCAGTGCACCCAGGGCCTCGAGCAGTTCTGCGCCGAGGGCGTCGTGGCCACCTACAACACCGCCCTGCCCGACGGGAGCGCCACGCGCGGCGGCTACAGCGCGGGCATCGTCGTCGACGAGCGCTTCGTGCTGCGCGTGCCCGAGGCCCTCGACCCCGCGAAGGCCGCCCCGCTGCTGTGCGCCGGGATCACGACCTACGCCCCGCTCAAGCGCTGGGGCGCGGGCCCCGGGAGCAAGGTCGCGGTCCTGGGCATGGGCGGGCTGGGCCACGTGGCGGTGAAGATCGCCGCGGCCATGGGCGCCGAGGTCACCGTCCTGAGCCAGAGCCTGTCCAAGCAGGAGGACGGGCTCGCCTTCGGGGCCGCCGACTACTTCGCCACCAAGGACCCGGAGACGTTCGAGCGCAACCGGGGCCGCTTCGACCTGATCATCAACACCGTCTCCGCGGACCTGCCCGTCGAGGAGTACCTGTCCCTGCTGCGGGTCAACGGCGTGCTCTGCTCCGTGGGCCTGCCCACCGAGCCGTACAGCGTCCGCCCCGGCGCCCTCATCGCCCCGCAGCGCGTGCTCACCGGCTCGATGGTCGGCGGCATCCCCGAGCACCGGGAGATGCTCGAGTTCTGCGCCGAGCACGGCGTCGAGGCGGAGATCGAGCTGATCGGCGCCGACGAGGTCGACGCCGCCTACGACCGGGTGGTCGCCTCGGACGTGCGGTACCGCTTCGTCGTCGACGTCGCCCGGACCCTGGCGTAGCGGCCGGGATCATCAGCAGCCTGCGACTCGGGGCGGGCTCTGGCTAGAGTGGTCCCCATGGCCGACACCACCAGCACTGCCGACCCCCTGCACCGGCTCGCCGAGGCGTACCGGGTCTCCACGACCTACTCCGGGTTCGACGGCCGGGAGCGGGAGGTCCCGGACGCCACGCTGCGCGCCGTCCTCGACGCCCTGGGCGCCGACGCCGGCGACGACGACGCCGTCGAGGCCTGCCTGGCCCGGCGGGAGCAGGCGCCGTGGCGGCGGGTGCTGCCACCCGTCGTCGTCGCCGTCGAGGGCGCCCGCACCCGCTTCGCGGTCCACGTCCCGCACGGCTCGGCCGTGCAGGTCTCCCTCGTGGGGGAGGACGGGACGCGGACCCCCGCCCCGCAGGCCGACAGCCGGCGCTCCCCGCGCGACGTCGACGGCGTGCTCACCGGGGAGGTCGCCTTCGAGGTCCCCGAGGACCTCGGCCCGGGCTGGTACGAGGTCCGGGCCGAGTGCCCGGACGTCGACGGCGGGCGGGCCGTCACCACGCCGCTGGCGGTGACCCCGCGCCGGCTCTCCACCACCGACCGGCTGCACGGCCGGCGCCGCTGGGGCTACATGGCGCAGATCTACTCGGTGACCTCGGGGCGCTCCTGGGGCGTGGGCGACCTCTCCGACCTGGCGAGCCTCGCGGCCGTCTCCGGGGAGCAGGGCGCGGACTACCTGCTGGTCAACCCGCTGCACGCCGCCGAGCCCACCCCGCCGGTGGAGCCCTCGCCGTACCTGCCCACCAGCCGTCGCTTCTTCAACCCCCTCTACCTGCGCATCGCCGAGGTCCCCGAGTACGCCTACCTGCGCCCGGCCGACCTCGAGGTGGTCAACACGCTCGCCGCCATCCAGCGCCGGGAGAACCTCGACACCAGCACCATCGACCGGGACAAGGCGTACGCGGCCAAGCTGAAGAGCCTCGAGCTGCTGTTCACGGTCCGCCGCTCCCCGCACCGCCAGCAGCAGCTGCGCCGGTTCGTGGCCGAGGGCGGGCAGGGCCTGCAGGACTTCGGCCTGTGGTGCGCGCTGCGGGAGGAGCTCGGCGAGGACGCCCCCGAGTGGGACGACGTCGCCGCGTCCCCGGACTCCCCCCACGCGGCCGAGGCGCGGATCCGGCTGTCCCACCGGATCGACTTCCACGTGTGGATGCAGTGGCTGCTCGACGAGCAGCTCGAGTCCGCCCAGCGCGCCGCGCACCTGGCCGGGATGGACATCGGCGTGATCCACGACCTCGCGGTCGGCGTGCACAAGCAGGGCGCCGACGCGTGGACCCTGCAGGACGTGCTGGCCTCCGGGGTCAGCGTGGGCGCGCCCGCGGACATGTACAACCAGAAGGGCCAGGACTGGTCCCAGCCCCCGTGGCACCCCGAGCGCCTCGCCGAGGCCGGCTACCTGCCCTGGCGGGACATGCTGCGCACCATCTTCCGGCACGCCGGCGGCATCCGGGTGGACCACGTCCTGGGCCTGTTCCGGCTGTGGTGGATCCCGGACGGCCAGGAGGCCTCCGAGGGCGCCTACGTCTACTACGACCACGAGGCGATGGTGGGCATCCTGGCGCTCGAGGCCGAGCTCGCCGGGGCCGTGGTGGTCGGCGAGGACCTGGGCACCCTGGAGCCGTGGGTGCGGGAGTACCTCGCCGAGCGCGGCGTGCTCGGGACCTCGATCCTGTGGTTCGAGACGGACGGCGACGAGCCCCTGCCGCCGGCGCGGTACCGGGAGCTGAGCATGGCCTCCGTCAGCACCCACGACTTCCCGCCCACGGCGGGGTTCCTCCAGGGGGTGCAGGTGGACGTGCGCGAGGAGCTGGGTCTGCTGGCCCGCCCGGTGGAGGAGGAGCGTGCCGAGGCCCGGAAGCAGCTGGACACGTTCTTCGCCGCCGTGGCCGCGGACGGGCTCCTGCCCGAGGGCGAGGCCACCGGCGAGCAGGCCCGGGTCGAGGCCCTGCACCGCTGGCTGGGCCAGGCCCCGGCGCTGCTGTTCAACGTCTCCCTCGTGGACGCGGTCGGCGAGCGGCGGATGCAGAACCAGCCCGGCACCGGCGACGAGTACCCCAACTGGCGGATCCCCCTGGCCGACGGGGCGGGCAACCCCGTCCTGATCGAGACGCTGCCGGAGAACGCCCGGGCCAACTCGCTGGTCCGCGCGATCAACGAGGCCCTCGGCACCCGTCCGCGCTACCAGGGCGTGGGGGAGCCGGCGCAGCCGCAGCACACCGACCGCACGGCGCCCTGAGCACCTGGCCGCCCCCACCCCCCGAACGGAGCACCCCGCATGACGGAGCCGACGGCGCCCCGCCCTGCCCCTGTCGCGCCCACCCGTCCCATCCGGTACGTGGCCCTGGGCGACTCGATGACCGAGGGCGTGGGCGACCCCGACCCCGCCCGCCCCAACGGCGTGCGCGGCTGGGCGGACCTGGTGGCCGAGCAGCTGACGGCCGCCCACCCGGACACCCGCTACGCGAACCTCGCGGTCCGCGGACGCCTGCTGCGCGGGATCGTCGAGGGGCAGCTGGAGGCGTGCCTGGCCCTGGAGCCGACCCTGGTGAGCCTCTACGCCGGCGGGAACGACATGCTCCGCCCGAAGGCGGACGTGGACGCCCTCATGGAGGTCTACGAGCAGGCGGTCGCCCGGCTGCGCTCCTCCGGCGCCGAGGTCGTGCTCTTCACGGCCTTCGACCCCGGCCGGGACGCGCCCACGTCCTGGACCCGTCCCCGGCAGGCCCTGTACAACGAGCACGTCCGCGAGATCGCCGACCGGCACGGGTGCCGGGTGCTCGACTACTGGCGGATGCGCACGCTGCAGGACTGGCGCTACTGGGCGGTGGACCGGCTGCACATGTCCACCGCCGGGCACACCTACGTGGCCGCGCGGATGCTCGAGCTGCTCGGCGTCGCGCACACGCTGGAGCTGCCGCCCACGGACGAGCTGCCCGTCACCGCCAGCCCGGGCGTGCTCAAGGAGGACCTGTACTGGGCCCGCGAGTACCTGCTGCCCTGGATCGGGCGCCGGCTGCGCGGCACCTCCTCCGGGGACACGGTCGCCGCCCGTCACCCCGAGTGGACCACCCTGCTCCCGCGGGCCGTGGTCCCCGCCGGGCCCGCGCCCCGCGGCGCCGCCGGTTTGCGGGGGTCCGGGGAGCCGGTAGACTGGCCAGAAGCTGGTCACGCCTGACGTCAGGTTGCGGGGAAGTCCGTACGGGCCTAGACTTCAAGGCTGTCGTGTGGTGGAGTCCACCTTCCGGCACCTTGATCTTCACCGTCTTCATCGTGGCGAGGCCTTCGCCGGTTCCGACCGCGGGTCTCACGAGAGGGCCCGGTTGGCGAACGGTGGCAATTCTGAAGGTGACGGGACGCTCGCGGCCGCAGGTGAGTGATCATCCTGCGGCTCCCACTGCGTGCCGTCATTTCGTCAACATTGGAGGAGAACACTATGGCAGCGCACTGCCAGGTGACCGGAGCTCAGCCGGGCTTTGGGCACAGCATTTCGCACTCGCACCGCCGTACCAAGCGCCGGTTCGACCCGAACATCCAGAAGAAGCGTTACTGGGTGCCGTCCTTGCGGCGCAGCGTGACGCTCAACGTCAGCGCCAAGGGCATCAAGGTCATCGACGCCCGCGGCATCGACGCTGTCGTGACCGACATGATCGCACGTGGGGAGAAGATCTAGCATGGCCAAGGACAAGGACGTTCGTCCCATCATCAAGCTGAAGTCCACCGCCGGCACCGGTTTCACCTACGTGACCCGCAAGAACCGCCGCAACGACCCGGACCGCATGGTGCTCAAGAAGTACGACCCGGTCGTCCGCAAGCACGTCGATTTCCGCGAGGAGCGCTGAATCCATGGCCAAGAAGTCCAAGATCGCCAAGAACGAGCAGCGCAAGGTCGTCGTCGAGCGCTACGCCGCGAAGCGTGCCGAGCTCAAGAAGACCCTGGTCGACGAGAACGCCACCGACGAGGCCCGCGAGGCGGCCCGCCTGGGCCTGCAGAAGCTGCCCCGCGACGCCTCCCCGGTCCGCCTGCGCAACCGCGACCAGATCGACGGGCGTCCCCGCGGCACCATCCAGAAGTTCGGCATCTCCCGCGTCCGTTTCCGCGAGATGGCGCACCGTGGCGAGCTGCCCGGCATCTCGAAGTCCAGCTGGTAATTTCTGACGCAGGAGCGCGACCGGTTCCCGGGGCCGCGCTTCCCCACGACCCCAAGTCCAGGAGGACATGAACATGGCTAAGAACCGCAGTGAACTCGTCGCCGAGGTCGCCGAGAAGGCCGGCACCACCAACGCCGCCGTCAACGGGGTGCTGGACGCGCTGTTCCAGGTCTTCGAGGAGTCCGTCTCCGCCGGTGAGAAGATCACCATCCCGGGCTGGCTGGCCGTCGAGCGCACCGACCGCGCCGCGCGCACGGGCCGCAACCCGCAGACCGGTGAGACGATCGAGATCCCGGCCGGCCACGGCGTCAAGCTGACCGCTGGTTCCAAGCTCAAGGCGGCCGTGTCCAAGAAGTAGGGACACCCGCGGGTCCGTCCTGGACCTTCTCCATGGCTTCGTCCGAAGGGGCGGCCCCCACCGGGGCCGCCCCTTCGCCGTGCCGGGGACCCGGTGCGTGGGCGCGGCTTCTCCTCCGCGCCGGGGAGCCCGTCCTGCGGGAGGTCGTTGCCGCGTGGTGCCCGGACGTCCGGTCCGGTCGGCGCGGTCCTCGCATCGTGCCGGGGCGCGGCCCGCACCACGTCGTTCCTCCCGGGGGCCGAGGAGCCCGGGTTCGGGCCGCCGCGACTGGCCCGGCCCTCGCGGCGCCGCGCATAATGGGAGCACCGAGCCGACCGGCCGGCGATCCGAGGGGAGGGGGCGCGTGAGTTCACGTGCACGCCGTCTCGCCCGCGGCTGGGCCGGTGCGGGCCTCGCCACCTCCGCGGCCGCGGCCTCCCACACCGTCGCGGGCGGTCCGCCCCCGCCGGCGCTGCTCGTCCTCCTGTCCCTGGCCCTGTCCGCACCGCTGTGCATGGCCCTGGCCGGCCGGGCGCTGTCCCGGTCCGCGCTGGCCCTGAGCGTGTTGCTCAGCCAGTCCCTGTTCCACGCCCTGTTCGCCGCGTCGGGCACCGTCAGCGCCGTCACGGACGCCGCCCACCACGGGGCGGCCGGACCCGCCCTCGTGCTGCAGGCCGGCTCCCCTCCGGAGCACGGCGGGTCCGTGATGCTGACGGCCCACGTGCTGGCCGCGCTCGCCGGCTACGCCCTCATGCGCCACGGAGAGGTCGCGGTCCTGGTCCTCCTGGAGGCCCTGCGACTGCGCGTCCGGCGGCTGTGGCGGTCCCTGTCCGCACCGGTGGTCGCCGGCCGTCCGCGCGCGGTGCGGCCAGGGCGACCGCACGCGCTCACCGACCAGTCCCTGCTGCGCCCCGTGCGCTCCCACCGTGGGCCGCCGCACCCTCGGCGCCGGCTCCTGCCCCCGGCCGGACCCGCCCTGCTGCCCGTCGGCTGACCCGGCCGGCGCCGCGGCGGGGTCCCGGAACCGGCCCGCGGCGGGACGTGCGGCGCCCCGTGCACGCCGCCGACCGCCCCGGTCCGGCGGCCCCGTACCGACGGCACACACCCACGCCCCGCACCGACGGCCGACCGAGGCCCCGCCCGGGCCCCTCGAGGAGACACCACCCATGCGCATCGCACGACACACCGCACGACACACCGCACGAGGCGCCGCAGCCCTGCTGGCGGCGGGCGCCCTCACCGTCCTGCCCGTCCTGCCCGCCTCCGCCCACGACGAGCTCACCGGTGTGAGCCCGGAGCCCGGCGCCACCCTGACGACCGCCCCGGAGGAGCTGGAGCTGACCTTCTCCGGCCAGGTCATGGACATCGGCCACCAGGTGCAGGTCACCGACTCCGAGGGGCGCTCCGTGACGGACGGACCGCTGGAGACCGAGGGGAACCGGATCGTCCAGCCCCTGGCGGACGCCGGCCCGGAGGACCAGACCTACCAGGTGGTCTGGCGCGTCGTCTCCAGCGACGGGCACCCGATCGAGGGGACCTTCGCCTACGAGGTCGGCGCCGGGTCGGAGCCGTCCCCCGGCGTGACGCCCACCGCCGAGGTCCCCGAGGAGCCGGCCGAGGACGCCGCGGCCCAGGCCTCGACCGGGGACACCCCGCTCTGGCTGGTCGCCGTTGCCGGAGCGGCGGTCGCCCTGGCCGTGCTCGGCGCCGTGAGCATCGTCTCCCGGCGGCGCCGCGGGGACTGACCGCATCCCGGGCGGCGTCGGCGGCACCCCTGGGCCGGCCGCTCAGCGGGGGAGATCCCTGCACCGGCCGCCGAGCTGCCAGGACCCTGAGCCGCCAGGACCCTGAGCCGGCAGGACCCCTGGGGTGACCGCTGAGCCGGGCCCCGCGCCGAGACCGCACACCGCGGGCGCCGCACAGCGCCGGGACCGCGGCCCGGTCGGGGCCGCCGGGCCGCCCTCCGGGCACTGCACCCGGGTCCGGGCGGATTTGCGCTGCGGGGGACAATGGATGGAGCCGCCCCGACGGGGGAGGCGGAAGAAGGAGACGCACCATGAGCACGAGGACGGCCGAGCGCGCCGACCACGGCACCGCCGCGCGGGCGGGCGGACGCGGGCTGGACCCCTGGCTGCTCGCAGCCGTGCCCGTCGTGGCCCTCACGGCGCTCGTCGTGGCGATGGCCTGGACCGGGTCGGGCGCCGCCCGGCTGGCCGCCGACCCCGGGGCGCTGGTGCGCTGGGGCCTGCCCTTCGCCGAGCTGGTGCACAACAGCGCCCTGGTCGTCGTGATCGGCGCGCTGCTGTTCGCCGTCGGGATCGTGCCCAGCACCCGGCGCGCCGGCCGCACCCGGGCGGGAACGGACGGCGGGAGCGCGGCACCGGAGCACCCGCTGTTCACGACGACCCTGCGCCTGGCCGAGGCCGCGGCCGCGGTGTGGACCGTGGCGGCCCTGGCCGTGCTGGTGCTGTCCTACTCCGACGTCGCGGGCGTGCCCGTGGGCGGGGACGGCACCTACACCCAGCAGCTGCTGCACTACGCCACGGACATCCCCACGGGACAGGCGCAGACGGCGATCGTCGTGACGGCGGCCGTGGTGACCACCCTCGTGTTCGGGGTCCGGGCGCCGCTCGGGCTGCTGCTCACCCTGGCCCTGTCCTGCACGGCACTCGTGGCGATGGCGCTCAACGGCCACTCCGCGGGCGGCAACGACCACATGGGCGCCGTCAACTCCCTGGGCCTGCACCTGCTGGGGGTGTGCCTGTGGACCGGCGGCCTGGTGGTGCTCGCCTGGCTCTCGCCGCAGCTGAGCGCCCCGGACGCCGGCACCGGCACGCTGCCGGAGGGTGCCGCCCGCGGCCGGACGGCGGCCGGCCCCCGGGACCGGGCGCCGATCGCGGCCGTGGTGCTGCGCCGATTCTCCGCGGTCGCGTTCGGCGCCTTCTTCCTGGTGTTCCTCTCCGGAACCGTCAACGCCGCGGTGCGGATCGGGTCCTGGGACCAGCTCACGAGCGGCTACGGGGGCCTGGTGCTCGTCAAGGCCGCCCTCACGCTCGCCCTGGGCGGTGCCGGGCTGGCCCACCGCCGGTGGCTGGTGCCCGCGCTGGAGGCCGGCCGGCTCACGGCCCGCCGCGCGGTGTGGCAGCTGGTGCTCGGGGAGCTGCTGCTCATGGGCGCCGTCATGGGGGTGGCGGTGGCCCTGTCCCGGACGGCGCCGCCGGTGCCCGAGGAGCTGGCCCCGGACGCCTCCCCGGCCCTGATCCTCACCTGGTACGAGCTGCCGCCGGAGCCCACCGCGGCCTCCTGGTTCACCACCTGGCGCGTCGACTGGCTGTGGCTGGCCGTGTGCCTGTTCCTCGCCCTCGTCTACCTCTGGGCGTTCGTGCGGGTGCGCCGGCGCCGGGACTCCTGGTCGGTGCTGCGCACCCTGTCGTGGTTCACCGGTCTCGTGGCCCTGTTCTACGTCACCTCCGGCGGGGTCTCCGTCTACGGCCGGGTGCTGTTCTCGGCCCACATGGTCGAGCACATGGCGCTGACCATGGTGGTGCCGATCTTCCTGGTCCTGGGCTCGCCGGTCTCCCTGCTGCTCAAGGCCCTGGAGCCCCGCCATGACGGCACCCGCGGGCCCCGCGAGTGGATCCTGCGCCTCGTGCACTCCACGTTCGGCAAGGTCGTGACCCACCCGGTCTTCGCCGCCGTGAACTTCGCCGCCTCGATCGTGATCTTCTACTTCACCCCGGTCTTCCACTTCACGCTGCACTACCACGTGGGCCACGTGTTCATGGTCACGCACTTCCTGATCACCGGGTACCTGTTCATGCTCGTGCTCATCGGCAGCGACCCGATCCCGTACCGCCCCGGCTACATGATGCGTCTCGTCGTGCTGCTCGCCACGATGGTCTACCACGCCTTCGTCGGGGTGGCCCTGATGGGCTCGGACACCCTGCTGCAGGCCTCCTGGTTCGGCAACACCGGGCGGGACTGGGGCCGGTCGGCCATCGAGGACCAGCAGTTCGGCGGGGCCCTCATGTGGGGCATCGGCGAGTTCCCCACCGTCGTCGTCGCCGTCGTCGTCGCCGTCATGTGGGCGCTGGCGGGCAGCAAGGAGAACCGCCGCGTGGACCGCCAGGCGGACCGCACCGGCGACGCCGAGCTCAAGGCCTACAACGACATGATGGCCCGGCTCGCGGAGCGCGATGACCGCGCCGCCCGCCGCTGAGCCCCGCCCCCACCGCACCCACCCGAAAGGACCCTTCCTCCATGCGCCTCACCTCCCGCGTCCGCGCCTCCGAACTGCAGGGCCGCGCCTGGCTCAACACCGGCGGCCAGGACCTGGACCTCGCCGCCCTGCGCGGCAAGGTCGTGATCCTGGACTTCTGGTCCTTCTGCTGCATCAACTGCCTGCACGTGCTCGACGAGCTGCGGCCCCTCGAGGAGCGCTTCTCCGACGTCCTCGTCACCGTGGGGGTGCACTCCCCGAAGTTCGAGCACGAGGCCGATCCGGACGCGCTCGCCGCGGCCGTGGACCGCTACGAGGTCCACCACCCGGTGCTCGACGATCCCGAGCTCACCACGTGGGACGCCTACACCGCCCGGGCCTGGCCGACCCTCGTGGTGGTGGACCCCGAGGGCTACATCGTGGCGCACCTGTCCGGGGAGGGCCACGTCCAGGGCCTGGTCTCCCTCGTGGAGGAGCTCGTGGCCGAGCACGAGGCCCGGGGCACCCTGCACCGCGGCGACGGCCCCTACGTCCCGCGGCCCGCGCCCGAGGGCGACCTCCGCTTCCCCGGCAAGGTGCTCCCGCTGCCGGACGGCTCCTTCCTCGTCTCGGACACCGGCCACCACCGCCTCGTCCAGCTCGGCAACGACCTCGAGACCGTCCAGCGCGTGATCGGCGCCGGGCAGAAGGGCCACCAGGACGGGGACGCGGAGACGGCCCGCTTCACCGAGCCCCAGGGCCTGACCCTGCTGCCCGAGGACGTCCGCGCGGTCGTCGGCTACGACGTGGTCGTCGCCGACTCCGTCAACCACCGGCTGCGCGGCGTGGACCTGGCCACGGGCGCGGTGCGCACGGTCGCCGGCAGCGGCGTCCAGCGCCTCCTCGACGAGGAGCGCGCCCGGGGCGCGGAGCCCAACGCCGTGCCCGTGGGCGCGGACCCGCTGACCGTGGCGCTGTCCTCCCCCTGGGACGTCGTGTGGTCCACCCGGGCCGGCGGGCTGCTGGTGGCCATGGCCGGCACCCACCAGCTGTTCTCCTTCGACCCGCGCAGCGGGCAGCTCGCCGTGCTCGCCGGCACCGGCGACGAGGGGCTCAAGGACGGGCCCGCGGCGGAGGCGTGGTTCGCCCAGTCCTCGGGGCTCGCGGAGGACCACCTCGGCAACGTGTGGATCGCCGACTCGGAGACCTCTGCGCTGCGCGTGCTCCGCTTCGGCGACGACGGCGCCGTCGCGGTCGAGACCGCCGTGGGCGAGGGGCTGTTCGACTTCGGCTTCCGCGACGGCGACGCCGGGCAGGCGCGGCTGCAGCACTGCCTCGGGGTGGCCCAGCTGCCCGACGGCTCCGTGGCCGTGGCCGACACCTACAACGGAGCCGTGCGCCACTACGATCCGCGGACCGGACAGGTGGCCACCCTGGCCCGCGGCCTGGCGGAGCCCTCGGACGTGCTGCTCGACGTCTCGGGCGGGGAGCCGCTGCTGGTGGTCGTCGAGGCCAACGCGCACCGCCTGGTCCGCGTGCCGATCCCCGCCACCGCCCAGCGCGTGGACGAGGGCGCCTCGCAGACCCAGCGCGCCCGCACGAAGCTGGCCCCGGGGACCCTCGCGATCGACGTGCGCTTCGCGGCGCCGACGGGGCAGAAGCTCGACGACCGCTGGGGCGACCCCACCCAGCTGAAGATCTCCTCCTCCCCGGAAGGGGCGCTCGTGGCGGGCGCCGGCACGGCACAGGGCCTGCGCCGGGAGCTCGTGCTGGCGGACGGGGTCACCGAGGGCGTCCTGCACCTGACCGCGCGCGCCGCGGCCTGCGACGGCGAGCCCGGCGGGGAGATCCCCGACCACGCGGCCTGCCACCTGTACCAGCAGGACTGGGGGATCCCGTTCGTGCTGGACCCCGAGGGGGAGACCGAGCTCGTCCTGGACCTGCGCGGGGTCAACTGAGCCGGCGCGACCCGGGCTGCCGTTCCGGGACCCCCGCTGCGGGGTCCCGGAACGGCCCGGGGCACCCGCTCCGGGCCCGGGCTCCTGCTGCGGGCTGCCGCGTCGCGCGGAGGTCGGCCCGCCTCGTCCCGGGCGACGGTGTGGGCCGCGCGATTGTCGGCCGCGTGCTTGTCGGCCGCGTGCTTGTCGGCCGCGTGCTTGTCGGCCGCGTGCTTGTCGGCCGCGTGCTTGTCGGCCGGGCGGTGGTGTCAGCCGCGCGGGGTGACCCGCACGGTCGAGTCGTCGACGGCGAGGTCCGCCGCGACCTCGAACGGCACCGTCCGCTCGAGCCGCTCGACCTCGCCGGTGAACAGGTCCAGGGAGTCGAACTCGATCCGCGCGGTGCCCTGCGCCGGCTCCAGGGACCAGCCGCGGCCGCCCTGCGTGCCCACCTCGATCCGCGGGTCCGGATAGGACTCGATCGTCCACTCCACGTCCCCCTGGACCCGCCCGTCGAACTCGTAGGAGAACGGGCAGCCCGCGGGGAAGAGGGTGTTCTGCTCCGCGCAGCCGTCGAGGTGCTCCTTCAGCTGCCGGTCCACCTCCTCCTCGAGGGCCGCGGTGGGCCGGGGCTCCAGCACGACCTCCGCCTCCTGGCCCGGGGCCGTCAGCGTGGTGCTGACCGGATCGGCCTCCACCAGCTCGGAGGTGTAGGAGGCCGTGTAGGTCCCGGGGAAGAACGCCGAGAACTTCCCGGTGGAGTCGGGCAGCGCCACGGACATGCCGTTGATGTCCACGGAGCTCACGCCCGGCAGGCTGACCGTCAGCGTGGGCAGCGGGGTCTCGTCGAAGGCCCAGACCGTGAAGAAGCCCCACTGCGTGTCCACCGGGTGCAGGCTGAACTCGGAGCTGTGCCGCTCGCCGCCGAGGCTGTAGTCGGCGCGCACCACGGCTTGCTCACCGTCGTTGGTCACGGTGGACACCTCGAGGTCCTCGAGCTCCTCGGCCGAGGCCTCCAGCGGGTCACCGTCGAGCATCGCGGCGTTGGCCTCGGGCACGCCGGCGTTGAGCAGCCCCAGGGCCTGCCCGCCGTCGCCGTCCTGCAGGTCCTCGAAGTAGGCCCGCACGTCCGTCTCCGGGCCGTACATGTACTTGTTGACCAGGGCGATGGTGACGGCGGCGGCCGCCATCCCGAGCAGCACGAGGAACAGCCAGGCCCCGAGGGCCTTGAGCACGCGGGCGTTGGACTCCATCCGTTCACGCTAACCGATCCCCATCCCGCCCGCCCGCCACGGGGCCGCACGGACGCCCCGGGACGCACGGGCCGGCCCGGACGGGTACGCTGGCGTGCCGCGGCCCTTCCCGCTCGCTGTCCTGGCGCACTGCCCTCGTGCGCTGTCCGCGTGCGCTGTCCTGGTGCAGCGTCCGCGTGCACTGCCTCCCGCACAGGCTCGCCGTTCCCTGCCCCCGTTCCCCGTCCCCGTTTCCCGTCCCCGTTCCCGTCTGGAGCTGACTCCCATGGCCGACGCCGTCCGGCAGGTCCCCGAGAAGTACGGTCCCGTCCGCGCCGTGCTCCGCCCGCGGCTGGGCTCCTACGGCCGGCGCCTGCTCGCCTGCCTCGCCCCGATGCTCGCCGGCGCGGTGCTCCTGCTGCTGCTCTGGTCCCGGCGGCCGGGCCCGGCCGTGGCGGTCGTGCTGCTGGGGCTCGTGCTGGTGGCCGCCCTGGCCTGCTGGCTGCGGCTGCGCCCCGCCCTCGTCGTGCGGACCGACAGCCACGTCCTGCGCTCCCGCACCGTGGGCTTCGCCGCCACGCCGCTCGAGCGGCTCGACTCGGTGGTCACGGTCGGGGCCCTGCACCGCTCGGCCGACAGCCCGCGGCGCGCGGGCCGGCCCCACCTGTGGGCCGCCGACCGGGCGGGCCGCCGCGTGTTCGCCCTGGACGGCGGCGTGTGGGACGGGCGCGCCCTCGAGGAGGTCGCCGAGGCCCTGGGCGCGCCCCGCACCCACGTGGAGCAGCTCACGGCCGGACAGGCC
Organism: Kocuria sediminis; assembly: GCF_009735315.1. Taxonomy (NCBI): domain Bacteria; kingdom Bacillati; phylum Actinomycetota; class Actinomycetes; order Micrococcales; family Micrococcaceae; genus Kocuria; species Kocuria sediminis. The sequence goes on from NZ_WOGU01000002.1 coordinate 102,450, forward strand.
GCCGCGCGCTGGCCGCGGCTGGTGCCGTGGCGGCTGCGGCACCAGCGGCTGTGCTCGGCCGCGTCCTCGGCGGCACTGGTCGGCGTCCTCGCGCTCGCCGTGTGGCTCTCGCTGGACCTGCCCGGCACGGGCTGACGCCCGGGGCGCGGCCGAGCGCGGAACCCCGCGGCCCGGCCCCGGACACGCACCGGTCGACCGCTCGGACAGTGCCGCAGCCGCAGGTGCCCGGTGCCCGGTGCCCGAACACCGTGGACCTCTGCGGGCCCGGAGCTCGATCGGCCCCGCACGCGCGGGAGCCCGCCGCCCGGGACCGGGCGGCGGGCTCCTCGAGCGCCGGGGGAGTGGATCAGCCGGCCGCGGCCAGCTCCTGGCGCGCCCGCTCGATCTCGGCCTGCCGCTCCTCGGCCGCCTCACGGGTCAGCTCGGCCCCGGCCTCCGCGTCCCGGGTGAGGTTCTCCCCGGTCTCGGGGTTGAACACGTGCATCCGGCGGGTGTCGACCCAGATCCGGCCCTCGGTGCCGCCGCGGATGCGGGAGGTGGCGTCGAGGGACACCACGAGCTGCGGCTGCATCTCGTCCGCGTCCAGGTCCTGCGCCAGCTCGTTGAGCTTGGCCTGCACGGCCTCGTCGGGCTGGTACCGGATGTAGCCGTACTGCTGGTTGCCCAGCCACTCCGTGTGGGTGAACCGGGCGTCGAAGGTCGTGCCGCGGGCGGCGATCGCCTCGTCCACGAACTTGGCGTCCTCGAAGTGCTCCGGGCGCAGGCCCAGCAGCACGATGGAGCCGTCCGGCGGCATCTTGCCGGCCGCGTGCTGCGGCACCGGGATGTCGCCCAGCGGGGTGCCGAACACGTTGCCCTGCACGTGCGCCGGGAGGAAGTTCATCGACGGCGAGCCGATGAACCCCGCCACGAACAGGTTGGCCGGCTGCTCGTAGAGCTCCCGGGGCGAGGCGATCTGCTGCAGGATGCCCTTCTTGAGCACGGCCACCCGGTCGCCGAGGGTCATGGCCTCGGTCTGGTCGTGGGTCACGTACACGGAGGTGATGCCCATCCGCCGCTGCAGCTGGGCGATCTCGGTGCGCATCTGCCCGCGCAGCTTCGCGTCCAGGTTGGACAGGGGCTCGTCGAACAGGAACGCGTCCGCGTCGCGCACGATCGCCCGCCCCATCGCCACCCGCTGGCGCTGGCCGCCGGAGAGGTTGGCCGGCTTGCGCTCGAGGTGCTCGTCGAGGTCCAGGGTCGAGGCCGCGGCGCGCACCTTGCGGTCGATCTCCTCGTCGGAGAACTTGCCCTTGGACAGCCGCAGCGGGAACGCGATGTTCTCGTACACGGTCAGGTGCGGGTAGAGCGCGTAGTTCTGGAACACCATGGAGAGGTTCCGCTCGCGCGGCTCCTTCTCGTTGACGCGCTGGCCGTTGATCAGCAGGTCCCCGGAGGTGATGTCCTCGAGGCCCACGATCATCCGCAGCAGCGTCGACTTGCCGCAGCCGGAGGGTCCCACGAGGATGAGGAACTCGCCGTCGGCGATGTCGATCGAGACGTCGTTGACCGCGGGGAAACCGTCGCCGTACTTCTTGACGAGATGGTTGAGGGTGATGGATGCCATCTGGAACTCAGTCCTTCGCTCGGTTCGGGAAATGCGTGGGAGGCGGGCGGGCTCAGCCCTTGACCGCGCCCTGGGTCAGGCCGGAGACGATCTGGCGCTGGAAGAGCAGCACCAGGACGACCACCGGGATGGTGACGACGATGGCGGCCGCCGAGATCGCGCCCGCCGGGTCCTCGAACTGCGAGGCGCCGGTGAAGAACGCCAGCGCGGCGGGCACCGGGCGGGCGGCCTCCGTGGAGGTCAGGCCGATGCCGTAGACGAAGTCGTTCCAGGCGATGAAGAACGCGATGATCGCGGTGGTGAAGACGCCCGGCAGGGCCAGCGGCACGATCACTTTGCGGAAGGCCTGCCAGGTGGTGGCGCCGTCGACCTGGGCCGCCCGCTCGAGGTCCCAGGGGATCTGCTGGAAGAACGCCGTCAGGGTCCAGATGGAGATCGGCAGGGTCAGCGAGAGGTAGGGGATGATCAGGCCGGGCCAGGTGTCGTAGAGCCCGATCTGGCGCCACAGGTTGAACAGCGGGGTCACGATCGAGACGACGGGGAACATGGACACCGCCAGGGCGACCGTCAGGATCATCTTCTTGCCGGGGAAGTCCAGGCGGGCGATCGCGTAGGCGCACAGCGTGGCCAGGACCACGGCGATGGCCGTGGCGATCAGGCAGATGCCGATCGAGTTGATCAGCGACGGCACGAACAGCTCCCGGGCCTGGCCCACGAAGATCGACGAGTAGTTCTCCCCGACCCACTGGGTGGGCAGGAACTTCCCGGACGTCAGGTCCGCCGGCGTCTTGAAGGACGTCATGAGGATCGAGGCGACGGGGAAGAGGGCGTAGAGCAGGACGAGGACCGTGACGACGGCCCAGCCCCACTTCTGCTTGGTGGTCATGGGATTACCTTCCCTTCCCGGCGCCGGCGAGGTCGACCTTGAACACCTTGATGGCGATGAAGGCGATCAGCAGCACGCACACGAACAGGATCACGGAGATCGCGGAGCCGAGCCCGATCTCCAGTCGGCCGATGGAGGTGCGGTAGGCCAGCAGGGACAGCGTCTCGGTGCCGTACTGGCCCTGGGTCATGATGAAGATGTTGTCGAAGATGCGGAACGCGTCCAGGGCACGGAACACGACCGCCACCATGATCGCGGCCTTCATGTTGGGCAGGATCACCCGGGACATGCGCTGCCACCAGGTGGCCCCGTCCACGCGGGCCGCCTCCGTGTACTCGCTGGGGACCTGGGCCAGGCCGGCCAGCAGCAGCAGGGAGATGAACGGGGTGGTCTTCCAGATCTCGGAGGCCATGATCACGAACAGGGCCGGTCCCTGGGAGGCGAACCAGTTGAAGTCGGGGCCGATGCCCGGGACCCAGTCGAACCAGTTGTTGATGTAGCCCGTGGTGATGTCGAAGGCGTAGAACCACGCGAAGGCCGAGACCACCGTGATGATGCCGTAGGGCACGAGGATCGCGGTGCGCAGCAGGCCCTTGGTGTTCCGGATCGCGTTGTTCATCACGAGCGCCAGGGCGAAGCCCAGGACCAGCTCCACCACCACGGTGACGATCGTGATGAGCACCGTGATCCACAGGTCGTTCCAGAACACCCGGTCGGAGAGAACCGTGGCGTAGTTGCCGAGGAGGACGAACTCCTTCTCCCCGGGGGCCGTCAGGCGGAAGGAGAAGAGGGAGTCCCACAGGGCCTGCAGGATCGGGTACATGGTCACCAGCAGCATCACGATGAACGCGGGGCCGGCGAGCATCCAGCCGAGCTTGCGCTCCGACCGGGCCCGGTCGGACATCACGGGTTTCGCGCTGCGCCGGCCCGTCACGGGTGCCGGGGCGACCTCCCGGGGACCGGTGCCGGGAGCGTTGGGATTGACGACGGTGCTCATAGCAGCCGATCTCCTCTCAGGACGGACTCGATGAACTCGGCGGTCAGGCCGGGCGTGTCCTCGGTGACGGACGCCGGCGGGGTCCACTCCTGCTGGATGGCGGTGGAGACCTCGTTGTAGAACGGCGTCTGGGGACGGGGCGCCGCCTGGTCGAGGGACTCGCGGATGGTCGCGTACATCGGATAGGCCTCCCGGACCTCGGGGTCCTCGTAGGCGGCCTCGGAGGCGGCCGGGTTGCCGTTGCTCACGAAGTAGTACGCCTGGTTCTCGGGCTGGACGATGCACTCCACGGCCTCCCAGGCCAGCTCCTGGTTCTCGGAGGTGGAGCCCACGCCCAGGTTGATCCCGCCCAGCGGGGGAGCGGAGGGCTCGCCCTCGTCGACCTGGGGCCACAGGGCCCAGCCGATGTCCTCGTAGACCTCGGCGTCGACCGTGCCCTCCTCCACGGCGGCCGCGGTGGCCGCGTAGATGAAGGGCCAGTTCACCATGAAGGAGCCGTTCTCGGACTGGAACTGGATCATCGACGCGTTCTCGTCCGAGGTCGGCAGGCCCGGTCCGCCGAGCCCGTCGCGGCCGATGGTGCCGATGATCTCCGCGGCCTTCCGGCCCGCCTCGCTGTCCAGGCCGATGGAGATCTCGTCGGACGGCGCCTCCGGGTTCTCCACGATCGACCCGCCGGCGGACGCCACGAGGCCGTTGACCCACACCGTCATGGACTCGGCCGAGGTGCCCTGCACCCCCAGGTACTTGTCCTGCTCGCGGGCGGCGTCCATGATCTGGTCCCAGGTCACCGGCTCGTCCATGTTCAGGCCGGCGGCCTCCGCCACGGACTCCCGGTACCAGAGCAGCTGCGTGTTGGCCCAGAACGGGACCGACACCAGCTCGTCCTTCCACTTCGCGCCCTCGAGGGGACCGGCCAGGACGTCCTCGGTGGTGGCCTGCTCGACACCGCTGGGCACCGGGGCCAGGAAACCCGGCTCGGCCAGCTCGGGGATGAAGGGCGGGTCCAGGCTCATGATGTCCATCGACGTGTCCCCCGCGGCGAGACGCCGGGCGAGCTGCTCGCGCTGTGAGGCGGCGTCACGCGGGAGCAGCGCGGTCTCGAGGGTGTACCGGCCCCCGGACTGCTCCGAGCACTGCTGGGCCAGCTCCGCCTGCCCGCCGGCGTCCGGGTTGATGTACCAGGTCAGGGTCGGGGTGCCGCCGGCGTCGGCGTCACCGCAGCCCGTCAGGACGAGAGCGCCCACGGCGCCCAGGGCGGCGGCAGCGCTGAGCCGTCGCCTCCCGGGGGCTCTGTGGGGGTGTGAGGTGGTGGTCAACGGTCTGTTCCTCCCCTTCGGCGATGTGGCGGCCCGCGAGGGGCGCCGACGGGGCCTGGTGGGGCCTGCTCGGCGGGACGGTCGGGTGGTGCGTGCTGCCGGGTGACCACCCCTGCGCGGAGCTTCAGTCTATGAGTGCGGTACCTCACAGACCAGTAACCTGTGTTTTTGCGAACGGGCGTCGTCCGGGTCCGCCGGGTCACGGCCCGGCGGAGGGGTTCAGGCGAGCAGCAGGGCCACACCGGCCATGGTCAGCATGGCCACGACCGTGGTGAGCAGCACCGTGTCGCGGCACAGCTGCTCGGCCCGGCCGTAGCGCACGGCCGCGACGTAGATGTTCTGGGCGGTGGGCAGCGCCGCCATCACCACCACGGCGTAGAGCAGGTGCCCCTCCAGGCCCAGGGCGAAGCGGGCGAACAGGAACGCCAGCACCGGGTGCAGCACCAGCTTCAGCGCGGCGGCCAGCGCCACGTCCCGGCGCGGGCTCGTTCCGGCCCGCAGCGGTGAGGCGCCCACCAGGGAGACGCCGAAGGCCATCAGCATCGCCGGGATGGAGGCCCCCGCCACCAGCTCCACCGGTGCGTGCACGACCTCGGGCAGCCGCCAGCCGGTCACCGCGAACAGGATGCCCAGCCCGGAGCCCACGATCATCGGGTTGGTCACCACGTTGCCCAGGACGCTGCCGAGGCTCGGCCGGCGGCCGTCGGTCAGGACGTCCATGATCGTCAGGTAAACGGGGGTGTTCAGGGCCAGCTGGAACAGGATGACGGGCACCACCATGGTCGCGTCCCCGAGCACGAACGTGGCGATCGGGATGCCGAGGTTGGCGGAGTTGACCTGGGAGGCGGCCTGGGCGCCCATCACGGTGGTCGCCGCGTCCCGGTGCAGCACCCACCGGGCGAGCCCGGCGTGCACGAGGGCGGTGGCCACCGCCGAGACGGCCGCCACCAGCAGGGGGGCGGAGAGCAGGCGGCCGATGTCGGCCTCGGCGATGGTCAGGAACAGCAGCGGCGGGCTGGCCACGTAGAACGCGAACTTGCTGAGCACCAGCTGCCCCTGCGGCCCCAGCACCCGGCGGCGGCCCACCACGTATCCGGTGCCGATGACGGCCCACACGATGAAGAACCCCGAGAACACTCCGGCCACGGGTTCCTCCTCGGACTGTCGGGGCCCGCGGGATCGGGCCCCTACAGTTCTATCCCATGCCGGAGGGACTTCCGGGCAGGACGGCCGGCAGGGAGGGCGGCGCCGGTCGCGTCAGCCGAGCGGCAGGTCGGCCCGTGCCGCGGCGAGGGTCCGGGAGAGCGGGGGGCGGGCGACGCCGTCGAGCAGGGCCTCGGCGGGATCCGCGCCGAGGTCGGCGATCCGGTTCTGCGCGTCCACGTGCACCACGCGGGGCACGTGGGTGCGCGCCTCGGCGTCGTCCATCTGCGCGTAGCTGATGAGGATGACGACGTCACCGGGGTGCACGAGGTGCGCCGCGGCGCCGTTGATCCCGACGACGCCGGAGCCGCGCTCGCCGGCGATGGTGTAGGTCTCCAGGCGGGCGCCGTTGGTGACGTCCACGATGGCGACGAGCTCGCCCGGCAGGATGTCGGCGGCGTCCAGGAGGTCCTGGTCCACGGTGACCGAGCCGACGTAGTGGAGGTCGGCCTGGGTCACGACGGCCCGGTGGATCTTGGCCTTGAACATGGTGCGCAGCATGACGGGAGATCTGCTCCTCGTGGGCGGGGTGCGGGACGCGGCTCCGGTGGAGCACCGGGGCCTCGGGCGCCGGGGTCTGCGGAGGGCCGCGGTGCGGGAACATTCTACCGGGCCGGCCCGGGCACGACGAACGCCCCGGCCGGGGCGGCGCGGGGCGTTCGGTGCGAGAGCGGCTGACGGGAATCGAACCCGCGTATCAGGCTTGGGAAGCGTGCGCTCTACCATTGAGCTACAGCCGCGCATCCGTGGTCCGTCCGGTGCGTGCACCGGACGGGGACACCACCACACTGTACACGATCCGTCCGGGGCCGGGCAGGACCGGGGAACGGGGTCCGGGGTCCGGGGGAGCGGCGTGCGCTACCTTGGGGACCGTGCTGATCTCTGACCGCGACATCCGCCGTGAGCTCGACGGTGGCCGGGTCGTCCTCGAGCCCTACGACCCCGCCCTGATCCAGCCGGCCAGCATCGACGTGCGGCTGGACCGCTGGTTCCGGCTCTTCGACAACCACAAGTACGCGCACATCGACCCCTCGGTGGAGCAGCCGGAGCTCACGCGCCTCGTGGAGGTCGACCCGGAGGAGGCCTTCGTGCTGCACCCCGGGGAGTTCGTCCTGGGCTCCACCTACGAGAAGGTCAGCCTCCCGGACGACATCGCCGCGCGCCTGGAGGGCAAGTCCTCCCTGGGGCGGCTGGGCCTGCTGACGCACTCCACCGCAGGGTTCATCGACCCGGGCTTCTCGGGGCACGTCACGCTCGAGCTCTCCAACATGGCGACGCTGCCCATCAAGCTGTGGCCCGGCTCCAAGATCGGTCAGCTGTGCTTCTTCCGGCTGTCCTCGCCCGCCGAGCACCCGTACGGGGACGGCGCCTACGCCAACCGGTACCAGGGTCAGCGGGGCCCGACGGCGTCGCGCAGCCACCTGGGCTTCTCCCGCACCCGCATCTGAGGCCCGGCGTCCGCCCCGGTCCCCGGTCCCGCGCCGGCACTCAGGGGCGCTGCGTGGCCCCGGCCCCGTCGGGGTCCCGGGCGCGCTCGGGGTCCCGGGCGCCGAGGAGCAGGAGCAGGCCCGCGCCGATCACCAGCAGGATGCCCAGGATCCCCCAGCGCTGGGCGCCGAGCACGGAGACGAACACGGCGAACAGGGTGGGCGCCAGGAAGCTCACGGCCCGACCCGTGGTGGCGTAGAGGCCGTACAGGGCGCCCTCGTGGCCCGTGCGGGTGAGCCTGCCCAGGAACGTCCGGGAGGCCGACTGCGCCGGGCCCACGAACAGGCACAGCAGCAGTCCGCAGACCCAGAACGCGGCCGTGCCGTCCAGGAACAGCAGCGGCGTGCCCGCCAGCAGGACGCAGACCAGGGAGGCGACGATGACGCGCTTGGGGCCCACCCGGTCGTCGAGCTGCCCGCCGACGAGCGCCCCCACGCCCGCGGCCACGTTCCCGACGATCGCGAAGACGATGACCTCGGTGAGGGTGAAGCCGAAGGTCCCGGCCGCGATGACGCCGCCGAACGTGAACACCGCGTTGAGCCCGTCCCGGAACACGGCGGAGGAGAGCAGGAACCACAGCGTCTGCGGGGCGTCCCGGTACAGCTCGCGCAGGGTCGCCCACAGCTGCCGGTAGGACCGGGCCACGGACGGGCGCGGACCCCGGCGCGTGGGGCGGATCTCGGGCACCGCGAGCAGGACGGGGATCGAGAACAGCGCGATCCACAGGCCGGAGAACAGTGCGACGGCCCGCACGTTGAGCGCGTCCTCCTCGGGGATGCCGAGGAACCCGGGGCTCACGAAGCCGAACAGGACGATCGACAGGGCCACGATCCCGCCGAAGTAGCCCAGCGCCCAGCCCTGCCCGCTCACCCGGCCGATGTGCTCGCGGCCCGCGATGCCGGGAAGCATCGCGTTGTAGTTGACCACCGCGAACTCGTCGAAGACGTTGGCCAGCGCCAGCAGTGCGACACCCAGGTAGAGGAACGGGTACTCCGGGTAGACCAGGAAGCACAGCGCGGTGAGCAGCGCGGTGAGCATCGTGTTCACGCCCAGCCACAGCTTCCGGCGCCCGGCGCCGTCGCTGCGCTGCCCGACCACGGGGGCGAGCAGCGCCACGACGACGCCCGCGGCGCCGATCCCGTAGCCCAGCACCTGGGAGGCGTGGTCCTCCCCGCCGAACGGGTCGCCGGTGAGGTAGACGGTGAACACGAACGTGGTCATCACGGCGTTGAAGGCCGCGGAGCCGGCGTCCCACAGGCTCCAGGCCCACACGTGGGAGCGGCGGGGCGTGAAGGGGGCCGCGGGCGGCGCGGACGGGGAACCTGGGGGCGCGGTGTCCATGGCAGTCATGCTAGGCCCGCGGCGCCCCGCCGCGGCGCCGGCCTCGCCGGGACCGGTCACCCCGGCTTCGCGGAGTGAATGCCCAGCGGATTGACCGGGGACGTTCAGGTCTCGCCCCCGGCCCTCCGCGGAGGGCCCCGAAGCCCCTTTGATAGGCTGGACGTCCCGGGCGCGCCCCGGCATCCCTGTGCTTGCACCGGTCCTCCGTGCCGCGTCCGGGTCCCACGACGCCCGCCCGCCGATCCCTTCCCCGACCTCCGGAGGCGCCTGATGACCGCTGTGCTCCTGCTCCACGCAGTGGTGGCCGCGGTCGCGCCGCTGCTGTTCGCGCGGATGGGACGCAGCGCCTTCTACCTGCTGGCCGCGGTTCCCCTCGCCGGTTTCCTGTGGCTGCTGGCCTCCGCCCCGCGCGTGTACGGCCCGGACGGCGGGTGGACCGAGGGGGCGGAGTGGATCCCCTCCCTGGGACTGGACCTGGTCCTGCGGATGGACGCCCTGGCCTGGACCATGTCCCTGCTCGTGCTCGGGGCCGGGTCCCTGGTCCTCTTCTACTGCGCCCGCTACTTCAAGCCCGGCGCCGGTGACCTCGGGGGCTTCGGGGCCCAGCTGCTCGCGTTCGCCGGGGCCATGTTCGGGCTGGTGACCGCCGACGACATGCTCGTGCTGTTCGTCTTCTGGGAGATCACCACCGTCCTGTCCTTCCTGCTCATCAGCTACAGCCGGGCCCGGCTGTCCGCCCGGCGCGCGGCCCTCCAGGCCCTCGTGCTGACCACGGCCGGCGGGCTGTCCATGCTCGTGGGCATCGTCATGCTGGGCCAGGCCGCGGGCACCTACCGGATCTCCGAGGTGCTCGCGGCGGCCCCGGAGCTGGCCCAGCGCGGCACCGTGGTGGACGTGGCGGTGTTCCTGCTCCTCGTGGGCGCCGTGACCAAGTCCGCCCTGATCCCGCTGCACTTCTGGCTGCCCGCCGCGATGGCCGCGCCCACGCCCGTGTCCGCGTACCTGCACGCCGCCGCCATGGTCAAGGCCGGCGTGTACCTGGTGGCCCGGTTCGCCCCCGGCTACGCCGAGACGGCGCTGTGGCAGCCCACGGTGATGATCCTGGGCCTGGGCACCATGATCTTCGGCGGCTGGGCCGCCCTGAAGCAGTACGACCTCAAGCTCATCCTCGCCTACGGCACCGTCAGCCAGCTCGGCTTCCTCGTCGTCGTCGTGGGCCGGGGCGCGGCCGACACCGCGCAGGCGGGCATGGCCATGCTCCTGGCGCACGGGCTGTTCAAGGCCACGCTGTTCCTCGTGGTCGGCATCATCGACCACCGGGCGGGCACCCGAGACATCCGGCGGCTCTCCGGGCTGGCCCGCCGCGTGCCGGTGCTGTTCGCCGTCTCCGCCGTGGCGGCGGCCTCCATGGCCGGGCTGCCGCCGCTGGCCGGCTTCGTGGCCAAGGAGTCCGTGCTGGCCGCGTTCACCCACGAGGCGGACAGCGCGGCGGGGATCGTGGTGCTCGCCGGACTGGTGCTCGGCTCGGTCCTGACCTTCGCCTACAGCGCCCGCTTCCTGTGGGGCGGCTTCGCGCAGAAGTCCGCGGAGTTCTCCGAGCTCGACGCCGGGGTGGGCGGCAAGGCCGTGATCAGCGACATGGAGCGCGTCGAGCCCGGCTTCCTGGCCGCCCCGCTCGTGCTCTCCGTCCTCACCGTGGCCTACGGGCTGTGGCCGCAGCCGGTCGACGCCATGCTCCAGCCCTATGTGGACCAGTTCCCCGATCCGGGAGGGCACGAGTTCTACCTCGCCCTGTGGCACGGGTTCACCCCGGCCCTGGGCCTGTCGGCGGTCGTCGTCGCGGGCGGGACGCTCATGTTCCTGGCCCGGCGTCCCGTCGCCGACCTCCAGCGCGCGCTGCCCTCGATGCCGCCCGGGGAGCTCCTCTACCGGCGGACCATCAACGTCCTGGACCTGGCCGCGGTGTGGATCACCGGTCGCACGCAGCGCGGCTCGCTGATGTTCTACCTCTCGGTCATCCTCGTCACCGCGATCGTGGTGCCCCTCGTGGCCCTGGTCGTGGAGGAGACCCCGCCGCTGGGCGCCCTGCGGCTCTCGGACGGGCCGGCCCAGCTGATCGCCGGGGCGGCCATGGTCGTGGCGGCCCTGCTGGTGCCCCTGGCCACGAAGCGCTTCCTGGCCGTGCTCCTGGTCTCGGTCACGGGCTACGGCCTGGCGCTGATGTTCGCCCTGCAGGGGGCCCCGGACCTCGCCCTGACCCAGACGCTCGTGGAGACCATCCTGCTCGTGGCCTTCGTGCTGGCGCTGCGCTCGCTGCCCGCGCCGCTGTGGCACCGCAACCCCGCCGGGCGCCGGCTCCTGCGCGGCACCATCGCGGTGACCTTCGGGCTGTTCATGATGGCGCTGGCGGCCTTCAGCATCTCCTCGCGCACGGCCGAGCCCATCTCCCTGCAGCTGCCGCGGATGGCCTACGAGCTGGGCGACGGGCAGAACGTGGTCAACGTCATCCTGGTGGACATCCGGGCGTGGGACACCTTCGGGGAGATCTCCGTGCTGGTGCTCGCCGCCACCGGTGTGGCGTCCCTGATCTTCGTCACCGGCCGCGGGGACCGGATCGTGCGCTCCGGCGACGACCCGAACACCGAGCAGCTGCGGATCCTGCGCCGGCGCAGCGCCGCGGCCGTGGTCCCGTCCGGCGCGGACCTGGACGCCGTGGTCGACCGGCGCTCCCCGGAGGACCCGGAGGACCCCTACCTGCTGGCGGGGCGGACCCTGGCGCCCGAGCGGCGCTCGATCATCTTCGAGGTGGTCACCCGCCTGCTCTTCCACACGTTCATGATGGTCTCGCTCTACCTGCTGATCGCCGGGCACAACGACCCCGGCGGAGGGTTCTCCGGCGGGCTCATGGCCGGGCTGGCCCTGACCGTGCGCTATCTCGCGGGCGGGCGCTTCGAGCTGGAGCGCGCCACCCCCATCAACGCGGGCACGATGCTGGGGACGGGGCTGGCGCTCGCCGCGCTCTACGCCGTCACCCCGGTGTTCCTGGGCGGCTCGGTCATGCAGAGCTACACCGTGGAGGCGGAGCTGCCGCTCTTCGGCCACGAGAAGTTCGTGTCCGCCCTGGTCTTCGACGTCGCGGTCTACCTGATCGTCGTCGGGCTCGTCCTCGACATCCTCCGCTCGCTGGGCGGGCGGATCGACGAGCGGATCGAGGAGGACGCCGTGCGCCGGCGCCGGAAGGCGCCCGGGCGCGGCACCCGCATCCGGGTCACCCGGCAGCGCCGGGTCACCGCGGGGTCGTCCATGGCGACGTCGGCGACCTCACCCACCCCGGTCACGACCGCCGGGGCGGGGCCCGACGAAGGGAGCGAGCACCGATGAGCGTGAACCTGACCCTGCTGGTCGTGATGGGCGTGCTCTACGCCGTGGGGGTGTACCTCCTGCTGGAGCGCTCGCTCACCCGGGTGCTGCTCGGGCTGATGCTGCTCACCAACGGCACGAACCTGCTGATCCTGCACGCGGGCGGCGTCCCCGGCTTCGCCCCGCTCTACGACGGCTCGATCGCCGCGGAGGACTACAGCGACCCGCTGCCCCAGGCGCTCATCCTCACCGCCATCGTCATCTCGCTGGCCGTCACCGCGTTCCTGCTCGGGATGATCTACCGCTCCTGGGTGCTCGGCCGCCGCGACGAGATCCAGGACGACGTGGAGGACCGGCGCGTGGCCCGGCAGTCCTCCTACGACGTGGAGGACGACGCCGAGGTGCCCGCCGAGACGACCGAGTTCGAGGAGGCGCCCCGCCGCGACGACCCCGGCGAGGACCTCGAGACGCCCGGTCCTTCCGGGCCCCGGCGGGAGGGGAGTCGATGACCGTCCACCTCGCGCAGCTGGCCCCGCTGGCCGTCATCATCCCCTTCCTGGGCGCGGCCCTGAGCCTCGTGCTGCTGCGGCGCAACGCGCTGCAGCGGGCCGTGGCGATCGGCTCCCTCGTGCTCACCCTCGTGGTCGAGGCCATGGTGCTGGTGAGCACCTGGGACGTCGGTCCCCAGGCCGTCCACCTGGGCGGCTGGGCGGCGCCCTGGGGCATCGTCATGGTCGTGGACCAGCTCTCGTCGCTGATGCTCGTGGTCTCCACGGTGGTCTCGCTCGCGGTGCTGGTCTACGCCAGCGGGCAGGGCGTGGCCGACGGGGACAGGGAGGGCCCGATCTCGATCTTCCACCCCTCCTTCCTCATCCTCGTGGCCGGGGTCTCCAACGCCTTCCTCGCGGGCGACCTGTTCAACCTGTACGTGGGCTTCGAGATCCTGCTCACCGCGTCCTACGTCCTCATGACGATGGGCGGAACGGTCCAGCGGATCCGCACGGGCGTCACCTACGTGGTGGTCTCCGTCATCTCCTCGGTGCTGTTCCTGATCACCATCGCGATGGTCTACGCGGCCACGGGCACCATCAACATGGCCGACCTCTCGGTGAAACTCGCCGACCTGCCGGTGGGCACCCAGATGCAGCTGCACGTCATGCTGCTCATCGCCTTCGGCATCAAGGCGGCGGTCTTCCCGCTGTCCTTCTGGCTGCCGGACTCCTACCCGACGGCCTCCGCCCCCGTGACCGCCGTGTTCGCCGGGCTGCTGACCAAGGTGGGCGTCTACTCGATCATCCGCACGGAGACCGTGCTGTTCCCCGGGGAGCGGCTCGACACCCTGCTGATGTGGGTCGCGCTGCTCACCATGGTGGTGGGCATCCTGGGGGCGCTCGCCCAGATCGACATCAAGCGCATGCTGTCCTTCACCCTCATCAGCCACATCGGCTACATGATCTTCGGGGTGGCCGTGGGCAGCCAGGAGGCGCTGTCCGCCACGGTCTACTACGTGGCCCACCACATCGTGATCCAGACCAGCCTGTTCCTGGTGGCCGGGCTGATCGAGCGCCGCGGCGGGTCGACCAACGTGGATCGGCTCGCCGGCATGGCCAAGATCTCCCCGCTGCTGGCGCTGCTCTACCTGGTCCCCGCACTGAACCTGGGCGGCATCCCGCCGTTCTCGGGCTTCCTCGGCAAGACCGGGCTGCTGCAGGCCGGCGTGAACCAGGGCGATCCGCTCGCCTACGTGCTCGTGGCGGGCTCCGTGGCGGTGTCCCTGCTGACCCTTCTGGCCATGATCCGCGTGTGGAACCGCGTGTTCCTGCGCACCCCGGAGGACGCGGAGTACCCGGACCCGATCCTGCTGGCCCCGGTCCCGGCGGGCTCGCGCTTCCTCCTGACCTCCGGGTCCGTCGACGACCAGGAGGGGCGGTTCGCCGGCAAGGGCGACGTGCGCCTCATGTCTCCCTCGATGCTCGGCGGCGCCTCCGCGCTCGTGGCCGTGGGCGTCGCCCTCACCGTCTTCGCCGGCCCGCTCTTCCAGCTCGCGGACAACGCCGCGGAGAACCTGGTCCACCCCGAGCGCTACGTCACGGCCGTCCTGGACCCCGGATCGGTTCCCCTGCCCGTCGTGGAGGAGGCCCCGTGAGCTCGCGACCCAAGAACTCCCTGCTCGTCGAGTTGCCGCTGCTGGTGTGGCTCGTGCTCGTGTGGGGCGCCCTGTGGGGCGACTTCGGCCTCGGCAACCTGCTGTTCGGCGCGGTGCTGGCACTGCTCGTGACCTGGGTGCTCTACCTGCCCCCGGTGCAGCTCTCCGGCCGGTTCAACCTGCTGCAGTTCGCCGTCTTCGCCGTGACCTTCGTGTGGCAGGTCGCCAAGGCCAGCGTGGACGTCATGCTCGTCGCGATCCTCGTGGGTCCGCGGGCCCGCAGCGCGGTCGTGAGCGTGGACCTGCGCACGCGCTCGGACCTGCTGCTCACCGCCACCGGCCACACCATGGCCCTGATCCCCGGCTCCATCCTGGTGGAGGTGGACCGCGCCCGGTCCACCCTCTACTTCCACGCGCTCAACGTCCGCACCCCCGAGGAGGCCGAGTCCTTCCGGCGGTCGGCGCGGCAGGTCGAGGCCGCGTGGATCCGCATCATGGGCACCCGGGCGGAGCTCGCCGCCCTGCGGGCCGAACGGCGCGGGGGCGGCGGGACGCAGGCCGAGCAGCGGGACAGCGCGGCGATCAGCTCCCCGGTCACGGCCGGGCAGCAGATCGTCGGCGGCCGGCGGGGCGACGTCCCCACCGGGACCGCCCGGACGCCCCACACCACCCGGCCCACGCAGACGACCCGGACCACCGAGGAGGACCGCCCGTGATGGAGATCGCCGTGGCCGTCGCGGCCGTGCTGCTCAGCACGGCCGCCGCGGGCACCCTGTACCGGCTGGCCAAGGGCCCGTCGCTGCTGGACCGCGTGGTGGCCACCGACGTCCTGCTGGCCATCGTGGCGGCCGCGCTCGCCGTGGAGATGGCCTATCACCGGCACCTCAACAACCTCATCCTCATGGTGATCGTCTCCCTGGTGGGGTTCATCGGCGCCGTGACGGTGGCGCGCTTCGCCACCCAGACCGCCGAGCACGGGAAGTGAGCCCCGTGCTGGACACCGTCCTGGACGCCGCCGCGGCCGTGTGCCTGGTCCTCGGCGCGCTGATGTCCCTGGCCGCCGCGATCGGTCTGGTCCGGTTCCCCGACCTGCTGACCCGCATGCACGCGGGGACCAAGCCGCAGGTCTTCGGGCTGCTGCTCATGCTCACCGCCGTCGCCCTGGAGAACCGGGACCCGGTCATGATCCCGCTGATCGCACTGGGGTGGATCTTCCAGCTGCTCACGGTGCCCGTCTCGGCGCACATGGTGGGCCGTTCCACCTACCGGACCAAGCACCTCAACCGGGCCACCCTCACGCAGGACGACCTGCAGGAGGTGCTCAACCGTGCCGGCGAGCGGGACGGCAGCGAGCCGGCCGTGGGCGCGTCCGCGCCCGCCGGCACCCCACCGGCCCGCACCGACGAGACGCGCACCGACGAAGCCCTCGTCGACCCGCCGGCCGCGGACGGGCAGCACGCCGACGGACAGCAGACTGACGGATCCGGGAGGACGCGTTAGGCTGGGCACGATCGACGGGCGCATCCGCGCCGCCCCGACGACAAGGAGCAGCAGTCCATGAACACGAAGATCCTCGAACTCGCCGGCACCGGCCTCTCGCTGGGCGGCGTGGCGCTCTCGCACAAGGTGCTCGGTGCCGCGTGGACGCGCATCACGGGGGACCCGCCCCCCGCCAAGAACCCGGACCCGGACGAGGCGTGGACCGGCATCATCATCTGGTCGCTGGTGACCGGCCTCGTCGGCACGGTCATCAAGGTCGGGATCTCCCGCCAGATCGCGAAGATGGACAAGTCGTCCCGGAGCAACCCCAAGGCCTCGAGCCAGGCCGAGGTCTGAGCCCCGGCGGCCGGCTCGCGAGGGGGCCCGTCCGTGCGGACACCACAGCGGTGTCGGCACGGACGGGCCCCTTCGTCGCCCGTGAGCGCGGCGCGGGAGCGACGGCTGCGCCGTGGGCATGGGCGGAGCGGCCGACGTGCGGGCGGCAGCACGGGCGACGGTCCTGGCGACGGTCCGGATGACACCGCGTGCGGCAGTGCAGCAGCGGGGGCGGCGGAGGGGTAGACTCGGTGGCACTGAAACGACAGGGGAGCGCACCCCGCCGGCGACGGCGGCAGAGCGCTGAGAGTGCGGATCACCGCAGACCCTCGAACCTGCTCCGGTTAGCACCGGCGAAGGGAGTCGAGCACCTCAGGGGTGGCTCGCGGACGTGAGCTCCGGCCGTGTCCGCGCGGACCCCTCCCCTCCTGGCACCGATGGCTCGCTGAGCCCAGGAGGAACCCACCATGAACACCACCACGCACCGTCCCGCCGGCCGCAACCGCGCGCCCGGGTCCTCGTCCTGGCGGGTCGTCGACATCGTCGTGGCCGCCGTCCTCGCCGCCGTGTGCGCGGTGGTCTTCTGGGCGTGGTCGAACCTGCTCTACCCCGTGGTCGGCGCCGCCGCGGTGACCTATCCGCCCGCGGTGGGCCTGATCGCCGGCGGCTGGCTCGTGGCCGGCGTGCTCGGCGGTCTGATCATCCGCAAGCCGGGCGCCGCGCTGTTCTGCGAGCTGCTCGCCGCCGTCATCGAGGGCTTCCTGGGCACCCACTTCGGCTGGACCGTGATCCTGTCCGGCCTCCTCCAGGGCCTCGGGGCCGAGCTGGTCTTCGCCGCGGTGCGCTACCGCCGCTACAACGCGGCCGTGGCCGCCGCCGCCGGCGCGGTGAGCGGCATCTTCCTGGGCGTCAACGAGAGCATCATCTACAACTACGAGTGGACCCTCGGCCACCAGGTCGTCTACGTGGTCCTCGCGGCCCTCTCGGGCGCGGTGCTCGCCGGCCTGCTGATGTGGGCCGTGGTGAAGGCGCTCGCGGCCACCGGCGTGCTGCAGGGCCTGGCCTCGGGCCGGGTCGCTCGGCGATGACCGCCGCGGCGGTGCGCCCTCCCGGCACGCCCACCGCCGCTGGGGCCCGCGTCGAGGCCCGCGGCTTCGGCTGGCACCACCCCGGCCGGGAGGCCCCCGCCCTGCAGGGCGTCGACCTCGTGGTCGAGCCGGGGGAGCGGGTGCTCCTGCTGGGGCCGAGCGGAGCGGGCAAGTCGACGTTCCTGCACGCCCTCGCGGGGGTCCTGCACGACGACGACGGGCTCTCCCGCCACGGGGAGCTGCTGCTCGACGGCACGGACCCGGACCGGGCGCGGGGCCGCGCGGGGCTGGTGCAGCAGGACCCCGAGTCCCAGGTGGTGCTCTCCCGGGTCGGGGACGACACCGCCTTCGGCCTCGAGAACCTCGCGGTGCCCCGGGAGCAGATCTGGCCGCGGGTCCGCGCCGCCCTCGACGACGTGGGACTGCCCCTGCCGCTCGACCACCCCACCGCGGCCCTGTCCGGCGGGCAGAAGCAGCGCCTGGCGCTCGCGGGGGCCGTGGCGATGAGCCCGGGGCTGCTGCTGCTCGACGAGCCCACCGCGAACCTGGACCCCGCCGGGGTGCGGCAGGTCCGGGACGCGGTGGCACGGTGCCTGGACCGCAGCGGGGCCACCCTCGTGGTCGTGGAGCACCGTGTGGCGGTGTGGGCCGACGTCGTGGACCGTGTCGTCGTGCTCGGCCGCGACGGGGGGATCACGCACGACGGCTCCCCGGCGCAGGTCCTGGGGGAGGCCGCCGACGAGCTGAGCCGCGCCGGAGTCTGGGTGCCCGGCCGGATCCCGCCCACGCGCGCGCCGGCGCGCCCCCGGGAGGACGCGGAGCCGCTGCTGAGCGCGGGAGGGCTGGCCGTCTCGCGCACCCAGCCCTCCGCGCGGCAGCTGCGCGCCCGGCGCCGGGCGCGGCGCCGCGGCCGCCCGCTGGGCGACGCCGCGGCGGGCCGGGACCTCCCGGTCGCGGCGACCGGCGTCGGACTGGACCTGCGCCGTGGCCGGGCGCTCGCGGTGACGGGACCCAACGGCGCCGGGAAGTCGACCCTCGCACTCACGCTGGCGGGCCTGCTGGCGCCCGTGCGCGGGACCGTGACCGCGCACCCGGCCCTGGCCCGCGGCGCCGGGCCGGACCCCCTCGAGTGGACCGGGCCGGATCTGGTGGCACGGGTGGGGACGGTCTTCCAGGAGCCCGAGCACCAGTTCCTGCGCGCCACCGTGCGGGCCGAGCTCGAGCTCGGACCCCGTCTGGCGGGCACCCCGGAGGCCGAACGGGACCGCCGCACGGAGGAGCTGCTCGACCGGCTGCGGCTGACCCACCTGGCGGACGCGAATCCCTTCACCCTCTCCGGCGGCGAGAAGCGGCGGCTGTCGGTGGCCACGGTGCTGGCCACCGACCCCGACGTCCTGGTGCTCGACGAGCCCACCTTCGGTCAGGACGCCCTCACCTGGGCCGAGCTCGTGGACCTGCTCCTGGAGGTCGTGGGCGCCGGCACGGCCGTGCTCGCGGTGACCCACGACGAGGACTTCGTGCGGGCGCTCGGGGCCGACGTCCTGGAGCTGGGGACTGCCGTGCAGGGTTCCCGGCCGGCCACGGAGCACGTCCGGTGAGCGCGCCTACGATCGGTCCGGCGGCCCGGACCTCCCTGCTGGGCCGCGCCCATCCCGTGGTGAAGCTCGCCGGGGCCCTGGCCCTGACCGTGACGCTGCTGCTCAGCGCGGATCCCGTGACGTCGGGGATCGTGCTCCTGGGCGAGGTGCTGCTGCTGACCCTGGCCGGACGGCGTCCGCCGGCGCAGCTGCTGCGGGCCTGGCCCCTGCTGCTGGCGGCGCTCGTGAGCGGATGGGGCACGGCGCTGCTCGCCGAGGACTCCGGGCCCGTGCTGCTCGACCTGGGGGTCACCGAGCTCTCGGCCGGTTCGGTCGCCGCGGGCGCGGCGATCGCCCTGCGCGGGCTCGCGCTGGCGCTGTCGGGGCTGCTCGTGGTGCTCAGCACCGATCCCACGGACCTCGCCGACGGACTGGCCCAGACGGTGCGGCTGCCCGCCCGGTTCGTGCTGGCCTCCCTGGCGGCCCTGCGCCTGGTGGGCGTGATGCTCACCGAGTGGACCACGCTGGCGATGGCCCGCCGGGCCCGCGGCGCCGGCTCCGGGCACGGCCCGGTGGGCGCGCTGCGGGAGTTCGGCGGGCAGGCGTTCACCCTGCTGGTCCAGTCCCTGCGCCGCGCCACCCGCCTGTCGGTGACCATGGAGGCGCGCGGCTTCGGCGCGGGCCCGCGCACGTGGGCGCGGGTCCCGGAACACTCCTGGCGGGACGCCGTGGTGCTGGCGGGGTGCGTCGGCGTGGCCGTGGCGGGCCCGGCGGTCTCCGTCCTGCTCGGGACGCACCGGTTCATCTGGGCCTGAGCCGGTGCGTCGCGCGGGCCCCTGTCCGCCGGGTCCGCGGGTCCCCGCTCGGCCCGGGTCCGGTCCTCGGCCCGGCGTGCGGGCGCACGTCTGCGCGGCCGGGCCGCGGGCCACTGCCCGTCACGCCCGCGCGACCCAGCCCGTCACGAGCCGGGTGAGCTCGGGGTCCACCGGCAGGGGGCGGGAGTCGAGGCGGCGCACCGGCACGGCGAGCCGCACGCTGGAGACGAGCCAGACGGCGTCCGCCGCCAGGAGGTCGGCGGCCTGCAGCGGTCCGTGGCCCAGCTCCCACCCGTCGCCCCGGGCGGCGTCGAAGATCGTGGCCTGCGTGGTGCCGGGGAGGATCCCGTGCGAGGGCTCCGGGGTCACGAGGGTGCGGACGCCCTCGTGCACGCGGGCGCAGACCACGGAGGACGTGGCCCCCTCCAGCACCCGGCCGTCCGGGGCCGTGAAGACCGCCTCGTCCGCGCCGAGGGACCGGGCATGGCGCAGGGCGGCCATGTTGATCGCGTAGGACAGGGTCTTGGCCCCGGGCAGCAGCCACGGATACCCGGCGTCCTGCGCCGGGTCGTGGCCGCGGGGCAGCAGCACCGCGGAGACCCCCTCCCGGCGCTGCCGGAACGTGGACTCCGGTACGGGGCTGACCACCACCCACGACCACGGGCCGGCCTCGGGGGTGCCGCGGCTGACGACCACCTTGACGCTGTGCTCGGCGCCCAGCCCTCCGTCCCCGCCGGGGGCGGCGTGGTCGAGCCCCAGCTCGACGGCCTGGCGCAGCTCCTGCGCCGAGGGCACAGGGAGCTGCGCCAGGCGCGCCGAGGCGGACAGGCGCCGGTGGTGGACCGCGAACTTCTGCACCCGACCGTCGACGGCGCGCAGGCTCTCGAAGATCCCGTCCCCGCGGGTGAGGCCCTGGTCGTCGATGCGCACGAGCGGGACGGCCGGGTCGGCGAGGACGCCCCCGGGGTGGGCGGCGTCGAGGACGACGACGGTGCTGGTCACGGCTGCCTCCTGTCGGTGCGGGCGCCCGCTCAGTGGACGGGGCCGGGGTGCAGGATGTCCACCTGCTCCCAGACGTGGTCCTCCGCCAGATAGGCGTCCTCCTGCGCGGCCCACTGCTCCCAGTGCTCGGCGTAGTAGGCGCCGTCCCGGCTCAGGGCCCGGTCGTAGCGCAGCGCGGTGGGCAGCTCGACCCAGACCGAGACGTCCAGGAGGGCCCGGGCGGCGGCGGAGCAGGCCCCGACGCCCTCCAGGACGACGACCTCCGCGACGCGCGTCAGGCGCGGGGTGCCCGGGGAGCCGGTGACCCAGTCCCAGGCGCTCCACTCGGCGTCCCGGCCGGCGCGCAGGGGGGTGAGGACCTCCTCGACGTAGGTGCGGGTGCCGGGGCGGAGACCGTCCCAGCCCGGGTAGAGATCCTCCATGTGGAAGAGGGTCACGTCCCGCACGGGGCGCAGCACCTCGGCGAGCTGCTCCGCCAGGCTCGTCTTGCCCGCGCCCGAGCGCCCGTCGATGCCGACGAGCCAGGGTCGTCGGGTGGGGGCGGGGAGCAGCCGGGCCAGGTTGGTGCCGGCGGGGTGGGCCGCGGCGACCGCGGGGTCCAGCTCGAGCTCGATGTCGATCACGCGTCTCCGGCGTCCCGGGCGCGGCCGGTGCCGGGGACCGCGGCGCCCAGTTCCTCGGCGACGGCGCGGACCACCCCCGGCACGGCGGCGGCGATCATGCCGTAGGTGGTCTCGAAGTCCTCGGCGGCCCCGTACCAGGGGTCGTAGATGCCCAGCTCGCTGTGCTCGGAGCCGGCGACGGCGGGGTCGAACTCGCGCAGCAGCCGCACCTTCGCGGCGGTGGAGGTGTCGGGGGCGAGGGCGCGGAGGCGCCGGTGGTGGACGACGTCCAGGGCGAGCACCAGGTCGCGGTCCGCGAACCGGGCCGGGTCGAAGACCTGGGCGGCGTGCGCGGAGGCGTCCAGCCCCTCGCGGCGCAGCAGGTCCCCGGCCCGCGGGTCGACCGGGTTGCCGAGCTCCTCGTCGCTGACGCCGGCCGAGTCGACGCGCACGCGCTCGCCCAGACCGGCGTCCTCGAAGGCGCGGCGCAGGGCGAACTCCGCCATGGGCGAGCGGCAGATGTTGCCGGTGCACACGGCCAGGATCGAATACATAGCGGGCATTCTAAGCCGGACGGGCACGGGACGAGAAGTGCGGCCGCCGCCCGGGGGGCGACGGCCGCACGCGCGGGCACGGGCTCAGGACCGGCGGCCCGCCGGGTCGAGCTCGTGCTCCGGGCCCGTCCCCCGGTCTGCCGAGCGCTCCGGGCCCGCCTCCGGGTCCTGCGCGCGCCCGGCGTCGAGGTCGATCTCGTCGCCGTTCTCGTCGACCCGCCGGTACCAGTCGGTGACGGCCGGGTCGTGGGAGTCGAAGGTCTCGCCGGCGGCGCGGGCGCCCGGGGCGTGCTCCACCTGCAGGGCGAAGTCGTCGCCGTGCTCCTCGATGCCGTGGATCACGGCCTTGCGCACGGCCGAGAGGGCGAACGCGTGCCGGATCGTGGCGGGGTCGCTGCGGAGGTCCTTGTAGAAGGCCACCATGAGGAAGGCGACGACCACGGCGAAGGGCAGCGCCGAGACGGTCACGAGGTTCTGCATCCCGGTGAGGGCGTCGTCACCGCCCACGAGCATCATCACGGCCGCAATGGCCCCGAGGGACACGCCCCAGAAGGCGACGACGGGGCGGTTCGGCTCCGGCCGGCCGCGCTGGGACAGGGTGCCCATGACGATGGCCGCGGAATCCGCGCTCGTCACGAAGAAGATGCCGATGACGACCATCGCGAGCACCGAGCTCAGCGCGCCCAGGGGGAGGGCGTCGAGCATGCCGAACAGGACGGCCTCCTGGCCGCCGGCCGCCGCGAGGTCGGTCCCGGTGCGCTGCAGGTGCATGGCGGTGCCGCCGATCACCACGAACCACAGGACGCACATCGAGGAGGGGACCACGAGGACCACCGTGACGAACTGGCGCAGGGTGCGGCCGCGGGAGATCTTGGCGATGAACATCCCGACGAACGGCGACCAGGACAGCCACCAGGCCCAGTAGAAGACGGTCCAGCTGCCCGCGAACGCGGTGGCGTCCTCGCCCCAGCCGCCGGTCTGGCCGGTCATCCACAGGTACTCGTGCAGGTAGGTGCTGAACACGGCCGGGACGAGGTCCAGGATCAGGACGGTGGGCCCGGCGACGAAGACGAACAGGGCCAGCAGGAAGGCCAGCAGCAGGTTCGTGTTGGACAGGTAGCGGATGCCGCGGGCCACGCCCGAGACGGCAGAGACGACGAAGGCGGCGGTGAGCACGGCGATGATCGCGATCAGGCCGCCGTTGCCCAGCGGGCCCCACCCGGCGACGAGCTCGAGCCCGCGGGCGATCTGCAGGGCGCCGATCCCGAGGGAGGCCGCCGTGCCGAAGAGGGTCGCGAAGATCGCGAAGATGTCGATGAGCCGGCCCAGGCCGCCCTCGGCGCGCCGCTGGCCGATCAGGGGCACGAAGATCCGGCTGATGAGCGGGGGACGGCCGCGGCGGTAGGCGCCGTAGGCCACGGCCGCGCCGACCACGGCGTACATGGCCCAGGGGTTGAGGCCCCAGTGGAAGGCGGTCTGGACGAGGGCGTAGACGGTCATCTCCTCGGAGCCCGGCTCCGCGCCGTAGCCCGGGACGCCCGCGCCGAAGTGGCTCAGCGGCTCGGAGGCGCCGTAGAACATCAGGCCGATGCCCATGCCGGCGGCGAAGAGCATCGCGAGCCAGGAGAAGAAGGAGTACTCGGGCTTCTCGTCGTCCATGCCCAGGGGGATCCGTCCGGTGCGGCTGAAGCCGACGACGAGCATGAACAGGACGGCGGCCGTGGAGAGGGCGGTGAAGAACCAGCCGGTGTTGCCGGTCACCCAGGCCAGTGCCGCGGAGGAGGCCGCGGTCAGGGACTCGGTGGAGAGCACGCCCCACGCGATGAAGGCCACGATCAGCGCGGCGGTGACGCAGAAGACGATCCGGTCGGTGCCGTAGCGCAGCTTCTGGTCCTCGACCGCGAGGCCGGGGACGAGGGCGGGGTGGACGCCGTGCGGATAGTTGATCTCGCGCAGCACCTCACGGGGCCGCCCACGGCGGGCCGAGGAGGAGGGCGGTGCGGAATCCTGCGGGGAATGGGGTGGCGGAGTGCTCACGGGGGCTCCAGAGGTGTCGGGTGCGTGCGGTGTCGTGTCGGTGCGTGCGGTTGCGTGCGGGTCGGGCCCGGAGGTGTCGAGTGGGGCCCGGGAGTGCGGGCACAAGCAACACATCCTACCAATGCGGAATCGCGCCGGGGCCGGAATGGGCGGCACCTCACAATCGGCCCCGGGAGGTTGAGTCGGGCGGACTCAAGTTAACTTGACACCGCACGCTCACGTGGCAGACTTGAGCCAGGAAAACTCAAGACCTGAGACCTCCGGGACCTCAACGGGGCCAGCACGGCCCGCCCGGTTCAGCTCGACCCGAAGGAGAACACTCCATGTCTCGTGCAGTAGGAATCGACCTCGGCACCACCAACTCCGTGGTGTCCGTGCTGGAGGGCGGCGAGCCCACCGTCATCGCCAACGCCGAGGGCAACCGGACCACCCCGTCCGTCGTCGCCTTCTCCAAGGACGGCGAGACCCTGGTCGGCGACATCGCCAAGCGCCAGGCCGTCACCAACGTGGACCGCACCATCGCCTCGGTCAAGCGCCACATGGGCACCGGCTGGTCGAAGGAGATCGACGGCAAGAAGTACACCGCGCAGGAGATCTCGGCGCGCATCCTCATGAAGCTGAAGACCGACGCCGAGTCTTACCTGGGCGACAAGGTCACCGACGCCGTGATCACGGTCCCGGCGTACTTCAACGACGCCGAGCGCCAGGCCACGAAGGAGGCCGGCGAGATCGCGGGCATGAACGTGCTGCGCATCGTCAACGAGCCCACCGCCGCGGCCCTGGCCTACGGCCTGGAGAAGGGCAAGGAGGACGAGCTCATCCTCGTCTTCGACCTCGGCGGCGGCACCTTCGACGTCTCCCTGCTGGAGGTCGGCAAGGACGAGGACGACTTCTCCACCATCCAGGTCCGCGCCACCGCCGGTGACAACCGGCTGGGCGGCGACGACTGGGACCAGCGCATCGTCGACTGGCTGCTGTCGCAGGTGAGGTCCAAGACCGGCGCCGACCTGTCCAAGGACAAGATCGCCCTGCAGCGGCTCAAGGAGACCGCGGAGCAGGCCAAGAAGGAGCTGTCCTCCGCGACCAGCACCAACATCTCCCTGCAGTACCTCTCCGTGACCCCCGAGGGCCCGGTGCACCTGGACGAGCGCCTCACCCGCGCCAAGTTCGAGGAGCTGACCCGGGACCTGCTCGAGCGCACCGAGAAGCCGTTCAAGGACGTCATCGCCGAGGCCGGCATCTCCGTGTCCGACATCGACCACGTGGTCCTGGTGGGCGGCTCGACCCGCATGCCGGCGGTCGCCGAGACCGTGCAGCGTCTGGCCGGCCAGGAGCCGAACAAGGGCGTGAACCCGGACGAGGTCGTCGCCGTCGGCGCCGCGATCCAGGCCGGTGTGCTCAAGGGCGACCGCAAGGACGTGCTGCTGATCGACGTGACCCCGCTGTCGCTGGGCATCGAGACCAAGGGCGGCGTGATGACCAAGCTCATCGAGCGCAACACGGCCATCCCCACGAAGCGGTCGGAGACCTTCACCACCGCCGAGGACAACCAGCCCTCCGTGTCCATCCAGGTCTTCCAGGGCGAGCGCCAGTTCACCCGGGACAACAAGAACCTGGGCACCTTCGAGCTGACCGGCATCGCCCCCGCCCCGCGCGGGATGCCGCAGATCGAGGTCACCTTCGACATCGACGCCAACGGCATCGTCCACGTCTCCGCCAAGGACAAGGGCACCGGCACCGAGCAGTCGATGACCATCACGGGCGGGTCCTCCCTCTCCAAGGAGGACATCGACCGCATGGTCAAGGACGCCGAGGCCAACGCCGAGGCGGACCGGGTGCGCCGCGAGGCCGCCGACCTGCGCAACAACGCGGAGCAGCAGGCGTACTCGGTGGACAAGCTGCTGAAGGACAACGACGAGAAGCTGCCCGCGGACGTGAAGTCCGAGGTCCAGGCCGACGTCGACGCCCTGAAGCAGGCGCTCGAGGGTGAGGACGAGGCCGCCGTGAAGTCGGCCTACGAGAAGCTCCAGCAGTCCCAGACCAAGCTCGGCGAGGCCCTCTACGCGCAGGCGCAGGCCGACGGCGCCGACGGCGCCCCCGGTGCCGGCGCCACCGGCGCGGCCGGTGACGAGGACATCGTCGACGCCGAGGTCGTCGACGACGAGAACGAGAAGAAGTGAGCATGCCCGAGCCCACGCCAGGACCCGACGAGAACCCGGCGGAGAACGCTTTCGAGAACTCCGCCGGGAACCCCGACGAGCAGGCCGCGCAGGACTCCGGCCCCGGCTCCCCCGAGGAGGCCGGGCCGGAGGGCCTGACCGTGGACGACATCCTCTCGACCCCGCAGTCCACCGACGCCGGCTCCGCCGACGCCGGAGCGGCGGCCACGGCGGAGGACCCGTCCGCGGCGCTGGCCGCCGAGCGGCTCGAGGAGCTGCGCCGGCTGCAGGCCGAGTTCGTGAACTTCAAGCACCGCACGGCCCGGGAGAAGGAGCAGCTGCGCACGTTCGTGACGGGCGACCTGCTGCAGACCCTGCTGCCGGTGTTCGACGACATCGACGCGGCCCGCCAGGCCGGGGACCTCGCCGACGGCCCGTTCGCGTCCATCGCGAACAAGCTCGAGGAGATCCTCGTCCGGCAGGGACTGACCCGCATCGGGGCGGTCGGCGAGAAGTTCGACCCGAACGTCCACGAGGCGGTGCTGCAGCAGCCCACCAGCGAGGTCGAGCCCGACCAGGTCTCGATGGTGCTGCGCTCCGGCTTCCGGATCGGCGAGCGCGTCGTGCGGCCGGCCCAGGTGGCCGTCGCCGTCGCCGAGTGAGGCCGGGCCCGGCCTGACCGGCGCGGGAGGGGAGGCCCGTCCACGGGCCTCCCCTCCCGTCCCCCAGCCCTCGGCGCCGTGCCGGGGGACCCCAGGACTTCCACCGGGTGCTGCTCGTCAGGACCCCCACCGGCCCACAGAAAGGAGGCGTCATGGCCAGCCAGGACTGGATCGACAAGGACTTCTACAGCATTCTCGGCGTCTCCAAGGACGCGTCCGAGGCGGACATCAAGAAGGCCTACCGCAAGCTCGCCCGCCAGTTCCACCCCGACCAGAACCCCGGGGACGCGGAGGCCGAGCAGCGGTTCAAGGACATCACCGAGGCGAACTCCGTGCTCTCCGACCCGGAGGAGCGCAAGCAGTACGACGCGATCCGCGCC
Source organism: Kocuria sediminis (assembly GCF_009735315.1). NCBI lineage: Bacteria > Bacillati > Actinomycetota > Actinomycetes > Micrococcales > Micrococcaceae > Kocuria > Kocuria sediminis. Next base: position 129,487 of record NZ_WOGU01000002.1, read on the forward strand.
ATGGGCTCCGGCGCCCGCTTCACGGCCGGCGGCCCGGCCGGCGCGGGCGGCTCGGCGAACTTCGAGGACCTCTTCGGCGACATCTTCGGCGCCGGCGGCGGCGGCCGGCGCCGGCGGACCAGCTACTCCACCGGCGGTGCGGGCTTCGGCGGGGCAGGCGGCTTCGAGGACCTGTTCTCACAGTTCGGCGGCCCGGGCGGCTACGGCGCCCCCGGGGCCGGCTACCAGGCCCCGCCCACCCGCGGGGAGGACATCCGCACGGAGACCAGCATCCCGTTCCGCTCCTCGGTGCACGGCACCACCGTGAAGCTGCGCCGCGGCAACGGGCAGGAGACCACGGTGCGCGTCCCCGCCGGGGTGCGCGACGGGCAGAAGCTCAAGCTCGCCGGCAAGGGTCACTCCGGTCCCGGCGGGCCCGGCGACCTGTACGTCACCGTGCACGTGGGCTCGCACCCGTTCTTCACCCGCGTGGACGGCACGGACGACGTCGAGGTCACCGTGCCGATCACCTTCCCCGAGGCCGCCCTGGGCGCCACCGTGGAGGTGCCCACCCTGGACGGCGGCACGGTGCGGCTGAAGGTGCCCGCCGGGACGTCGTCGGGCCGGCGCTTCCGCGTCAAGGGCCGCGGGTTCAGCACGGCCAAGGGCGCGGGGAACCTCATCGTGACCGTCGAGGTGCACGTGCCCGCCCACCTGGACGAGGCGGCCGAGGCCGCGGTCCGCGCGTTCGCGGAGGCGACCGCCGACGACGACCCCCGGGCGGGCCTGGCCGCGAAGGCACGGGTCTGAGATGGCTCTCGACGTCGACCAGCCGCTCTTCGTGATCTCCGTGGCCGCGGAGATCGCCGAGATGCACCCGCAGACGCTGCGCCAGTACGACCGGCTCGGCCTGGTCAAGCCCTCCCGCGCGCCAGGCCGGGCGCGGCGCTACTCCCAGCGGGACATCGAGAAGCTGCAGCAGATCCAGGTGCTCTCCCAGCAGGGCGTCTCCCTGGAGGGGATCCGGCGCATCCTGCAGCTGGAGAACCAGGTCGCGGCCCTGCAGGCGAAGGTGGCGGAGCTGGGGCAGGAGCTCGACGAGGCCCGGGAGCGGGCCGAGGAGTCCTCGCGCATCTTCGCCGCCGGCGTCGGCGGGGACGTGGTGCGGATGGCTCGTGGCTCCCGCCCGCGGGCCCGCAAGATCTCCCAGGCCGTGGTGCTCTACCGGCCGCCGCGGCAGCAGGAGCGCTGAGCCGCCCGCCGTCCGTGCCGACGGCCGGCGCTCCGTGCGCCGGCTCCCCGGCGCGGGCTCGGCTCAGCGCAGGTGCTTCTCGAAGCCCACGTCGTACACGCCGTCCGCGTAGCTGTGGGCGACACCGGGGAGCGGGACGTACCCGCTGCCCCGGTAGAGGGCGTAGGCCTCGGGCTGGCGGTTGCCCGTGGTGAGGTAGATGCGCCGGTAGCCGGCGGCGGCGGCGAGCCGCTCGAGCTCGGCCAGGACCCGCCGGGAGAACCCCCGCCGGCGGTGCCCGGGGTCCGTCCAGATGCGCTTGAGCTCGGCCGTGACGTCGTCGTGCCGCCGGAAGGCGCCGCCGGCCACCGTCAGCCCGCCCTCGAGCAGCAGCACCAGGGCGCCGGTGGGCGCCCGGAACTCGTCGACGGGGTGGTGCTCCATCTCCTCCGCGCCGATCGACGCACCGTAGCGCGCCACGTACTCCCGGTGCAGGCCCGCCAGCAGCGGCCGCGTGCGGGGGTCGCCCGGGGGCACGACGACGAAGCCGTCCGGGGCGGCTGCCGCGCTCACGGAAGCCGGCGGTAGGTCAGGTCGCGCGGCACGCGTCCCGCCTCCCGGGCCTTGCGCTCGAAGCTCGTCAGGACCCGGCCCTCCCAGCGGGGGGCCCAGCCCACGTCCGGGTGCTCGTCGTCCGCGAGCGGACCCGGGTGCAGGTTCTCGAACTGCGGGGCGGCGTCCAGGACCTCGCGCATCACGAGCGCGTACTCCTGCCAGTCCGTGGCCAGACGCCACAGCCCGCCCGGGGCGAGCACCCGTGCGGCCAGCTCGGCGAAGGCGGGGGAGACGAGGCGCCGCTTGTGGTGGCGGGTCTTGTGCCAGGGATCCGGGAAGAACACCCACAGCTCGTCGACCGAGGCGGGGGCGAGCATGTGCTCCAGGACCTCGGGGGCGTTGGCCTGGACCACCCGGACGTTGTCCACCCCGGCCTGGCCCGCCTTGAGCAGCAGGTCCGCGATCCCCGGCTTGTACACCTCGACGGCGAGGTAGTTCCGGGCGGGGTCCTGCGCGGCGGCGTGCACGACGGCCTCGCCCAGCCCGGAGCCGACCTCCACGACCAGGGGCGCCTCGCGCCCAAAGGCCGCGGCCGCGTCGAGCTCGTGGTCGGGGTGCACGGAGGTGTCGGTGCGCACCCGCGGGACGTCCAGCACGCGTGTGGGCGCCCAGTCGTCCCACGCCTTCTGGCGGCGGGCGGTCAGGCGGTCGCCGCGGCGCACGAAGGAGTACGGCCGGCGGTGGAAGGCCTCCGGGACGGGGCCCTGGCCCGCGCCCCCGGCGTGCTCTCCGGCGGCCACCTCGGCAGTGTCTTCGGACGTCGTCCCGGCGCTCTGTGCCGCGCTCTCTGCGGTGCTCTCAGCAGCGGGCTCTTCGGCAGGTGTGTCGGCGGGTGTGTCGGCAGGGGAGGGAGTGTGCTCGGTCATCGCCCTACATCCTAGGCGCAGGCCGGACCGGTGCGGTGGTGCTGTCCGGGGGGAGCGGTTCGGCCCAGCGCCGGCGAGGCGCCTCCCACACGGCGAAGCGGGCCAGCAGCTCGTCCGCGTCCTGGGCGACCACGGCGGCGTCACGGTACTCGGGGCGCACCAGCCCCGCGGCGGACATCTCGGCGACCGCCTCCAGCAGGGGCTGCCAGAACCCGGCGACGTCGAGGAAGCCGACGGGCTTGGCGTGCACGCCCACCTGCAGCCAGGTCCACGCCTCGAAGATCTCCTCCAGGGTGCCGAGCCCTCCGGGCAGGGCCACGAAACCGTCCGCGAGGCGGGCCATCTCCGCCTTGCGCTCGTGCATCGTCCCGACGACGTGCAGCTCGGTCAGGCCGGTGTGGGCCGTCTCGTCCTCGACGAGGGAGCGCGGCATCACTCCGATCACCTCGCCGCCGGCGGCCAGGGCGGCGTCGGCGACGACGCCCATCAGTCCCACGTGACCGCCGCCGTAGACCACGCCCACCCCGCGGCGGGCGAGCTCGGCGGCGAAGGCCGCGGCGGCCTCGGCGAACAGGGGGTCCGAGCCCAGGGAGGCTCCGGTGTATACGGCAAGTCTCATGGGGACATTCTCGCCGCACCGGCGCCGATACCATGAATCCGGCTGCACGGCGCCCCGCCACCCATCCGCAGCGGCGCGTGCCGCCCCGAGCACCGTCCGTCCCTGCACCCAGACCCAGACCCAGACCCAGCCTTAGACCCAGCCATCAGCGTCTGCACCCGCAGACCGCCCGCACCCCCAAGCCCCGCCCGCACCCGAAGCCGCACGTCCCCCGCCCCATCCCGAGGACCCACCATGAGCAAACCGACCCCCGGCCACCCGGTCCGTTCCCGTCTGCGTCTCAGCGGCAGGGCGGACCGGGTCGTGCTGGTGGCGGCACTGGGGATCCTCAGCGCAGTCAGCCCGATGGCCACGGACATGTACCTCGCGTCCATGCCGGCCATGGCCGTGCACTTCGGCGCCTCGACCTCCGCGGTGCAGCTGACCCTCACCAGCTACATGGTCGGCATGGCCCTGGGACAGTTCCTGCTGGGCCCGGTCTCCGACGTGCTCGGAAGGCACCGGCTCATGGTCGCCGGCAACGTGCTGTTCCTGCTCAGCTCCGTGGCCGTGGTCCTCGCGCCCAGCGTCGGCGCAGTGATCGTGCTGCGCGCGGTGCAGGGCGCCGCCGGCGCGGCGGGCGTGGTGATCGCCCGGGCCGTGGTCTCGGACATCGCCTCCGGACGCCGGGCCGCCCAGCTCTTCTCGGTGCTCGCCACCATCACCTCCCTGGCCCCGGTCGTGGCGCCTCTGCTGGGCGGGGTGATCGCCACCGTGGCTCCGTGGCAGACCGTGTTCTGGGCGCTCGCCGCGTTCGGGCTGCTGATGCTCGCGTGCTCGGTCCTCGTGGTCCCGGAGACCCTGCCGCCGCACCGGCGGCACCGAGGCGGGGTCGGGGCCGTCGTCGGCGGGTCCTGGCGCGTGCTGCGCACCCCGTCCTTCATGGGCTACGCGCTGGCCTTCGGGTCGGCGTTCGGGGCGCTGTTCTCCTACATCTCCGCCTCCTCCTTCGTGGTGCAGAACGTGCTCGGCTACTCGGCGCTCGGCTACTCCGTGATCTTCGCCGTCAACGCCTGCGGCTCGATCCTGGGGGCCCTCGTCAACACCCGGCTCGTCGGCAGGGTGGAGCCCGGGACGGTCCTGCGCACCGCGCTCGTGGTCATGGGAACGGTCAACGTGGTGGGCCTGGCCCTGGTCCTCGCGGGCATCACCGGGTGGACCACGCTGGCGCACCTGTTCGTGAGCCAGGCCTGCATCGGCTTCGTCCTCGGCAACGCCGTGGCGCTGGCCCAGTCGCGGGTGCCCGGCCGGGCGGGTGCCGGCTCGGCGGTGCTCGGGCTGGTCCAGTTCCTCATCGGTGGTCTCGTGAGCCCGCTGACCGGTCTGGCCGGGCAGCACAGCGCGGTGCCCATGGCCGTGTCCATGGCGGTGTGCTCCCTGCTGGCCGTGGGCGCCGTGCTGCTCGCGGGCCGGCTCTCCCGCCGTCCGCCGGGAAAGCCGAGCCCGTCCGCCGGCCCGTCCGCCGGCCCGTCCGCCGGCCCGTCTCCGGGCGGCGACAGCCGTGGACCACACCGCGGAGTGCCTCCCGATCCATGACCGGCACCCCGACGTCCCGGCCCTTGACCGGCAGCCGGCCGTCCAGCCCATGACCTGCGGATCGCCGGACCTGTGATTAGATGCCTCCTGCAGAGACGGAGATCACACCCTCGACCGGTTTCCGCTCGACCACCCACCCGACACCCACGGGAGAACACATGCTCCAATCCATCGAGACTGCCCTCGGCACGCTGGGCGGCATCATCTGGGGACCGTACGTCCTCATCCCCCTGCTGCTCCTCACCGGCCTGTACCTCACGGTCCGGCTGGGCGGGCTGCAGTTCCAACGGCTCGGATCCGCGCTGCGCCTGGCGCTGTTCGAGCGCAAGGACGAGGACGCCCACGGCGGCGACGTCTCCCAGTTCCAGGCGCTGACCACGGCGCTCGCGGCGACCGTGGGCACCGGCAACATCGTGGGCGTGGCCACCGCGATCTCGATCGGCGGCCCCGGCGCGCTGTTCTGGATGTGGGTCACCGGTCTGCTCGGCATGGCGTCCAAGTACTCCGAGGCCTTCCTGGCCGTGCGGTTCCGCACCACGGACGCCAAGGGCGAGATCTCCGGCGGCCCGCAGTACTACCTGGAGCGGGGCATCCGCTCCGGTTTCGGCAAGTTCCTGGCGATCTTCTTCGCGATCGCCGCCGCCCTGGCCGCGTTCGGGATCGGCAACATGACGCAGGGCAACTCGATCGCCTCCAACGTCGAGAGCTCCTTCGGCGTGCCGACCTGGATCACCGGCGTGGTGCTCGCGGCGCTGACCCTCGCTGTGCTCGTGGGCGGCATCAAGTCCATCGGCAAGGTGACGGCGGGGTTCGTGCCGTTCATGATCCTCTTCTACGTGCTGGGCGCGCTCTTCATCCTGATCGTGAACGTCGCGGCCCTCCCACAGGCCATCGTCCTGATCTTCACGGACGCCTTCACCGGCACGGCGGCGGTCGGCGGCTTCGCCGGGTCGGCCATCATGCTGGCCGTGCAGATGGGCGTGGCCCGCGGCATCTTCTCGAACGAGTCCGGCATGGGGTCGGCCGCGATCGCCGCGGCCGCCGCCCAGACCACCCACCCCGTCAGGCAGGGCCTGGTGTCCATGACGCAGACCTTCATCGACACCATCATCGTGGTCACCTGCACCGGTCTCGTGCTCATCACCACAGGGGTGTGGGAGCAGGGCGCGGACTTCGCCGCCACCATGACCGGCGACGCCTTCAGCCAGGGCCTGCCCGGACAGTGGGGACACATCGTGGTCACCGTCGGTCTGGTCCTGTTCGCCTACTCCACGATCCTCGGCTGGGCGTACTACGGCGAGCGCTGCATGGAACGGCTCTTCGGCGTCGCTGCGGTGATGCCCTACCGCGTGGTGTTCTCCGCGGTGGTCTTCGTGGGCTGCACGGTGCCGCTGGCCGTGGTCTGGAACTTCGCCGATGTCATGAACGGGCTGATGGCGATTCCCAACCTGGTGGGCCTGCTCATCCTCTCCGGCCTGATCGCCCGGGAGACCAAGCACTACCTGGACCACGACCCGCAGCTGCGGGCGAACCGGCAGCAGATCGATGCGTTCATGGAGGGCCGTCCCGGCTCGATCGACTCCTACGAGCGCACCGGCGTGTGACGCACCGGCGCCCGACCCGCCGGCGCCCGAGGGCCCGACTTCCTGACGGGGGTCGGGCCCTCCGTCTAGCCTGAGGGCATGAGCCGACTTCCCGACCCTCGCCCGTTCTCCTGCGCGGACGCCACCGGTGCGATCTACGACCAGGGCGCCCACGTGACCGACTGGACCCCCCGGGGGCAGGCACCGGTGCTGTGGCTGTCCCCGAGCACGGCGCTGGAGACGGGCACCCCGGTGCGCGGCGGCGTCCCGATCTGCTTCCCGTGGTTCGCCGACGGCGCCGCGGGCGGCCGTGCGCCGAAGCACGGCTTCGCGCGCACGCTCCCGTGGCACGTCGAGTCGCGGGAGTCCTCCGACCACGAGGCCGTGGTCGTCTACCGGCTCACCGACGAGGACGTCACCGACCCGGCCCACCGCGAGCAGTTCCCGTACCGGTTCGAGGCGTACTACGTGGTGCGCTTCGGGACCGAGTTGTTCCTGGAGCTGAGCATCACGAACACCGACGACCGTCCCTTCGACGTCGAGGAGGCTCTGCACGCCTACCTGGTGGTCGGGGACGTGCGGAAGATCCGCGTGGAGGGCCTCGACGGCGCCGGCTACCGGGACAAGGTGCTGGACCGCGACGACTGCGTCCAGGAGGGCGCGCTCCACCTCGAGGGCGAGACGGACCGGGTCTACCGCTCGGACTCGGAGGTCTCCGTGGTGGATCCCGTCCTGGGGCGCGTCCTGCGCATCCGCAAGGAGAACTCGCGGAACACCGTGGTGTGGAACCCGTGGGCGGAGCAGGCGGCCGCCATGCCCGACGTCGGCCCGGACGGCTGGACCGACTTCGTGTGCGTCGAGGGCGCCAACGTCCAGGCCGAGACCGTGCACCTGGAGCCGGACGAGACCCACACCATGGCCTACCGGGTGACGGTCGAGGCCACCGAGCAGGACCCGGGCCGGTCCCCCGCCTGAGAAGAAGGGTGCCCGGGGACCGACACCGGGAGTGGCTCCGGGCCTGCCGCACACGCAGTGCTGCGGAACACCTCGGGCGTCCGGCGGCCGGCACTGGCGGAGGGTGCGGGCCTGTTGCCCGCGCCGCGCTGCGGAACACCTCGGATATCTGACGGTCAGAACGGGGGAGGGTCTGCCGCCTCCGGCGCGCACTCGTCCGGCGGCGTCCTGCCCGGCGGCGTCCTGCCCGGCAGCGCTCGGTCCCGCGCCACTCCGTCCGCGGCCTGCGGCTGCGGCGCCCACGCCGGGGAGGATGTCCCGGTCCACGACGATCCGTCCGGCGACCCGGCCGACGGGTCCGGGACGGTCCGGTACGTCCGCCCGGCCGGGGACGTCCACTCGAGCACTCCGCCGGCGCGCGCCGGCCCCACCTGCCGCACCGACCAGCGGCCGAGCGCACCGCGGCGGTGCTTGACCAGATGGTGGTGACGGCACAGGTGGGCCAGGTTGTCCGCGGCGGTCCGCCCTCCGTCCTGCCACGCCACCGTGTGGTCGAGGTCGCACCGCTCGACCCGTCGGCGGCAGCCGGGAAAGCGGCAGGTTCCGTCGCGCAGCCGCAGCCGGCGGCGCAGGTCCGCGGGCACGGCGTAGGTGGTGCGGTCGTGGTCGAGGACGGCGCCCGTGACGGGGTGCGTCAGGACGCGCTGCCACGAGGATGCGCCCGCGGCGAGCTCCCGCGCGGCGTCCGCGCTGATCGGGCCGTGGCCGGCGAGCACCGGCGCGTCCTCGGGCACCCCGTCGGCGGGACCACCGGGGCGTGCTCCCAGCAGCGTGAGCACGGGAACCGTCACACATACCTGGCCCCGCACGCCGCGCGGGAACGAGGGGTCGTCGGAGACCTCCCCAGCGAGCAGGAGATCGGCGAGGACGTCCGCCCGCAGCTGCGCCTCGGTCCGGACAGCCGCGTGCCCACCGGACCCGGCGACGTGGTCCGCGGAGCTCGGTGCCTCGGCGCCCGGTGCCTCTGTGCTGGTCCCGAACGGCGTGTGCTCGCCGGGCTGCGCCTGCCCGCCGGGCTGCGCGGGCACGGGGCCCAGCGGGCCAGGTGCCGCCCCCGCCGCCGCGGCCGCCTGCTGGGGGTCGAGGAGCGCCACGAGGGCGTCGAGCCGGTCCTGCACCGCGAGCGCCGTGGGCGCGTCGAGCAGCGCGTGCAGGAACGCCATGCCGTCCTCGCCGTGCTCGATCCACACGCGGCGTCCGGCCCGGGCCGCCCGGTGCCTGGCCTCGTGGGTCTCCGCCAGCAGCGCCGCGCGGCGGCGCCGCGACCACGCGCGCAGCTGCGCCACCGTGCAGTGCGGAGCCCGTTCCACCAGTTCGTCAGCGAGCCGCCGCACCAGGGCGGGGGTGCCTCCCGGCCCGGCGGAGCGTCCTCGACCAGCTCCCGCCACTGGTCGGCGATCACCGAGGCGTGGCGGGCGCTGAAGCGGCCCGCCTCCAGCGCCTCGAGCGCTGCGGGGAGGTGCAGGCCCAGCACGAGGGCCTCTCGGACGCGTTCGAGCGCCGTGCCCGCGGGCAGGTGGAGCGCCGGGCCGATCTCGTCGGCGACGTCCCGCACGAGCTGGTCCTCGGTCTCCAGGAGGGAGCACACGAGGTCGTCGGCCGCGGACGGCATCAGCCCCGCGGAGGAGACCCAGTCGATCTCCCGGTCCTCCCAGGCCAGCAGCCACAGACGGTAGATGCCGTGCAGCTGGCGTCCCGCCTCCCGCGCCTGGGCGGCCGCGGAGTCCGCGAGCTGCCCGACGACCGCCCGGACCTCGGCCCGGACGCCGGCGTCCAGCACCCGCTCCCCGGCGGGAGGGGTCCGGTACGGGCCCGGAGCGGGACGGGACCGGCGGTGCGACGTCGTCGTCATGAACCCATTGTCCCGGGCGCCTCGGACGCCCTCAGGGCTGCGCATCCCCGTCCGGTGAACAGGCGGCGCCGGGCCCCGGGTGGGGATGCGAAACGGGTGCCGCCCGTCCGTCAGGACGAGCGGCACCCGCGGAGCTCCTCGGGAGCCGTGCCTACTTGGAGACCACCAGGGCCGCGGCGATCGCGGCCAGGAAGGCGTCCTTCGAGAGGCCGGTGCCGGCCTCGGAGGGGCGGATGCCGTCCTCCTGGGTCATGTCCGGGTTGCGGAAGTACATCGCGAGCAGCCCGGCGGAGAACGCGCCGAGGGCCAGGCCCGCGAGGCGCTTGTTGACGAACGGGGTCAGCAGGGCGGCGCCGATGCCCATCTCGGCGTAGGCCACGAACTTGCCGAAGGCGTCGGCGTCCCACTCCTTGAACTGGGGGACACCGGTGGCGGCGAACTGCTGGAGCCCCGCGGCGGCCTCCGTGGGGAGGTCCTTCTTGCCGTAGCCGGACTGCAGCAGGTAGGCGCCGGAGACGCCGCGCAGGATCGCGTTGGAGAGGCTCATGGTCGGTCCTTTCGGGAGGGGGAACTGGGTCATTGAGTCGTCAATGACCCTATCAGGGGCGGCCCCGCGCCCACCGGGGAACATCGGCCCGCAGCGGACAAGCCGTTCCGGGCGTCCGGCGGCGCCTAGGCTGGCGGTCCGCCCGCGGGACGCCCTCCGCGTCCTGCCACCCGACGGAAGGACAGACATGGACATCGAGACCATGAAGAAGGTTCTGCTCGTTCTCACCAGCCACGACACCCTCGGCGACACCGGGGAGCCCACCGGCTACTACGTCGGCGAGGCGGCCCACCCGTGGAAGGTCTTCCGCGACGCCGGATACGTCGTCGACTTCGCCTCGATCGCCGGTGGGCAGCCCCCGCAGGACGGCAGGGACGAGGACGACGAGGTCCAGCGGCAGTACCTCGAGGACGAGACCGTGCGGGCCTCCCTGTACAACACGCCGCGGATCAGCGTGGTCGACCCGGCCCAGTACGACGCCGTCTACCTCGTGGGCGGGCACGGCACCATGTGGGACTTCGCCGGCAACCCCGACCTGCAGTCGCTGGTGGCCGCCGTGCACGACGCCGGGGGGATCGTCGGCGCCGTCTGCCACGGACCGGCCGGACTCGTCGACGTGGAGCTCTCCACCGGCCTGCGCATCGTCGAGGGACGAAAGGTGGCCGCGTTCACCAACGCCGAGGAGGACGAGGTCGGCAAGTCGGACGTCGTCCCGTTCCTGCTCGAGGACAAGCTCGTCGAGCAGGGCGCGGACGTGCGCACGGCGCCGAACTGGACCGAGCACGTCGTCGTGGACGACCGCCTCGTCACCGGGCAGAACCCCCAGTCCGCGGCCGGTGTGGCCAAGGAGATGACCAAGCTCCTGACCGAGGTGGTGCGCGCCCAGAAGGCCGCCCAGGAGGCGGACTCCACCGCGCTGCGCCAGGCGCGCGACGCCGAGAAGGCCGAGGCCGACGGCGAGGCCTGAGTTCCGGCCGTCGGAGGCGGGCGGCGCGTGCGGGAACGACCCCTGTCCTGCTCGCGGACCCCGCCGTTTCCGGACAGACTGGGGGCGCCGGCCCACCCGGTCCGGCCCAGCGGACACACGGCAGGAGAAGCACATGGCTGACCACAGGAACAAGGTCGCGCTCGTCACCGGCGCCGCCTCCGGCATCGGCGAGGCCTGCGCCAAGGACCTCGCGGCGCAGGGCGCCAAGGTCGTCGTCACGGACATCGACACCCGGCGGATCGACGACGTCGTCCAGGCGATCATGGCCGCCGGCGGCGACGCCGCCGGGTTCCGGCAGGACGTGGCCAAGCCCGAGGACTGCGAAGCCGCGGTCGAGTTCGCCCAGCAGACCTACGGCGGCCTGCACCTGGCGGTGAACAACGCCGGCGTGGGCGGGTCCGCGGACTCCGTCGGCGAGTCGGACCTCGACGCCTGGGTGCGCACCGTGCAGATCGACCTGCACGCGGTGATGTTTGGCATGCGCTACCAGCTGCCGGCCATCGAGCAGGCCGGTGGCGGGGCGATCGTCAACATGGCCTCCATCCACGGCACCGTGGCCACGGCCGCGGGCAACAGCGCCTACACCGCGGCCAAGCACGGGGTGGTCGGCCTGACCAAGCAGGCCGGGGTGGAGTACGGGCAGCGCGGGGTGCGCGTCAACGCGGTCGGCCCCGCCTACATCGAGACCCCGCTGCTGAACAGCGCGCCTCCGGCGGTGCTCCAGGGTCTCGCCGCCAAGCATCCGCTGGGCCGGCTCGGCCGCCCCGAGGAGGTCGCCGCCCTGACCACGTTCCTGCTCTCGGACGCCGCCTCGTTCATGACCGGCGGCTACTACCTGGTCGACGGCGGCTACACGGCGCTGTAACCGGCCCGCCCGTCGCTCTCGCGCCGTTCTCGCCCGTCGCCCTCGCCCGTCGCAGCAGGCCCGTCGTGCAGGCGCGTGGCGCCCGCCGCGACGGGAGCGACGGGCGGCGACGGGCGTGCCGTCCGCCACATCCGGGTGGTGGCACGACGCCCGTGCTGTAGGGTGAGTCGTATTGCATATGGCACTGCTCCCCGTCCCCGGGTGAGCAGGCAGGCGTCGAGCACCCCGTTCTTCTTCCAGCGTGGCACCGTTCCAGACGGTCTCAGCCCGCTCGCAGGGGCTCCAGGAGTCATTCGGCGCAACCCGGCGCGCTACCCCCTTGCCGGGACATCCGATCGAAAGACGTATCCCAGTTTTGGCTACTTTCACCGACCTTGGCGTGCCCAAGGCCCTGTCCGCCGTCCTCGCCCAGCAGGGCATCGAGCAGGCGTTCCCCATCCAGGAGAAGACCCTCCCCGACTCGCTGGCCGGCCGTGACGTGCTCGGCCGCGGCAAGACCGGCTCGGGCAAGACCGTGGCGTTCGCGCTGCCGCTCGTGTCCCGGCTCGCCGGGCTGAGCGGCAACGGTGCCCGTGCGGCCCGCCGCGCCAACCGGCCCACCGGCCTGGTCCTGGCCCCGACCCGCGAGCTCGCCACGCAGATCGACCGCACCGTGGCCCCGATCGCCGAGGCGGCCGGGCTGACCACCACCGTGATCTTCGGCGGCGTCTCGCAGAAGAACCAGGAGAAGGCGCTGGCCAAGGGCGCCGACATCGTCATCGCCTGCCCCGGCCGGCTCGAGGACCTGCTCAAGCAGAACGTCCTCACGCTGGACGACGTCCGCGTGACGGTCATCGACGAGGCCGACCACATGGCCGACATGGGCTTCCTGCCCGTGGTCACCCGCATCCTCAAGCGCACCCCGCAGGGCGGGCAGCGGCTGCTGTTCTCCGCCACCCTCGACGGCGGCGTGGACAAGCTCGTCAAGCAGTTCCTGTCCAACCCGGTCAAGCACTCCGTGGACGCCCCGCAGGCGGCCGTGTCCACCATGGACCACCACGTGCTCGTGGTCGACGCCGACGAGAAGCAGGAGCTCATCGAGGCCCTGGCCGCCGGCACCGGGCGCCGCGTGATGTTCACGCGCACCAAGCACCGCGCCAAGAAGATGGCCCGCAAGCTCACCCAGATGGGCATCCCGGCCGTGGACCTGCACGGCAACCTGTCGCAGAACGCCCGTGACCGGAACCTGGCGCAGTTCTCCGCCGGTGACGTGCGGGTGCTCGTGGCCACCGACGTCGCCGCCCGCGGCGTGCACGTGGACGAGGTCGAGCTGGTCGTGCACATCGACCCGCCCACCGAGCACAAGTCCTACCTGCACCGCTCCGGGCGCACCGCCCGCGCCGGTGCCTCCGGCTCCGTGGTCACGGTGGCCACCAAGGAGGAGCGCCGCGAGGTCACCCAGCTCATGAAGGCCGCGGGCGTCACCGCGAACTTCGACACCGTGACCGTCGGCTCCCCGGCCGTGGCCGAGCTCGTGGGCGAGCGCGCCGAGAAGGTCGCCTACGTGCCGCAGCCGGTCCAGGTGCAGGGCCGTCCGGCGGGCGGTCAGCGCTCCGGCGCCGGCCGGTCCGGCGGCCGCTCCGGCGGCAACCGCGGCCGCGGCGGGCAGAACCGCTCCGAGCAGCCGCGCGGCGCCTCCCGCGACCAGCGCCCCGAGAACGGCGGGCGCGCCGGGTCCCGGCCGGGCAACGGCTCGGCCTCCCGCTCGGCGGCACCGGCGCGCTCGGCCGCGCCCACCCGCTCCGCCGCGCCCGCGTACTCCACCGAGTCCGCGCCGGACCGGGCGACGCAGGCCGCCGCGCGCCGCCGCAGCCGCAGCCCCCGCCGGGCGTCCTCCCCGCAGGGCGCCGCGACCCGCTGAGCCGCGGCTCGCTGAGCGCCGGCACCGTCCACGAGGGCCCGTTCCCCGCTGTCCCGCACTCCGCGGAGCAGCAGGGAACGGGCCCTCGTCGTCGTCCGGGGAGATCGTCCTGCGGGGGTCGTCCGGCGGCTCGTCAGACGGAGGGGGACAGCCCGCGCAGGAACGCCAGGGTGACGTCGGTGTGGGCTTCCACGGGGACGAAGCCGGGCGCGGGCTCCACGGGCAGCTCCCCGGGCACCACGACCACCGGCATCCCGGCGGCCGCCGCGCTCGCGGCCCCGGTCTGCGAGTCCTCGACCGCCACGCACTGCGCGGGGTCCACGCCCAGCCGCCGGGCCGCGAGCAGATAGGGCTCGGGGTGCGGCTTCGCGTGCTCCACGTCCTCCTGGGACACGACCACCCGCAGCACCTCCGGGGCCCCGGACGCGGTGCCCTGCGCGACCACGGTCAGCGCGTTGGTCACGACGGCACCGGGTATGCCGGCCCGTCCCAGCTCGTCGAGCAGCGCCCGCATGCCGGGCAGGAACGGGACCTCGCCCGTGAGGGAGTCGGCCACCTCCTGGCCGAGCTCCGCGGTGATGGCCTCCACGGTGCCCGCGGCCCCGCGCTCGACCATCAGCCGCGCCGAGGCGGGCACGGTCCGGCCCAGCGTGGCGTGGTCGTCCTCGGTGCTCCACCCGACGCCGTACCGGGCGGCCACCGCCCGCTTGGCCACGGCCCACTGGGGCTCCGAGTTCACGAGGGTGCCGTCGTGGTCGAAGAGCACGGCGGCGGGAAAGGCGGGGGAGTTCACGGGCGGGCCTCCTGGGCGGGGTGGAAGGGCGACGACGGGGACTGCGGGTCCAGCGAGCGCAGCAGCTCCAGGGTCAGCTCCCGGTGGGAGCGCAGGTGCAGCAGCCCGGGACCGGGCTCCACGTCCTTCTCCCCGGGCACGACCACCGTGGGCATGCCCGCGGCGACCCCGGCGGCCGCTCCCGCGGGGGAGTCCTCCACCACCACGCACCGCGCCGGGTCCACCCCGAGCCGGCGCGCCGCCGTGAGGTAGGCGTCCGGGTCCGGCTTGGGGCGCACGCCGCGGGCGTAGTCGTCGGTGCCCACGGTGGTCCGCACGAGTCCCGGCGGAGCCGCGGCGGCGGTGTGCCGGGCCAGCGCGGAGCTGGCATTGGTGACGATCGCCGCGGGGATCCCCGCGTCCGCCAGCTCCGTGAGCAGCTCCCCGATCCCGTCGATGAAGGTCAGCTCCGTCCCCTCCAGCACCCGCACGTTGTGCTCGAAGATCGCCCGGAACATCTCGTCGTCGTCGAGCGGCACCCCGATCTGCCGCATGCGGTCGATCGTGGCGGCCACCGGGCGGCCCAGGGTGTCGTCGGTGTCCTGGGGAGTCCAGATCCGGCCGTGCTCGGCGGCGAGGTCCTGCTTGGCGCGGTCCCACAGGGGCTCGGTGTCGACGAGCGTCCCGTCGTGGTCGAAGAGGACGGCGTGCGGGAAACCGGGGGAGGACATGCGCCCCAGCCTACCGGGAGGCCCCCGGCGCTCCCGGGGCGGGGCGGGCGGCGCGGGCGGAGCCGGCCGCCCGCATAGACTGGCGCGCGTGCCGCACGCCCTCGACCCCGCTCCGCCCTGCCCGGGCGCCCTCCTGCGCGGCGGGGCGCCGGCCCCGGGCGGGGACACGAGCGGGACCACGGGCGGGGACACAAGCGGGACCACGGGCGGGACCCCGGGTGGGATCCCCGGCCGGCGGGGCCCGTGACCCGGGCCGACCGCCTGGCCGGGTCCTACGCGCAGATGCTCCGCCGGCCCTGGTCCCGGTCCCTGATGCTGCTCGGCCTGGTGGCCAAGCTGCCCATGGCGATGGTCTCGCTGGCCCTCGTGCTCAGCGTCGACGCCGTGCACGGGCGCGAGCTGGCCGGCTGGTCCGCGGCGGTGCTCGCCCTGGCGCTCGCCGTGACCGGTCCCGCCCGTGGCCGCTGGGTGGACCGCTCGGGGCCGCGCACGGCGATGAGCGTCCTCGGTCTGGCGCAGGCCGCCGCCCTGCTGGGGCTCTGGGCCTCCCTGGCCCAGGCCCCCACGGCGGTGGTCCTGCTCTGCGCCGCCCTGACCGGCGCCCTCACCGCCCCGGGCACCTCGGTGCTGCGCAGCCTGTGGAGCATGCGCGCCCCGTCGTCGTCGTTCGGGCACGCGGCCCAGGCCTGGGAGTCCGTGACCCTGGACGTGGTCTTCATCCTGGGTCCCGCCGCGGTGGCCGCCGTGGCGGGGTGGACGGCGCCCCGGCACGCGCTGCTGGCGGTCGCGGTGCTCGGGGCGACCACGTCCGTGCTGCTGGCCCGTGCCGCAGGTGCCCACTGGCGGATCGCGGTGCGTCCGGCGGCGCCGCACCCCCTGCCCCTGCGGCTGCTGCCCGTCGTCGCCCTCGCGGGCGGCAGCGTGGGAGCCATCACCACCGCGGAGATGGCCGCCGTGGGCGTCGCCGCGGAGGCCGGGCGGGAGGCCCAGGCGGGCCTGCTCGTGGCCCTGCTCTCGGCGGGCTCGATCCTCGGCGGGCTCGTCTACGGGCGCACCGACCCGCCCGGCTCGCGGATCGCCCACATCCACGCGGCGGCGGCCGTGTGGGTGCTGGGCTGCCTGCTCGGGGCCTGGCGCGGCGGGCTCGTGTGGTCGGCGGTGGCCCTGACCGTGGCGGGGCTGGGCCTGGCGATCGTCATCACCGCGCAGTACGGGCTCGCCGCGGCCCGGGCGCCGGAGAGCCGGCGGACCGAGGTGTACTCGTGGATGGCCACCGCCGGGCAGATCGGTGCGGCGGTGGGGGCGGCGGGCTCCGGCTACCTGGACGGCCGGCAGTCCTTCCTGCTCAGCGCGGCCCTGATGGCCGTCGCCTCCGCGCTGGCCGCGGTCTCCGGGATGCCCCGTCCACGGCGCGTCCTCGCCTCGCGCCGGAGCCCCGGGTAGATTGGCCGCATGACCGCCGAGCGCCCCGAGGCCCCCGACATCTCCCCGGTCCCGCCCGAGACCAGGGACTGGACCGTGGTCATCGACCAGGGCTGTGCCGGGTGCGGCTTCGACCCGCGCCTCGACGTCTCCGCCACCGGCGAGCTGGTGCGGAGCACGGTCGACCGGTGGGTCGCCGTCCTCGAGCGCCCCCGGCTGACCGAGCGGCCGCGTCCGGGCACGTGGTCCCCGCTCGAGTACGCGTGCCACGTCCGGGACCTCTGCCGGGTCTTCCGCGAGCGCCTGCGGCTCATGCTCGACGAGGACGACCCGGTCTTCCCCGACTGGGACCAGGACGCCGTCGCGGTCCAGGAGCGCTACAACGAGCAGGACCCGTACGAGGCCTCCGGGGAGATCGCCCAGGAGCTGCGCGCCACGGCCGACGCCTTCGACGCGGTGTCGGCGGAGCAGTGGGACCGGACGGGGCGCCGCGGGGACGGCACGGAGTTCACCGTGGCGCGCCTCGCGGTGTACTTCCGGCACGACGTCGAGCACCACCTGCGCGCCGACGTCCGCGGCTGACCGCCCCGGCCGGGCGCCGGGCTCAGCCCAGGCGCACGGTCCCGTCGTCGTCGACCCGCCATCCGGGGTTGTGCGCGATCTCCCACACGACGCCGTTCGGGTCCGCCACGTGGGCGTGGAACACGCCCCCGAAAGGTCCCTGGCGCGGATCCGTGAGCACGGTCCCGCCGGCCGCCGTCATCGCCGCGACGGCCGCGCGCACCTCGTCCTCGCCGTCCACGTTGTGCGAGAGCGTCACGCCCTGCGCGGACGGCGTCCCCGTGCGGCCGAGGTCCTGGGCGAAGGACGCGGCGTCGAACAGGCCCAGCACCGTGCCGGGGGCCGTCTGGAAGAAGAGGATCTCCCCGGGGACGTCCAGCAGCGGCGCCCAGCCGAGGCCGTGCACGTAGAACCGCCGCGCGGCGTCGAGGTCCGGGGTGGCCAGGGTGACGAAGTGCACGCGCGGGTCCACAGGTGTCTCCTCGGGGTCCGGGGCGCAGTCCGGGGCGGGCTCCGCCTCACCCGACCAGCGTAGCCCGCGGCCGCTGCGCGACGTCAGCCCTGAGCGCGGCCCCGCAGGTGGACGTCACGTGGTCCAGGCTCCGGTGGACGGCGGCGTCGCCGATCGCTCCGAGGGCCCGGGAGGAGGCGGGGCGGTGGCGTCGCGGTGCCGTGTCGGCACCGCGACGGGCTACCCTCGGAAGCAGCGGGGGCGGGCCGGGCCCGCCCGTGCGGGGCGACGGACGGACGGGAGGCCGGATGGCACAGCACCAGGACGAGGTGGAGCCCGCGGAGTCGCCGTACTACCACCGCGTGGTCACGGTGCCCAACGTGGTCTCGGTGGTGCGCTTCGCACTCATCGTCCCGGCCGTGCTCGCGGTGCTGGACATCGAGGAGCGGCCGGTCCGGGCGCTGGTCCTGGTCGCCCTCTTCTCCCTGACCGACTGGGTCGACGGCACCCTGGCCCGGGCGCTGCGGCAGCGCAGCCGGGTCGGGGAGGTGATGGACCCCATCGCGGACCGGCTGGGGACCGTGGCGATCGCGGTGGCCGCGAGCGTCGTGGGGCTCTTCCCCTGGTGGGTCCTGGTGGTCATCGCGGTCGTGGACGTCGTGGTGGGCATCGCCACGCTGGTGCGCGGATCCCTCGGCGCGCTGCGGGTCACCACGGTCGGGAAGGCCAAGACGGCCCTGCTGATGGTCGGGACCGTGCTGGTGCTGGCGGGTCCCGCGTGGTCCAGCCCCGAGGTCACCGACGTGGGCCGGGTGCTGGTCCAGGTCGCCGCGGTCCTGCACGCCCTGGCGGGGATCCAGTACTTCCGCCAGGCCCTCCGGCGCTAGCCATCCGGCCCTGGGCCTCCGATGCCTGGCTCCCGGCGCCGGGGTCCACGGCGCGGCCCACCCCTGGAGGCGCAGCAACGTCCTCGGCGTCGCGTGCCCGCGCCCCGTCGCCGCGCGGCTCGTCCGCGATCGCTGCGGCCCGGCGCCCGTCCGCTCCCGTGTCACGGAGGGACCCGGCGCAGGTCAGGGCAACGGGAAGACGCTGATGAACCACAGGAGGACCAGCGAGAAGACCGCGAAGAAGGGGATGAGGCACCCCAGCACGGTGCGGGGCCCGGAGGTCACCTGGAAGGACTCCGCGGGGGCCGCCGGATCGTACGCCACGTCGATGCCCGAACCGGGGACGGGACGCTGCGCGAGAGGAACCTCCGATTCCCCGGTGACGGATCGTCCCCGGGCGTCGCGGAACCGGTACAGGGCGAAGAAGCGCCGGTTGCGGGTGGTGCCGTCGGCGCCGCTGGTCCAGCCCGCGCGGCTGCCGGTCACGGTGGCCTGCACGCGCGTCCACTCCGCGGCCCGCCGCTCCTGGCGTCCGGCCCGGCGGGCCATGTGGACGAGCGACAGCACCGTGGCCAGGACGAACAACGCCCAGATGACGTACAGCGCGATCCTCACGTGACTCCTCGGCTCCTTCTGGGTGGACACGCTCTCGGTGCACAGGGGGCCGGCTCCGGGTCCGCCCGTCCGCAGGATCGGCTCGGTGCACCCCGCCGCGCCGGGCGGATCCTCCTCGCCGCTGCCTCCTGCCTCGCGGAGGGGCGCGCCCGACGCCCACCGGCACGGGCAGCCACGCACGCTGTGGGGGAGGGGGACCTCAGGCCTCGGGAGGCGGCAGGGCCAGGTAGGCGTGGCGGGCGGCGCCGATGATGCCGGCCGCGTCCCGCAGCTCCGCGGGCACCACGCGCGTGTCGAGGCGCAGCAGCGGGAGGAACAGCTCGTGCTGAGCGGAGATGGCGCCGCCGACGATGATCAGGTCGGGCGAGAAGAGGAACTCGAGGTGGGCCAGGTACTCCTGGAGGCGCTCGGCGTAGACGGGCCAGTCCAGTCCCTCGCGCTCGCGGGCCAGGGCGGAGGCGCGCACCTCGGCGTCCACGCCCCGCAGCTCGAGGTGGCCCAGTTCGAGATTGGGCACCAGCTTCCCGTCCACGATCAGTGCGGAGCCGATCCCGGTGCCCAGGGTGATAAGCAGGACGGTGCCGGCGCTCCCGCGGCCGGCGCCGTAGCGGACCTCGGCGAGCCCCGCGGCATCGGCGTCGTTGATGACCTGCACGGTGCGACCCAGCCTGCCCGTGAGGAAGCGGCGGACGTCCAGCCCGATCCAGGCGTCGTCGATGTTCGCCGCGGAGCACGCCACACCCTGGCGCAGGATCGTGGGCAGCGCCACCCCCACGCTGGCCTCGGGATCCGGCGCGCTCGCCGCCTCGGACAGCTCCGCCACGACGAGCTCGAGCTGCGCGGCGACGGCCTCCGGGGTGGCGGGCTCCGGAGTGGGGCGCTGGAGCACCGGGGTGGTCAGCGCACCGTCGGCCATGTCCACGGCGGAGTACTTGATCCGGGTGCCGCCGACGTCCACGCCGATGTGGTGGCGGTGCAGGGTCGACCAGCCGGTCGAGGCGGGCGTGGGGGCGGAACGGGGCGAGGGACGGACCATCCGACATCCTTGGGTCGAGGTGGGAGCACGCGGCGGCGACGGACCGTGCCGACCGGTTCGACGCGCTCCACCGGAGGCGGGGCGCCGACGTGGCGGCACCCGGCCCATTCTGCCACTGCCTCCGCAGGGCGCCCGGGCAACCTCGAAGCGGTCCTGACCCGCCGCATCGAGGACTGCCGGTCCTCGACCGCGGGGCCTCAGCTGAGAGGTCCGGGGCCCGGCCTCCGACCGGTGCCGGATGAGCCCTCGAGCTCCCAGGAGAAGGGCGCCCGGGGAGCGGTCGTGCCGCCGGCCAGCTCGTTGACCGCGCAGGTGATCAGGTCCCGGTGCCCGGATGGCAGCTGCAGGCACTCGTGCAGGTACGCCTCGATCTCCAGGGCGCCGACCTCACCGCCGAGCTCGAAGTACTGCCACCACAGCTGGTCCGTGGCCAGACCGGCCTGCTCCGCGGCCCGGCGGGCCAGGCGCGCCTGCACGGCTGCGGCGGTGTCGTCGTGCATGGAACCCCCTGGGGTGCGGTCGCTGCGGAGGCGGCCCCGGGCCGGGCGCGACGCTGCGCAGCGGCCCGGGCCGTCTTCGGCGGCGGTGCAGTGGCACCGCCGGGGTCCATCGTCACCGGCGCTCCACAGGGTCGCCACCCTCCGCCCGGCGGCGGTGCGTTTTCCGGACCGGGGGTGCTCTCCTCGGACCACCTGCACCACCTGCACCACCTGCAGCACGGGAACCGTCCGGACGCGAGGGCGCGGGGAGGTCGTTATCAGCAGCCGACGGTGACAGCGGTCCTGGGCGGCGGGTCCGGACGGCGGTTCTCCTCGAGCTGTTTCCGGCGCCGCCTCGAAACAGGGGGAGCGGGGCGGCCCCCCAGCCTGCCCCGCTCCCTGCTGCTCCCCTCCGCGGACCGGTTCTCGACGGCGCCACGGTCCTTCCGGAGCCGGGGTGCCCCACCGGTCGACGCTGTGGGAGCCGGGGGATGGTCCTGTATCGACCACAGAATCCCCTCGTGAGAAGCAAGAATGCTCGCATCGGGGCCGCTCGGCAAGGGCTCGGGTGTGAGCTGGTTCACATGCAGACACAAAGGGTTGTCATTGCAAATTCCTCGCCCTCAGGTGGTGCTCAGTGCCCGCCGTTGAGCATCCCGCCCAGGCGCACGCGCATCCGGCGGCTGGCCTGGTTCAGGCCCACGACCCGGACCTCTGTGCCGTAGCGGGCGTACTTGTCGGTCACCGAGTCCAGGGCCGCGACGGTGGACGCGTCCCACAGGTGGGAGTCCGAGAGGTCGATGACCACGTGCCCGGGGTCCGCGGCGTAGTCGAACATCGTGTAGAGGTCGTTGGAGGAGGCGAAGAACAGCTCCCCGTGCACGGTGTAGACGGCCGTCTCCCGGCCGCTGCGCTGCTGGAGCTCCCGGTCCATGGTCACGAAGTGGGCGACCCTGCGGGCGAAGGCGACCATGGCGACGAGCACCCCGACGACCACGCCCAGGGCGAGGTTGTGGGTCCACACGGTCACGACCACGGTCGAGACCATCACGAGGGTCTCCGGCAGCGGCATCCGGGACAGGGTCGCCGGGCGGACGGAGTGCCAGTCGAAGGTGGCCCAGGACACGAAGATCATGACCGCCACCAGCGCGGCCATCGGGATCACCGCGACGACCTGGCCCAGCGCGACGACGAGGACCAGCAGGAACACCCCGGCGAGGAAGGTGGAGATCCGGGTGCGGGCACCGGAGGCCTTGACGTTGATCATGGTCTGGCCGATCATCGCGCAGCCGCCCATCCCGCCGAAGAGGCCGGAGACCACGTTCGCGGCACCCTGGGCCCAGGACTCACGGGTCTTGGCCGAGGGCGTGTCGGTGATGTCGTCGACGAGCTTGGCCGTCATCAGCGACTCCAGCAGTCCCACCACGGCCATGGTCAGCGCGTAGGGGGCGATGATCCGCAGGGTCTCCAGGTCCAGCGGGACGTCGGGGACGAACAGCGAGGGCAGGGACTCGGGCAGCGCGCCCTTGTCGCCCACCGTGGGGACCTTGGTTCCGAAGGTGACCACGAGCGCGGTGATCACCACGATGGCCACCAGCGGCGCCGGCACCGCCCGGGTGATCCGGGGGAGGAGGAACACGATGGCCAGGCCCAGCAGCGTGAGGGGATAGACCGCCCAGGGCACGCCGATCAGCTCCGGGATCTGCGAGCTGAAGATCAGGACGGCCAGGGCGTTGACGAAGCCCACCATGACCGAGCGGGGGATGAAGCGCATCAGCCGCGCCGCGCCGATCAGGGCCAGCGCCACCTGGAAGAGGCCCGCCAGGATCACGGCGGCGATGAGGTGGTCGATGCCGTGGGAGGCCATCAGCGGGGCGATGACCAGGGCCACCGCGCCGGTGGCGGCGGAGATCATCGCCGGGCGGCCGCCGAGGACCGCGGTGGTGACGGCCATGGTGAAGGAGGCGAACAGGCCCACCCTCGGATCCACCCCGGCGATGATCGAGAATGCGATCGCCTCCGGGATCAGGGCCAGGGCGACCACGAGTCCGGCCAGGACCTCGGTCTTGAGGTGGCGGGGCGAGCGGAGGGTGCGACGGACCGACTGGCGCTGCTCGGGGGTCAGCGCCGGGGCGGGGCCGGCGGTCGTCGTGGCCATGGGAGGGCTCCGTTCATGAGGACAGGAGAGCGGAAGGGCACCGGGGATGGAGTCCACGAGGGCGCGCGGGCCCCGGGGAGTGCGGTCGCGGGGAAGGTGATGCGCCGCGGCGGCACCCGGTGCGGCGCCGTCCGGCGGACGCGCCCCTGCAACCCTAACCTACCGTAAGGGTAGAGTTCGACTCGGGTCGTCCTCCGTGTTCGATCGCACATCCGGTGCGGGGCCGGGGGAGCCGACGACGGGGGCCGTCACCGGCCGAGGCGGTGCTCCAGCAGGGCGATGAACTCGTCCGCCTGGGCCAGCTTGCGGGCCAGCTTGTCCCGTTCCGGCCGCGCGCGTTCCAGGTAGTCCGCGAGCCGCTCCGGGGAGGCCGGCTCGGCGCCGAGCAGCTCCAGGAGCTCGGCCATCTCCTCCAGGGTGAACCCCAGCGGCTTCATCTGCCGGACGACCAGCAGCCGCTCCACGTCCTGCTCGGTGTACACGCGGAAGCCGCCCTCCGTGCGGGAGGCCGGCAGCAGGCCCACGTCGTCGTAGTGACGGATCGTGCGCAGGGACAGGCCGGTGCGCTCGGCGAGCTCGCCGATCTGCATGGTGCCTCCGCGGACACGGTGCGGCATGGGGTGACCTCCAGGATGTACGGGACCCCTGAGTCTAACAATCCGTCAGGGTCGCGCCCCCGGAGCCCCGCCCCGGGATCGGCCGGGACGTCGCGGCGGCAGGGGGAACCGCTCGAGGTCCTGGGCCGCCAGCACGGTGGCGCCCCCGGCGCGCCGGCGTGCCTGCTCCGCGAGCGGGGCGATGTCGGGATAGCGCGACGAGAAGTGGGTGAGGACCAGCGTCCCGGCGCCCCCGGCGGCCGCCAGCGCCCCGGCCTGGCCGGCGGTGAGGTGGAGGTACCGCGCGGCGAGAGCGGCGTCGTCGTCGGCGAACGTGGACTCGGCCAGGAGCAGGTCGGCACGCTCCGCGAGCTCCTCCGCGCCCGGGCACGGCGCCGTGTCCATGACCACGGCGACGCGCCGGCCGGGGCGGGGGACGCTCACGTCCTCGAGACGCACGCCGCGCAGGCGGCCCTCGCGCTGCAGCCGGCCGACGTCCGGGCCGGCGATCCCGGCCGCCGCGAGCCGCTCCGGGACCATCGTGCGGCCGTCGGGTTCGGTGAGCCGGTACCCGTAGGTCTCCACGCGGTGGTGCAGGGGGCGGACCTCCAGGCCGGCGGCCACGGTCCCCGGGCCCCCGTGCGGGTGCAGCCGCAGGTCGAGGCCGGGGGTCGCCAGGGAGACGAGGGCCCGGACGACCTCCTCGCCGGAGGCCGGGTAGTGCAGGTCCACGGGGTGCTCCACGCCGTCCAGGACCATGCGCGAGAGCACTCCGGGCAGTCCGTAGCAGTGGTCGCCGTGGATGTGGGTGAGGCAGATCCTCGTCACCTGCGCGGCGGAGACGCCCGCGTGGATCATCTGCCGTTGCGTCCCCTCACCGGGGTCGAAGAGCAGGCCGGCTCCGTCCCAGCGCAGCAGATAGCCGTTGTGGTTGCGGGTGCGGGTGGGCACCTGGGAGGCGGTGCCGAGGACGACGAGCTCACGCATGGTCCCGAGTGTGCCACCCGTCCCGGGGATCACTGCGGGACGAGCTCGCTCCAGGAGGCGGTGCGGGAGCTGCTCGCCGGGGCGGGGCCCGGCGGCGCGGTCTCGGGCAGGAGCACCACGAGCGTCCCGAAGGTCCGGGCGGGCCAGGAGGAGACGGCTCGCGCCGGGGTCCTCGCCGGAGCGGCACCGGAGCGCTGCATCCGTACGGCGTAGGCCAGGATGAGCAGGCCGGCCAGCGCCAGGCCCACGCCCACCCAGGCCGGGGCGCGGTAGCCCCATCCGGCGGAGATCACGGCCCCGCCGAGAAAGGCGCCCATGGCGTTGGCCAGGTTGAACGCGGCGTGGTTCATGGCCGCGGTGAGGGAGGGGGCGTCCTTGGCCTCGCGCAGCAGGCGCATCTGCAGGGACGTGGTGAACACGGACCCCATGACGCCGATCCACAGCACGCCGAGCACGGCCGCGACGGCCCACTGGGCGAAGAGGCCGAAGAAGACGAGCGCCACGGCGGAGACGGCGCCGGCGCCCAGGACGGTCTTCTCGATCGAGCGGTCCACCAGCGGGCCGACCAGGAGCGAGCCCAGGGTCATGCCCACGCCGAACACGGCCAGCACCCACGGCACCGCCGAGATGCTGAGGCCGGTGAGCTCGGTGAGGGTGGGGGAGATGAAGGTGTACACGGCGAACATGCCGCCGAAGCCCACGGTCCCCGCGATGAGGGTCAGCGTGACCTGGGGGCGGCCCAGGGCCCGGATCTCCTGCGCGACGGAGACGCCGCCGCCCTGCCGGGTCTTCGGCACGAACGCGGCCAGGGCCGCGACGGTCAGCAGGCCGATCAGGACCACGAGACCGTAGCCGGAGCGCCAGCCCAGCGCCCCGCCGAGGGCGGCGGCCAGGGGGACGCCCGCGATGTTGGCCACCGTCAGGCCCAGGGCGACGCGGGCCACCGCGGTGCCGCGCCGTTCGCGCGGGACGAGGGAGGAGGCCACGACCGCGGCCACCCCGAAGTAGGCGCCGTGGGGCAGGCCGGAGAGGAAGCGGGCCACGTAGAGCCAGTCGAGGGTGGGCGCCGCCGCCGAGAGCGCGTTGCCGACGGTGAAGGCCGCCATCAGCCCGAGAAGCAGGGTCTTGCGCTCCACCCGGGAGGTCAGGGTGGTGATCAGCGGCGCGCCGACCACCACGCCCAGGGCATAGAGCGAGATGGAGTGGGCCAGGGCGGGGATCGAGGCGCCGAAGTCCTCGGCGATGAAGGGCAGCAGGCCCATCGAGGCGAACTCGGTGGTGCCCACGCCGAAGCCCCCGAGGGCGAGGGCGAGGATGGCGAAGCGGGTGCCGGTGGGTCCAGGGGCGTTGATCACCTGGAGCACCGCAGTGCGAGGTGCGGACATGGCGGGTCCTTCCGTGTGGAACAGGAACGAGGAGGAAGGCGCGTCGTCGAGCCGGACTGGATGAAGCATCGACACTACGGAGAAAGTCGGCGGCACCCAAGGGTTCCGGCGTGTGATCTTGGACAAATCACCGGGCGTGTGATAGGCGTCGCTCCGGTCGGTGGTCGCCGCCGCCGGAGCGTCCACGCGGGGCGGCGCAGTGGCTGCGGCGCGCGTGCGCCGCTCGGTGCGGCCCGAGGTGTAGGTTCCGGCTGCATCTGCCAGAAGTACCTCGCTGTGACTGGGGAATACTCACGAAGGTCCAGTAGTGGGTTCTCACGAACTTGTCGGAATCCTCTGCCCAGAGGCGACGATGGTGCGACTGTCTACCCGTCGCGCTTCCTTCTAACCCCGCTGGACTCGGGTCGGAAGCTCGCCAGTCAACAACTCTGCCCTGAACACGATCCAGGAAGACCACATGCTCGCCGTGATTTCGCTCAGTGGCGTCCGGATGCGTAGCGGCTACTCTTCGACAATGGTCCCTCCGGAAGTGAGATTGAATATTGGTATGGGTAGTTCGCGAATGCTAGAGGGACTCAAGGCATTTCTGAGTCTGTGGTACGAGGACATTGCTTGGTGGCGTCCCCTCCGGAGGTACATCGATCGTCAGATCCGCGCGTTCTCCTGGACTGCGCTCACCTCCTACTTGGGTCAGTGGTATGAGGACATTGCTTGGTGGCATCCCCTCCGCGCGCGGCTCTCCCGTCGGTATCGAGAGAACCCTTGGAGTCTTCTCAAGGCTTCGGCAGTGACAATTGTATGTTTGGCCGTGTTTGCTGCCGCCCTGTGGGTCGCGCTGGGCTGGCTGTTTGGGCATAAGTGGGTATGGGAGCTCGACCAGGGTGCAGAAACCACTAGGTATGGCGTCTCGCGGATGGTTTTGTATATCGGGGCGGGCGTGGTGGGGGTCGTCGGCGTGCTCATTGCGTACCGTCGGCAACGAGGCGTCGAGGAGGGCCATTTCTTGGAGCAGTTGGCGGAGTCAGCGCGCCAACTTGGCGATGAAAATCCAACGGTACAAGCTGCAGGTGCTTATGCCTTGGCAGGTCTGGCTGACAGATCAACTCGTGAGCGCAGGCAACAGTGCGTCGATGTTCTATGTGCGTATATGCGATTGCCCTATGTCACGGACGGCGCCCAGGGCATTAGGGTCTCGTCCTCCGTGTCGGAGTTGGTGCATACACGAACCACACAGGGGGATGCAGGTGCAGAAGAGAAGGTGGAGCAAACAATTGTCATGCGTCCGCATGATCGGGCGACTCGTCAGACGATCATGCGGATTATTGTGCAACACCTTCGTGAAGGCGCATTGGTGACATGGTCGAATCTTGACTTTGATTTTAGCAATACCACATTCGACTACGTAGATTTTTCCAAGGCTCGTTTCGCTGGATCAGTGCGTTTTTCGGGCGCCACTTTTTCTGGAAGTGGTGCGAATTTTACGGAAGCTGAATTTTTGGGTGGGATTACTGATTTTGAAAACGTGAGGTTTTCTGGGGGCGGCACCAGTTTCATGAAAGCTGTCTTTAGGTCCGAGTCCACAAACTTCACCGAGGCCTACTTCTTGGCCGACAATGCCGAGTTCAGTGGGGCCCGTTTTGTTGGTTCGTACACGAGTTTCGCGGAGGCGCGATTTGCCGGAAAATATGTCGGTTTTGTAAGTGCCGAGTTTATAAGTAAAAATGTGAGCTTTGCGGACGCCCAGTTTGTCGCGGAGGACAGCGTCTTCCAGAAAGCTAAGTTCGCTGGTGATTATGCGGATTTTTCAGGGGTAAAGTTTATCGAGACGGCCGCGAACTTCCGCGAGACTGTGTTTGGGTCCGAGACGGTGCATTTCGGACATGCGGAATTTAGCGGCGAAAAAACTGACTTCCAGCTTGCCCTCTTTAAGAGCAGGCGCTCTGACTTTGTCGGGGCTGCCTTCTTGGCAATCTGGAGTGACTTTAGAGGTGCTGTTTTTGAGGGAGAGTACACAGGTTTCGTTGCCGCCGCCTTCGCTAGCAAGGTGGTGCATTTTGGGGAGGTTGAATTTAGAGGAGAGGCGACAGACTTTCAAAGAGCCGAGTTCACTGGCGCCTCGACACGTTTTGAGCACGTACTTTTCAAGGGAAGAATTAACTTTGATGAGTCCCGATGCCTCGGTGGGGAGATGAGTATGGGGGGCGTCAAGTTCGCTAGCGATTCGATTCCTTCCGGTAAATGCGATTTCCCGCGTCGGGACTGACCTAAGATTGCGGCAACTTGTTGCCGCGGTAGCGTGACACATCGACAGCGTATGTGCAGCATCCTTGCACGGAGTATGCCAAGTCATCTTTAAGGGTGGTTGCCATCGCAGAGAAAGCTGGAGTGAAGAGACGGTCAGACGTCTGCCGCTCCTTATCTCAGCACCGTTGACAGATGGCATCCCAGGGTGTGTAGTAAGTGCACCCATCCCTTCCCCCCGGTAACTGCATATCCCCGGAGACCCGTCACTCCACTGAACTAGGAGCGACTGGTGACACGGAAAAATTGGCGCGTTTGCTCGTTTGAGGGATGTGGCCGCCCCGCCCGCAACAAAGGTCGGTGCGCTGGCCACCACAAGCAGTGGTCGAAGGGCCAGCCGCTGACAGAGCTAACACCGTACGTCCCGCATACCGGAGTGGGTCGAACGTGCGCAGGGCCAGCATGCACGCGTCCTGTCAAATGGGCGACGTACTGCGAGGGCCATATGGCGCAGCTACGGCAAGGCCGTGAGCTTGCGCCGCTGAGGGCCTACAGTCCGCAAAATTTGCCACACGGGTCCGCAGCGATCCGGGACGAACAAAACCGTAAACAGTGTGTCAAGTGCCTAATCTGGAAGCCAGACACCTCAGAAAACTTCAACAAGAGCAAGCGCATGCCCGATGGACTGAGCCCCACATGCCGGTCATGTCAAAGGGAATACCGTGACAGGAATGAAGCGGCGTTCCGGGCTCAAAAGCGACTTATGACATACAAGATGTCGCCGGAGCAGTACGATGCGCTGATGTCCGCTCAGGGCGGGAGGTGTGGTTCTTGCTTCCGAACTCGGGAAGAAACGGGTGACGCTCGGGAAATGTGTGTCGATCACGACCATACGTGCTGTCCTAAGACGCCCACTTGCGGCAACTGCAACCGTGGGTTGCTGTGCCGGGAGTGCAACACGGGTCTTGGCATGTTCAGGGACGACCCGTGGCGCTTGATGTGCGGCATCATCTACCTACTCAAGTACCGAAAAAAGGGCCCGTACGGTGACGCGCAGGCCACGCCAGAAAACCTATGAAATGCGTCAAAGCTGGGGACGGACACTAACTGGTCGAAGTCCTCATCTGACCGCAGTAACAGCCAATCAATCGTTACGGTGCCCCTCGACTAGGGTACGATGCACCTCGAAGTTCCCCTTCGTTACGGCGTTGTGGGCGGCACAAGCCTTGCCGATAAGCAAGTCGACACCGCCTTGTAGGTCGGCCGTCTCGGCGGGACGGCCGCAGCGCACCCGTCCGGTCAAATTCGCAAAGATGTAGCCCCACTTGAATAGAGCATTCCAGCCTAGCGCGCAGACAAGCATCGCCGCCCCGGCGAAGTCCATGCGTTATTCATCGGTTGACATGCTCCGCCTCGGTGAGCAGGCGCTCCTCGAGCACCCGGCCGACCGGTTCCTCAGTGATGTCACCGTGCTTCAAGAGCTCTCGGAGGAGCTGCATCATCTCGGCGGTGTCCACCTGCCCGATCCGCCGCATCAGCCCGATTTGCAGGACCCGGCGCTCCAACTCGTCTCGCATTTCACCTATGGCTCCACCTCCACACGGTCACTGGATGAACATCCACAGAACCAGGGTCAGCGCCAGGAAGATGAAAGTCAGTGCTCCTAGCACCCATGCTTTCTTGGTCAGTCCGTGGCAGCCATTCGTCTTGTCGTTGGCTGGCGGCTGCGCGTCTCGGATCAGGCTGGGATGGTCCGGCACAGGAGGAGGAATCACCACGGGCTCATCAGAGGTGAGGGAAGGCTCCTCGGCGACGGGCTCAAGCTGAGGATCCTCGACAGCTACCGGCTCGGGAGAAACAGGGTCCGGCTCAGGTTCCGGGGTGAACTCGGGTTCGGGATCGAGCGGAGGTGGAGTCAACACCGCACGGCTATTTCACGGAATGGCGCCGGGTGTGTACACGTACTTAAGGTGCTCAGGTGGGTCAGAAGACTCGGCCTCCGGCGGAGTGCTGATCTTGCCGCACTTCTCGCAGTCGTCCTCAAACTTTTTGCGGTGCAGCGCCCGCTCCTTGGATCCCATCACGGTCTTGAACCTGATGTTGCACCCCTTCTCGGGACACACCAGATTCTGGTTGCTTTTGGCGGTGTCCTTGACGTTGGTTCCAGGCTTGGTGGCATGGATGATGTGCCAGTGCTCATCATTGTTGATGTCGTACTCGATGCCCGTCTGACTGTCCTTGCAGTCGTAGCGGTAGGTGGTCTTGGAGACGGGGGCGTGTCTAGAAGGGATGTACCCGAGGTCCGGGATGAGGGCCACCAGCTCATCGACCTTGTCGGGGTGGGCATACCAGTGCTTGTCCCCGTTGCTGTACCGGTTCCCGAAGTAGAAGGCGTGGTCCCCCATGAACTTTTTGATGCGCTCTTTGTTTTGGAAGGTCTCACCGGTCAGCATGACCCCGTTCCTCAACAACCACAGTTACTTTTCGTTGAGACCATGCGTGCCGCTCATCTAGGCTCCCCCATCCCCTCGGACCTCGCGGGCAGCGCCCTGATGCCGCTGCCATCACCCCTACTCCCAAAGGTAGAGGGTGCCTCCCACATGGGGATGATGGGGACTGCCCCGACTTCCATCGACGCTCTGTCATGTGGGACGCCTAGCCATGTGTGCACACGGCGGTGCGCGAACGGACGCCTCCCGCCTCGCACTGGCTGGTGGAGGAACTGGCGTGCGACCGGGACGTCTTGGTGCGGTCCGCCGCCCATCGTGCCTCGGGGCTTAGCGACGAGGTGTAAGACTGGTCAGGGACGCCACATCACCGCCGGATCCGATCTACTGCCCCTGCTGCGTTCAGTAGCATGGTTTGGCGGTAAGCTCGCCGTTCTCGTCCCGGGGCACGGCCTGTAAGCGGTCGCACAGTTCCCCGCCCATGTAGGACTCGGTGGTGTCTAGGCGGTCCTCAACCATCCACCAAATATCAGGGGCAATGGTCATCTCGTTGCCTTCACCCAGGACGCGCTGCTCCATCCGCTCCCCGTTCGCTTCCTCCACGGTCATGACGAGGTCGAAGGAGCACCACTTCGTTTCGCTGCGCAGCTCCACCAGCAGGAACTGCTGCTCGTTGCGCTTCAAGGTGATGGACTTGTTGTTGAAGTAGGGCGTCCCCTTCGACAGATCCACACCATCAGCCCCACCCGGCTTGTTCAGCACGTCCGGGTCGAACCCCATGGCCGGAGCGTTGGGGTCCTCCACATTGATGAACAGCCGTTCCGTGCTTGGGACGCCACCACCATGCGGCACGAGCTGAAACAGCGTGCCGTCACCAAAGTCGGAGCAGGTGGACTCGGGCCTGATGTCCACGACCCGCACCTGGTCCGGCCTGTTCCCCACCAAGGTCAGCTCCATTTTGCGGTCCCCGAACAGGACCGCGCCCCGCTGCGCCAGTTTCACCGCTTGCCCGTTGGGTTCCGTAGCCGCCAGGTCAGCGACATCGTCCGGCTTCAAGGTGGCGTTGGGCAGCCACATGTCGCCCGACTGGGGCCGCACGAATGGGTTTGCGACTACAGGTTCCCCGATGCGGGTGTGCTGATTGACTGCCGCCTGGACATCGGGGCCGAACCGTCCTTCAAGTGCACCGCCCACCATGCCGCCCGCGAAGGTCAGCACCGTCAGCCCAACCCATGTCCCGGCACGCTTCCAAAGGGGTGCCTTCGCAGGGGATACCACCGGGGGTGGGTTCCGGGCCGTTGACGCCGCAGCCGCCGGTGCGGGGTCGTGCTGCCTCGGCCCACTCTGGTGCTCCTGGTCCGCATGGTTCTTAACCCATGGTGCCCGCTTCTTGCTACCGCCCTGTCTTGCCACCGACCCGTTACCCGCTTCCTTGGCTCTACACGCCGCCCACCATCATGCAGCACCGGCGAACCCCTCCCATGCCGCACAGACCGCCAGGTGGGCGCACCCGGATGTTCCGCAGGGTGTGCGGCATGGTCCGGGCCGCCTCGGCGACAATCAACGCATCCCGGGCGTCGGTCTTCGCGGTGCCCGGGTGCAGGTCAGCGATCCGGCGCATCGCCAGACCGGGCAGATAGGCCACAGCGGCCCCGTCGAGGATCTCGGCGACGGCCACCGGCAGCGCCCCGATGATGGCCGGCTAGTCCACGATCATCAGCACCGGCCCGTGCCTTGTCGAACACCGTCTTCCCGACCGTTGTCACCGCTGCGGCGTGGTGGTCGGATTTGCCGACGTCGAGGCCGACGAACACCGCCGGTTGTGGTTGCTCCGACACGATCGAGTCCCTTCTCCTGCACAGGCATCTGCGCATGCTGGCCGGCAGGGTGGTGGTCATGCTCGGCGTCCACGTTACGAAGGTCCCGAAAGGGTCTCGCCTCTATTAGCGATCCGTGACCACCGGACCAGTCCTCGGTGACTACACCTTCCGAATCATGGGTGACTGGGTGCTTTCTCGTCATGGTCGCAACACCTGACCGAAAGTTAGGCCATGACAGCACCACTGCGAGGACATGATCGCCGCGTCGGGCGGCGGCCGATGTCGGCCAAGCGCGAACAGTTCCTGAAGATGATCGGGCAGGGCTGGGCCGTGGCCGCCGCGGCCCGTGAACTGGGGGTCAGTCGCAGCTCGGCGAACAACTGGAAGAACGGTTACCGGGTGGCCCGACCCGACGGCACCGTGGTCATCTTCGAGGCACTCACCGCGACCCCACAGCCGATCTCCGCCCGGTTCCTCTCCCAGGAAGAGCGGCTGGTCATCGCCGATGAGCTCCGGGCTGGCACCAGCCTGCGTGGCATCGCCGCGCTGCTGGGCCGGGCTCCCTCGACGATCTCGCGCGAGGTGCGCCGCAACCTCGGCGGGCTCACCGCCTACCGGCCCTTCACCGCCGAACAGCGCGCACGCCACCGCCGGCGGCGCCACCATCGGCTCAAGGTCGAGGCCGACGCCCAGCTGGGAGGCTGGGTCGCCGCGCGGCTGGCCGAGTACTGGAGCCCCTCGCAGATCGCCCATGCCCTGCCGGCGACCTTCCCGGGCCAGCGCAAACGCCACCTGGCGCACGAGACGATCTACCGCGCCGTCTACCGCCACCAGCTCCCGCCCCTGCCCCGGGGACAACGGTCCTGCCTGCGCACCGGACGCACCTATCGGAAGGCCCATCGCCACCCGTCCCGGCGCCGGGCCCGGTTCGGGCTGCCGCTGCAAATGATCAGCGACCGCCCCGCCCACGTGCTCGAGCGACTCGAGCCTGGGCACTGGGAAGGCGATCTCATCGCCGGCCCCGGGCACCGTTCCAACATCGCCACGCTGGTCGAACGCGCCACCCGCTGCACCGTGCTGATCCCGGTGCCCGGATCCCGCCATGCCGAACTTGTCCACCGCGGCCTGGTGGCCGCCCTGGGCACCCTGCCCCCGAACCTACGGCGCTCGATCACCTGGGACCAGGGCATCGAAATGTCCCGGCACCGAGAGGTCAGTGCGGACCCGGACTGCCCGGTGTTCTTTTGTGAGAAGGGCAAGCCCTGGCAACGGGGCACGAACGAGAACACCAATGGTCTGCTGCGCCAGTTCTTTCCGAAGGGCACCGACCTGTCGGTTCACGCCCCGGAGCACCTGCGAGGCGTCGCTCACCAGCTCAACCATCGGCCCCGAGCGGTGCTCGATGGTCGGACGCCGGCAGAGCTTTTTTCCGCCTTGCTACCCTTCCCGGACCACCCGCTGTTGCGACCATGACGAGAAAGCACCCTGGGGACAAATGATCATGCCGAGGACCGGCCGCTCAGCACCCCTCCATCCTGCTGGACGGACGGGTCACGAGAAAGGCATCGGGGGGAGGGGGAGATCAGTCCTCTTCCAGGAACACTGCTGTGAACAGGTCGGTTGCGTCGATGAGGCTGGCTGTCGGAACCCGGAGCTCGCCGCTGGTCACTGCGTCGTTGCCGTCCTCGGTGAGGACCCAGGTCACGGTCACCGACCTGGCCTGCGGATCCCGCGCGAGGATCACGTAGTCGTCCTGGTCGCTCGTCCATGGCACGTTCGGCCGAAACGATTCCGGCGTGAGGACAACTTCGGCGTCTTTGCCGCGGTTGCTCCAAGCGACGGGGTGTCCCCGGGGGAAGGGCCGGAGGGCCGAGTAATCGATTGCCGTGCCAAATGGGTCATGCCGCCGCACGACGGGCTCGATCACTTTCTCGTAGTCTGCATCGTCGGTCTCGAGATGATCGAGCAGTTCGCAGTCATGGAAGGTCACGATCAGATGTGGCTTGCCGATGAACCTATCGCGGCTGACCACACGGATGCCTGCTCCCGGCAGACCAACGCCGAGGAAGTGCTCTCGACCCTTCGCGATGTGCTCAGGCTTCCCGATCCGCCACGCATCCAAGGCTTCCTCCCGGTCCTCCGCTGACTGAGGCCCCGTTCCGCCAAGGATGCTCGACGCCAGGAAGGTCGATGTCGAAGCGAAGGCGTTTGTCGCGGGCTGTTCCTGCTTCTTGAAATTTTCCTCTTCGAACTCGTGCAGGTGCTCTAGGACTTCCCCCACGCGGTCGACTCGGCAGATGGAACCGAGCACTTCCACCTCGAGCTCGATGGGCGGCTTTCCACCGCCGCGGGCCCGCTCCACGAGGGCGAGGACTTCACCGGAGCGAGCTGGCCGCGTGTTGCTGGTGCCGCGCACGTAAATCGCGCCGTCCTCAAGGCTGTCGCGGCGTTCGTCGCCCTGGAGGCTCTTGTGGCACGGGAATATCGTCTGCCCGTCCTGCGGCGGCTGGGCGATGACGAACAGCACCTCGTTCTCGGCGTCAACGCCGATCCTCCCGAACTCGAACGCCGGGAATTGAGGTCCGAGGTAGGGGCGAAGCCGGTCCTCGAGCTCGTGGGCCTCGACGCCGCGAGGGACGCCCGGTGCAACGCCCTTCTGCGCGCCGATGACCAGCACCGCGTAGCCGTGGAGGTGCCTGGCGGCCTCGTGCGGACGCCGATTGGCGGCACCCAGGAGGAACTTCGCGACCTTGGCCACGCCCGCCTTGCTGCTGAGGTCGAGACTGCTCTTGACCTCGAGATAGGTGGTCTCCGCCTCGTCGCCCACGAGGGTCACATGGTCCAGGATGCTGCGCAGCGCGCGCTCACCAAGGGGGAGGACGTCGGTGTCCATGGAGACGACCTTGGAGGCCGAGCTATCGGAGCTCGCATGTTCAAAAGGCATGGTTCAATTCTCCCATTCGCAGCTGCTTTCCCGGGCAACGAAGAGTCTTGCGCCGTCAGATCGCGGGGCTCTGTGGTCGGCTCTCACTATCTGGCGGCTGGCGCGTACCTGCCCTCGCCGTTCAGCGCCGTGTAGATGGTCTGCCTGCTGACGCCGAGCTAAGAAATGGTTTCAATAGTTATGGGTGAGGCATTGAGCGGTGCCTGCCTGACTGGTGATCATGGCTGCCATGACGAGTCAGAAGGCCTCCGGGCGGCTGGTCAGCGACCAGTTGTGGGAGTTGCTGGAACCCTTGGTCCCACCGCCCCCGCCGGCGAAGAACGGGCGCACCGGGCGACCGCGCGTGGATGACCGAGCGGCCCTCAACGGCATCCTGTTCGTGGCCGAGAACGGCATCGCGTGGAAGAAGCTGCCCGTGGAGCTGGGCTTCGGCTCCGGGATCACCTGCTGGCGCCGGCTACGGGCCTGGCAGGAAGCCGGGGTGTGGGAGAAGCTGCACCACGCCGTGCTCGAGCAGCTCGGGCACGATGGGGCGCTGGACTGGTCGAGAGCTTGCCTGGACTCGGTGAGCGTCCGGGCGAAAAGGGGGGCGAGCTGACGGGGCCCAACCCCACGGATCGCGGCAAACTCGGCACGAAGTACCACCTGCTGGTGACAGCTGACGGACTGCCGCTAGCGGTGGCCATCACCGGAGCCAACCGCCACGACTCCATGCTGGTCGAGCCGATCCTGGACAGTTTGAGCCCGGTCAAGGGTCGAGGCCGCGGCCGTCCACGGCGCCGGCCGGTCAAGCTGCACGCGGACAAGGCCTACGACAACAAACGGGTGCGCCGCTACCTTTGCCGGCGCGGGATCACCGCCCGCATCGCCCGCATCGGCGTGGACTCCAGCGAACGCCTCGGCCGGCACCGCTGGGTCGTGGAACGCACCATTTCCTGGCTGCTGGCCTTCCGACGCCTGGCCGTGCGTTACGACCGCAGCGCCACCACGATCACCGCGGTGGCCACTTTGGCGATCACCATCATTTGCGCCCGGCGACTGCCCCGGAAGGACTATTGAAACCACTTCTTAGTAGCAAGCAGAAGGTCCGGCACGTGCCGACGTGACTCACTACCGTCCGGACCGGTGACCCGGAATGGCTGGGTCAGCAGGGCTGTGGTTTGTGGATCGAAGTCCGCCAACCAGAGGCGGTCCAGCTCTAGCAGGCTCTCATAGACGTGTGTACGGCCGGTCGTTGCCGACCAGAAGTCGCCGGGATAGTGGCGTTGGGACTCGAACGAAGGGGGTGTCCGCACGGCGATACCGCGTAACACTTCAGCGCTGTCCACCTGATCCAGCGTTGTCGTGACGAGCTCATTTCCAACTTCCCGCCGGTACTGCACCTCGAAGGCGGCCAGGTTCATCCTCTTATGGTCCGCCTGCGACAGGAAACTAGTAAATGTGACACCTACACGACAAAAAATGTGGAACGAGACATGTTATTCGGGAACCTACACGAGGGCCGAGCCGGCGAGTCCACCCCCGGGGAAATATGTGCTGGCCCGCCAGGGTTGAGTGACGTAGACTCAGGTTAGCTGAACTGCCCGACCGCACTCCGAGGCGAGAGGCGCCCGGGTCGGTTCGCCCGATCGTTCACAAGGAGCTGCTGTGGAGACCAAGTTCACCACCAAGTCGCAGGAGGCCCTCGCCGCCGCCTCCACCAACGCCTCGACCGCGGGCAATCCGCAGGTCGAGCCCGCCCACATCCTCAAGGCGCTGATGGACCAGCGCGAGGGCGTGGCCGTCGCCGTCCTGAAGGCCACCGGCGCCGACGTCGACGCCGTGTCCGCGCAGGCCAGCGCCGCCATCAAGGCCCTGCCCTCCGCGTCCGGGGCCTCGACCGCCCAGGCCCAGTTCAACCGCGGCGCGCTGCAGGTCATCCAGGCCGCGGAGCAGTTCGCCAAGTCCCTGGGGGACGAGTACATCTCCACGGAGCACCTCCTGTACGGCCTCGCCCAGCAGGAGGGCAGGGTCGGCGAGATCCTGCGCACCGCCGGCGCCGGCCCCGACCAGCTCAAGACCACCGTCCCGTCCGTGAGAGGAGACCGCCGGGTGACCACCCCCGATCCCGAGGGCACCTTCCAGGCGCTCGAGAAGTTCGGCACCGACCTGACCGCGATGGCCCGCGAGGGCAAGCTCGACCCCGTGATCGGGCGCGACTCCGAGATCCGCCGCGTGGTCCAGGTGCTGTCCCGCCGCACCAAGAACAACCCCGTGCTCATCGGCGAGCCCGGCGTCGGCAAGACGGCCGTAGTCGAGGGTCTCGCCCAGCGCATGGTCGCCGGGGACGTCCCCGAGTCCCTGCGGGACAAGACGCTGATCTCCCTGGACCTCGGGTCGATGGTCGCCGGCGCCAAGTACCGCGGCGAGTTCGAGGAGCGCCTCAAGGCCGTCCTGGAGGAGATCAAGCAGTCCGAGGGGCGGGTCGTCACCTTCATCGACGAGCTGCACACCGTCGTCGGCGCGGGCGCCGCCGAGGGCTCGATGGACGCGGGCAACATGCTCAAGCCCATGCTCGCCCGCGGCGAGCTGCGCCTGATCGGGGCGACCACCCTGGACGAGTACCGGGAGAACATCGAGAAGGACGCCGCCCTGGAGCGCCGCTTCCAGCAGGTCTACGTCGGGGAGCCCTCCGTGGAGGACACCGTGGCCATCCTGCGCGGGCTCAAGGAGCGCTACGAGGCCCACCACAAGGTCCAGATCGCGGACTCCGCCCTGGTCGCGGCCGCGACGCTGTCCAACCGGTACATCCCCGGCCGCCAGCTCCCGGACAAGGCCATCGACCTCGTCGACGAGGCCGCGTCCCGGCTGCGCATGGAGATCGACTCCGCCCCGGAGGAGATCGACCAGCTGCGCCGCGCCGTCGACCGGCTGACCATGGAGGAGCTCGCCCTGGAGCGGGAGACCGACCCGGCGTCGGTCGAGCGGCTGGCCGCGCTGCGCCAGGAGCTGGCCGACAAGCGGGCCGAGCTGGACGCCCTCAACGCCCGCTGGGAGGCCGAGAAGGCCGGCCTGAACCGTGTCGGCGACCTCAAGGAGCGGATCGACAACCTGCGCTCGCAGGCGGAGATGGCCCAGCGCCAGGGCGACCTCGCCGAGGCGTCCCGGCTGCTCTACGGGGAGATCCCCGCGCTGCAGAAGGAGCTCGACGTCGCCCAGGAGCAGGAGGACACCTCCGCCCCGCACGACACCATGGTCTCCGAGGAGGTCACGGCCGACGACGTGGCCGAGGTGATCTCGGCCTGGACCGGCATCCCCGCCGGGCGCATGCTGCAGGGCGAGACCGAGAAGCTCCTGCACATGGAGGAGCTGCTCGGCAAGCGGCTCATCGGCCAGCACCGCGCCGTGCAGGCGGTCGCGGACGCCGTGCGCCGCTCGCGCGCGGGCATCTCCGACCCGAACCGGCCGATCGGCTCCTTCCTGTTCCTGGGCCCCACCGGTGTGGGCAAGACCGAGCTGGCGAAGTCTTTGGCGGAGTTCCAGTTCGACGACGAGCGCGCCCTGGTGCGGATCGACATGTCCGAGTACGGCGAGAAGCACACCGT
Source organism: Kocuria sediminis (assembly GCF_009735315.1). Classification (NCBI taxonomy): domain Bacteria; kingdom Bacillati; phylum Actinomycetota; class Actinomycetes; order Micrococcales; family Micrococcaceae; genus Kocuria; species Kocuria sediminis. The sequence continues at coordinate 168,237 of NZ_WOGU01000002.1, forward strand.
CTCCCGGCTGGTCGGCGCCCCTCCGGGCTACGTCGGCTACGAGGAGGGGGGTCAGCTGACCGAGTCGGTGCGGCGCCGGCCGTACTCGGTGGTCCTGCTCGACGAGATCGAGAAGGCCCACCCGGACGTCTTCGACATCCTGCTGCAGGTGCTCGACGACGGGCGGCTCACCGACGGCCAGGGCCGGACCGTGGACTTCCGCAACGTCATCCTGATCCTCACCTCGAACCTGGGCAGCCAGTTCCTGGTGGACCAGACGATCGACCAGGACGCCAAGCGGGAGGCGGTGATGAACGTGGTCAACGCCTCGTTCAAGCCCGAGTTCCTCAACCGGCTCGACGACGTCATCCTGTTCGACCCGCTGTCCACGGCCGACCTGTCGAAGATCGTGGACATCCAGGTCGCCCAGCTGGCCGACCGGCTGGGTCAGCGGCGCCTGAGCCTGGAGGTCACCCCGGCGGCGACCGAGTGGCTGGGCATCACCGGCTACGACCCCGCCTACGGCGCCCGGCCGCTGCGCCGGCTGGTGCAGCGGGAGATCGGGGACAAGCTCGCCAAGGCGATCCTGTCCGGGACGGTCGTGGACGGCGACACCGTGCGGGTGGACGTCAACGCGGACGTCGTGGCGGACGGGCTGACCGTCAGCGCGGTGCGCGAGGAGGCGCACGCCGCGGGCTGAGCCCCGAGGGGTGGCCGTTCCGGGCCGCGGGCCGGGACCGGGGGAGACCCGGTCCCGGCCCGCCCCGCGCGGTCGCGGACCGGGGTCCGGCCGTCCCCCGTGAGGTTCCCGACAGTCCACCGTGCGCGCGGCGGAGCGGGCGCACCGGACCGGCAAACCATGTACCCTGGTCTCACGAACCATTCATACGACATTTCCGGGGCCGTACTCTGTGCCTGAGTGCCGCCGTCCGGACCAAGAGACAGAGGGGGTCACGCCATGGGGCGCGGCCGTCAAAAGGCGAAGGCGACACGGCAGGCGCGGGAGATGAAGTACTTCAGCCCGCAGACCGACCTCACGGCACTCCAGCGGGAGCTGCGCGGCAGCGAGCAGATGCCGCCGCTGCGGGAGCCGGTCGAGGAGACCGTCGAAGAGGACGAGGACGACTACTCGGCCTACGTCGACAAGTACGCCGACGACTACGACGAGGACTACCGCCGGTAAAGGCCGGGGGCTCCGCTCGTCTCCACCGCATCACGCAACAGGTGCCCGTCCAGGACGAGCACCTTCTTTGCGTTCCCGGACCGCCCCGGAACAGCCCGGGACGCTCCCGGAACTTCTCTTCGCATGACAGGACCGCCCGAGCATCCGCCCGGGCGGTCCTGTCATGCGCTGCGGGGCCCGCTCAGCCGGCGTAGGCGCTGACCATGCGCACCGCGCCGCCGTCCACGCCCTTGGCGCCCTGCACCCAGTCGGGGCCGCTGTGCTCGGTGGCGGGGTCGATCTCGGCCACGGTGCCCATGACCCACGCGCTCAGGCCGCGGGCGGCGAGGTGGGCGACGGCGTCCTCGGCCACGGCCGGGTCGACGATCGCGACCATCCCCACGCCGAGGTTGAGGGTCCGCTCGAGGTCGGGCAGCGGGACGTTGCCGAGCTGGCCGATCAGCTGGAAGACCGCGGGCAGCTCCCAGGTGGAGCGGTCCACGGTCGCCTCCAGACCGGCGGGCAGCACCCGGGCGAGGTTGGCGGCGAGGCCGCCGCCGGTGACGTGGCTGAAGCCGCGCACGCCGTGGCCGGTGGTGCGGTCCGGGCCGTTGACGGGGAAGGCGGCCGCGAGGTCCAGGACGTCGGCGGCGTACACGCGGGTGGGCTCGAGCAGCTCCTCTCCCAGGGTCCGGCCGAGCTCGGTGACCTGCCGGTCCAGGGACCAGCCGGCCACGTTGATGACCTTGCGCACCAGGGAGTAGCCGTTGGAGTGCAGCCCGGAGGAGGCCATGCCGATGACCACGTCCCCGGCGCGGACCCGGTCCGGGCCCAGCAGCTCGTCGGCCTCGACCACGCCGGTGGCCGCCCCCGCCACGTCGTACTCGTCCGGGCGCAGCAGCCCCGGGTGCTCGGCGGTCTCCCCGCCCACCAGCGCGGTGCCTGCCTGCTCGCAGGCGGCGGCGATGCCGCGCACGATGTCGGCGATCCGCTCGGGCACCACCCGGCCCGTGGCGATGTAGTCGGTCATGAACAGGGGCTTGGCCCCCACCACCACGATGTCGTCGACGACCATGCCCACGAGGTCGAAGCCGATGGTGTCGTGCACGTCGAGGGTCTGGGCGATCGCGACCTTCGTGCCGACGCCGTCGGTGGAGGTCGCGAGGTAGGGCTTGCGGTAGCCCGTGAGCTCGGAGACGTCGAACAGGCCTGCGAACCCTCCGACCCCGCCGATCACGTTCGGGGTGTGCGTGGCCTTGACCGCGCTCTTCATGAGCTCGACGGCGCGGTCGCCGGCCTCGACGTCCACGCCCGCGCTGGCGTAGGTGACGGTGCGGTGCGTGGAGGAGGGGTGCTGGGCCATGGTCAGGCGTCCTTCGCGGTCTCGGGCTGGGTGGCGGGCTGGGCGGCAGAGGGGGTCCCGGGCCCGGCCGGGACCCGGTCCTCGGGCAGCAGCAGGTCCTCGAGGTCGGAGTCCGGCCCCGGGTCGCAGCCCGTGGAGCCCTCGTGCACGCCCGGGTCCTGGTCGGAGATGCGGGTGCGCCCGGCCGCCCGGCGGGACAGGCCGTCGTCGGAGGAGGGCCGGGTGTCGATGGAGACGGCGGAGGCGTGCTCGGGCCGCTGGGCCACGGACGGCCCGCCCGGCTCCCGCCGGGGCGAGGAGTCCACCGGGGTGCGGGCCTCGAAGACGTTCTTGCCCAGCTTGTCCGCGTCCGGCAGGCGGGTGGGGTACGTCCCGGAGAAGCAGGCCGTGCACAGCTCCGAACGCTCCTGCCGGGTGGCCGAGACCATGCCGTCCTCGGAGATGTAGCCGAGGGAGTCCGCGCCCAGGGACGCCCGGATCTCGTCGACCCCCAGGCCGTTGGCGATCAGCTCCGCCCGGGAGGCGAAGTCGATGCCGTAGAAGCACGGCCACTTGATGGGCGGGGAGGAGATCCGCACGTGGATCTCCGCGGCCCCGGCCTCGCGCAGCATCCGGATGAGCGCGCGCTGAGTGTTGCCACGCACGATCGAGTCGTCGATGACGATCAGGCGCTTGCCGGCCACCACCGACTTCAGCGGGTTGAGCTTGAGCCGGATCCCCAGCTGCCGGATGGTGTCCGAGGGCTGGATGAAGGTCCGGCCCACGTAGGCGTTCTTGACCAGGCCGTTGCCGAAGGGGATCCCGGACTCCTCGGCGTAGCCGATGGCGGCGGGGGTCCCGGACTCGGGGGTCGGCATGACCAGGTCGGCCTCGACCCGGTGCTCCCGGGCCAGCCGGCGGCCCATCTCCACGCGGGACTCGTACACGGAGCGGCCGTTGATGGTGGTGTCCGGGCGGGCCAGGTACACGTACTCGAAGACGCACGCCGCGCGGCGGGTCTCGGCGAAGCGCTGCGAGCGCAGGCCGTGCTCGTCGATGGCCACGAACTCGCCGGGCTCGATCTCCCGGACGAGGGACGCGCCCACGATGTCCAGGGCGGCGGTCTCCGAGGCCACCACCCAGCCGCGGTCCAGCCGGCCGAGGACCAGCGGGCGGATGCCCTGCGGGTCGCGGGCCGCGTAGAGGGTGTGCTCGTCCATGAACGCCAGGCAGAAGGAGCCCACGAGCTGGGGGAGCAGCTGCATCGCGGCGTCCTCGAGGGAGCCGTGCGGGTGCTCGGCCAGCAGCGCGGTCACCAGGGCGGTGTCCGTGGTGTTGCCCTGCGCCATCTCACCGCGCGAGGGGAAGCCGGACTTGTCGATGAGCTTGTCGTAGAGCTCGGCCGAGTTGGTGAGGTTGCCGTTGTGCGCCAGCGCCACGGTCCCGTGGGGGGTGGCGCCCAGGGTGGGCTGCGCGTTGGCCCAGTGGGAGCCGCCCGTGGTGGAGTACCGGCAGTGGCCCACGGCCAGGTGCCCGGTCAGGGTGTTGAGCGTCGTCTCGTCGAAGACCTGGGAGACCAGGCCCATGTCCTTGTAGACGGCGATGCGCTCCCCGTCGCTGGCGGCGATGCCGGCCGACTCCTGGCCGCGGTGCTGCAGCGCGTAGAGGCCGTAGTAGGCCAGCTTGGCGACCTCCTCCCCGGGGGCCCACACGCCGAACACGCCGCACGCGTCCTGGGGGCCCTTCTCTCCGGGGAGCAGGTCGTGGCTGAGTTGTCCGTCAGGGTGAACCACGTCGATCAGCTTCTCTCACGCTCGGGGGTCGGTGGGCCGCGGGTCCTCGGCCTCCGGATCCGCAGCTTCCGGGGCCGCAGCCTGGCGGTGCTCGGGCTGCGGGTCCGCGGGGTCGTCCTCGCCCACGACCTCGGTCGTCACGGCCCGCGCGCGGGCCACCGAGAGGCGGTCCAGCACGAGGGCGACCACCGCCCCGGCGGCGAGGCCGAGCACGGCGAAGACGGAGACCATGAACATGACCACGGCACCCTGGGTGAACTGGGCGCTCTCCCCGCCGGCCAGGCCGACCAGCACGCCCACGACGATGCCGACGACACCGCCGAGCACCACGAACGCCCAGATGTTGGGCGCGCGGCGCAGCGTCATCTGCTGGCTGCCGGCCGCGGCGAGCGGCACGGCCGCCGGCCGGCGGCGCCGGCGCGGCCACTTCCGCGCGGGCGGGCGCGACGAGGGGGATGCTGCGGAGGTCATGCCCTCAAGGCTACCGGGGAAAGAGGGGGAGGGCGTCCGCCAGATCGGTCCGTGTGCCCGAGGCCACAACCGTTCCCGCGGCCACGGCCTCGGACCAGGTCAGGGCGCCCGTGACCAGGCCCAGCCAGGTGCCGGCATCGGTCTCGACGACGTTGGGCGGGGTGCCGCGGGTGTGCCGGGGCCCGGCCACGCACTGGGTCACGCCGAAGGGCGGGACGCGCACCTCCACGCTGTTGCCGGGACGGCGCTCGGCCAGCTCCTCGAGGCTGTAGCGCACGGCCGTGGCCACGGTGGGCCGGGCGGCGGCGGCCGGGTCCCCGCGCCAGGCGTCCAGGGCGAGGACCCCGTCCGCGGGGTCGATGCGCCGGCGGGCCACGGCGCTACTCCTGCCCGAGCGCCCGGGCCAGGTCCGGGCCCAGGAGCTCCAGGAGCGGGTCCGCCGCACGGATCCGGCCCACCGGGCGGGCGGCGCCCATGATCGGGCGCACCACCCGGCCGATCACCGCGGCGGCGGCCGGGACGGGCACGGCCCCGGCGTGGGCCAGCAGGCTCAGCCCGATGAGCGCGTTGGCGCGGGAGCTGCCGTCGAGCACCTTGAGCGCCACCGACCAGCCGGCCCGGGTGCCGATCGCGAGGACGCCCTCGGCCCCGAGCTTCGCCACGACGTCGAGCTCCTCCATGACCACGGTGTTGTACCTACCGGGCCCGTGCACGAACTCGGGGTAGTCGAGCATGCACTGGGCCACCGTGGCGGCCCGGGCGTCGGCGTCGAGGTTGCCCGCGGCGCGGCCGAGGGTCGAGTAGGCGCGGGCGAGGCCGGTGAGGGAGATCGCCGCCAGGGGCGCCCCGCAGCCGTCCACGCCGACGTGGGCCACGCGCTCGCCGGAGAACTCCTCGACGGTCTCGAGCACGGTCCGCTGCAGCGGGTGCTCCGGGTCCAGGTAGCTGTCCGTGGGCCAGTCGTTCTCGGTGCACGCCCACAGGAACGCGGCGTGCTTGCCGGAGCAGTTCATGCAGATCCGGGTCTTGCCCCGCCCGGCCCGCAAGAGCTCGGCACGGACCTCCTCGTCCTCGGGCCAGTCCGGCGGGCACTGCAGCGCCTCCTCGGTCAGCCCGGAGGCCTCGAGGATGGAGCTGACGGCGCCCAGCTGCTCGAAGGAGCCGATGTGGGAGGCGGAGGCGATGGCCACCTGGGCGCCGCGCAGCGGGACCCCGGCCTTCATCGAGGCGATCGTCTGGAACGGCTTGAGCGTGGAGCGGGGGAAGATCGGGGTGCCGATGTCGCCGAGTTCCACGGCCACGTTCCCGTCCGGGTCCAGGACCACGGCGGAGCCGCGGTGGCGGGACTCGACGAAGCCGCTGCGCTCGATCACCGCGAGGTCCACGGCACGGTCCGAGGTGAAGGTCTGCATCCGCCCAGTATGTCAGCCGGGACGGGCCCGCCCGGGCCGCTCCGGGATGGGTCCGGGCGGGCCGGGCCACCGGGCGATCTCGGCGGAGGTCGTCGGCGCACGGGGACTCCACGAGGGAAATCAGGGTGCTGACCTGTCCCGGAGCGTCGGCTTGCGCCGGCGGCGACGATGTGTCGGAAGCCGCCGCCGACCACTAGCCTGAGGGCGTGAAGGTTCTGGTACTGGGCCCCGGAGGCCGCGAACACGCAATCATCCGTGCACTGCTGGCAGATCCCGAGGTCGCGCAGGTGCACTGCGCGCCGGGCAACGCCGGCATCGCGCAGCTCGTCCCGGTCCACGCCGTGGACGCCAACGACCCCGCGGCGGCCGCGGCCCTCGCCCGCGAGCTCGCCGCCGACCTCGTCGTGATCGGCCCCGAGGCGCCCCTGGTCGCCGGTGTGGCCGACGCCCTGCGCGCGGCGGGCTTCCCCGTGTTCGGCCCCTCGCAGGCCGCGGCACGGCTCGAGGGCTCGAAGGCCTTCGCCAAGGAGGTCATGGCCGCGGCCGGCGTGCCCACCGCGATGGCCCGGGTGGCCACCTCCGAGGAGGAGGCCGCCGACGCCCTCGACACCTTCGGCGCCCCCTACGTCGTCAAGGACGACGGGCTCGCCGCCGGCAAGGGCGTGGTCGTCACCTCCGACCGCGCGGCAGCCCTCGAGCACGCCGCGGCCTGCTTCGCGGCGGGCGGGTCCGTGGTGGTCGAGGAGTTCCTCGACGGGCCCGAGGTGTCCCTGTTCGTGCTCACCGACGGCTCCCGGGTCATCCCGCTGAGCCCGGCCCAGGACTTCAAGCGGATCCGCGACGACGACGAGGGCCCCAACACCGGCGGCATGGGCGCCTACACGCCGCTGCCGTGGCTGCCGGAGGGCTTCGTGGACGAGGTCGTGGAGCGGGTGGCCCGTCCCACGGTCGACGAGATGCGCCGCCGGGGCACGCCCTTCGTGGGGGTGCTGTACTGCGGGCTGGCCATGACCAGCCGCGGACTGCGCGTGATCGAGTTCAACGCCCGTTTCGGCGATCCGGAGACCCAGGCCGTGCTGGCCCGGCTCGCCACCCCGCTCGGCCGGCTGCTGCTCGACGCCGCGACCGGCCGGCTCGACGAGGCCGAGCGGCTGCGCTGGCGCCCGGAGTCGGCCGTCGCCGTCGTCGTCGCCGCGCAGGACTACCCGGACACCCCCCGCACGGGCGATCCGATCGGCGGGCTGGAGCAGGCCGAGGCGCTCGAGGGCGTCCACGTGGTCCACGCCGGCACCGCGGTGGCCGGTGAGGACCCGCACGCCGGGCGGATCGTCTCCGCCGGCGGGCGCGTGCTCGCCGTCGTCGCCCTCGGCGCGGACCTCGGGGCCGCCCGCGAGCGCGCCTACCGCGGAGTGGAGCTGGTCGAGCTGGAGGGCTCCCAGCACCGCACCGACATCGCCCTGAAGGCCGCCCGGGGCCTGATCACCGTCCCCGGCGTCCCCGACCCCCGTCCCCGGCAGGAGCAGGCATGAGCGAGCAGAGCACCGTCACCACCCCACCGCAGATCCCCGGCTGGACCCACATCTACTCCGGCAAGGTCCGGGAGCTCTACGTTCCCGAGGAGTCGCAGCTGCGGGCCACGGGGGTGGCCATCCACGACAACGCCGAGTACCGGGCGGGCTCCGTCCTGCTGGTCGCCACGGACCGGATCAGCGCGTTCGACGAGGTCGTCCCCACGCTGATCCCGGACAAGGGCACGATCCTCACGCAGCTGTCCCTGTGGTGGTTCGAGCAGCTGGCCGGGGTGCCCAACCACGTGCTCACCACCGACGTGCCCGAGCCCGTGCGGGGGCGCGCCGTGGTCTGCAAGAACCTGTCGATGTTCCCGGTCGAGTGCATCGCCCGCGGCTACCTGACGGGCTCGGGGCTCAAGGACTACCGGGAGACCGGGGAGGTCAGCGGGATCCGGCTGCCCGAGGGCCTCGTGGACGGCTCCCGGCTGGCCGAGCCGATCTTCACCCCGACCGGCAAGGCGGAGGTGGGCGAGCACGACCTGCCCATCACGTTCCAGGAGATGGCCGACGTGGTGGGCCATGCCGTGGCCGACCGGCTGCGCGAGCTGACGCTGACGATCTACGGCGCCGCCGAGGAGATCGCCCGCGAGCGCGGGATCATCGTGGCGGACACCAAGGTCGAGTTCGGCCTGGACTCCTACCGCGGCGCGATCACCCTGGGCGACGAGGTGCTCACCCCCGACTCCTCCCGCTTCTGGGACGCGGAGACCTACGCGCCGGGGACGGCCCAGCCGTCCTTCGACAAGCAGTACGTGCGGGACTGGCTGCGCTCGGACGAGTCCGGGTGGACGGGGACGGGCCCGGTGCCGCAGCTGCCGGACGAGGTCGTGGAGAAGACCCGGGCGCGCTACGTCGAGGCGTTCGAGCGGCTCACCGGCCGGTCCTTCGACCCGGAGGGCGGCTTCTTCGAGGTGGCCGGTCCGCCGGAGTACTGAGCCGGCTCGGGTCCCGGGGCTCAGGCGCTCGGGGCCTCCGGGGTCCACAGCGCGCGGGCCATGTCCACGCGCACCAGGTGCCGCTCGTCCTCGACCAGGGGTGTGCCCTCCTCGCGGTACCGCTCCCGGGCCTCGGCCTGGAGGTGGTCGGCCAGGGTGCCCTGCACGGTCACCACCCGCCACCACGGCAGCTGCGCTCCGGTGGGGTTGCGGGCCATGAGCGTGCCGATCACCCGCGGGGAGCGGCACTCGGCCAGCTCCGCCACGTCCCGGTAGGACAGCACCCGTCCCGGAGGGATGGCCGCGACGACGCCGGCCACCCGCTGCGCCAGCCCGTGCGGGCCCGCAGAGGACTCCGTCACGGGGTCCCCGTCACGAGGACATCGTCCGTCACAGGGCCTCCCGGCCGTCCACGGGCAGGCAGACGTCGAGCACCCACTGCCCGCCCTCGGGTCCGCTCTCGGCGTGGCCGCCCAGCAGCGAGACGCGCTCGGTGATCCCGCGCAGGCCGAGTCCCGAGGACAGCTCCGAGGACCGGCCCGCCGCGTGCGGGGACGAGCGGGGGAGCGGGTTCGTGACCCGCAGCTTCAGCTCGTGGTCGTCCGCCGCCACGGAGATCAGGCAGCGGGACCCCCGCGGGGCGTACTTGATGATGTTGGTGACGGCCTCCTGCAGGATGCGGGCCGCCGTGCCGCGCACGGTCGTGGGCGTGGCCTCGAGGTCCCCGGTGAGCGCCACCTGGGGGTCGAAGCGCAGGTCCCGCAGGCTCGCCGCGAGCGAGGTCACCACCTGGTCCAGGCTGCCGATGGCCAGGCCGGCGCCCGTCACGTCCCGCGGGTGGTCGCCGTCGTTCTCGTCCCGCAGCAGCCGCAGCAGCACCCGCAGCTCGTGCAGGGCCGAGCGGGCCGCGCCCTCCACGGTCTCCAGGACCTGGTGCAGCTCACCGACGTCCTCGGAGCGGCGCCGGCTCATGGTCTGCATCGTGATGAGCGTGAGCTCGTGAGCGACTACGTCGTGCAGGTCCCGGGCCAGCGCCTGCCGCTCGTCCTCGCGGAGCCGCTCGTTGAGGATCTCGAGATCGCGGACCTGTTGCTCGCTGCGTTGACGCTGTAGGCGGAAGTGGCGGATGCCGGCGCCGATGAGAGCGGCCACGAGAACGGGGATCAAAAGGTTCCAGAATACGGCGCCGCTGAATCCACCCTCCCGGAGAAAGGTGGCCATGAAGATCCACACGAAATAGACGAGCAGATGGGCCGCAATGAATCTGGACGTCGCGGTGGCGATCACGGCAGCTGTCACGACGAGGATCGGGATGATCACGGCGCCGAAGTTGTCGATCATGACGGATGTGATCATGCAACTCACGGACGCCACACTGGCCCAGGTGGCTCGCCAGGCCACCATGCCGACGACGACGTAGGACAGCACCCCGTCCAGAACGAGCATGAACTCCCGAGACAGGGAACCGTCGAAACTGCCCACGAGATGGGTCAGGTCATCGGCCAGGGATACGAACGCATAAACGACGAGCACCGCGGACAGCCACCAAGCGATGGGCTCGGCGTGGAAGAAGTCGCTCTTCCGGGCTGTGCGCGGTGCTCGTTCGATGGATGCGGTTACATCAGTCACAAGGACAGTGATACCGCATCAGCAGATGGCGGGCCACCAGCCGCACACGATGTAACGCGGCGCGGCATTGGCGGGGGCGACGGGGGCGACGACCAGAGTGGTGGCGACGAGAGTAGCGGCGAGGGCGCTGGTGATCTTCTTCTTCACGGGGGGCTCCTTGGATCACGAGAGCAGCACCGGATCGGGGGGGGTGCGGCCGGGATGGGGGGAGAGATGTCCCGGCTGCGAGGGGGGTGTGCTGCCCTGGTGACTCCAACTTTGCCAAAGCTAACGGTGGGGATCCATCTACCTTTGTCCAGAGTGTTTGTGACTTAAGTCGAAGATGACGCATTGCACTTTGGGGGACACGAAAAAATAGACTGTGCGGGTGACTGATACCAGAGTTCTCGTCGTGGACGACCAGCCGCTGATGCTGGAGGCCCTCAAGTCCTTTTTCTCCGCCGAACCGGGGTTCGACGTCATCGGGACGGCGTCCAACGGGCGTGAGGCCGTCGACCGCTGCCTGGTGTCCGATCCTGACGTGGTGCTCATGGACATGAAGATGCCCGTGATGGACGGCATCGAGGCCACCCGGGAGATCACCTCCCGCAGCCCCCGGTCCAAGGTGCTGGCCCTCACCACGTTCTCCACCCTGGAGTTCGTCGTGCCGGCCCTGCGCGCCGGTGCCGCCGGCTATCTGGTCAAGGACGCCCGGCCGGACGAGATCATCACGGCGGTGAACCAGGTCCTCGACAACGAGATCGCGCTCTCGCCGGCCATCGCCCGGGCCCTGGCGGACAACGTCATCTCCGTGCCGGACCAGCAGCAGGCGCGCTCGGCGGACGACGCCCTGCGCTCGCTGCTGACGGACCGGGAGATGGAGACCGTGACCCTGCTGGCCCAGGGGCTCAGCAACCGGGAGATCGCCGAGCAGATGCACGTCTCCGAGGGCAGCGTGAAGGCCTACCTCGGCCGGGTGTGCGAGAAGTTCGGCGTGCGCGACCGCGTGCAGGCGCTCATCAAGGCGTACCAGAGCGGTCTCGTGGATCCCCAGCTGCGCGACCTCTGAGTTCCTGCTGGCTCCTCGGGGCCCGGACCCCGCCGGAAGTCGAGTCGGAAGTCCAGCCGCAATGTAGACAAAAGTGCATTCATCTGCATGTGCAAGTCCGGCAGAATCGTCAGTGCGAGCAGAGAAAAGAAGTCGGTGGACGAGCGAGAGACGTCCCCACGGTGCACGGCCCGTCCCCCCATGAGGCCCTGCACCGGACCGGATGGTCCACCGACCTGCTCACGGTAGGGGGCCGCCCCGGGATAGTCCCCCCTGGACCGGGATGCGGCCGCGCAAGGCTTGGATCACCTTGCACCCCCACGGCCAAGGCCCCCTACCGTGCAACATCGCTGACGAGCGCAACGGCCCCACCGGTTCCGGCGGGGCCGTTCTCGTGTCCCCGGCCGGGGGCGGTCAGTCCCGTCCGTCCCGTCCGTCCTCGCCGGCGCGGCTGTGGCCGAAGAACCAGGTGATGTGCTCCCGCAGCGCGGCCGCGGCGTCCTGGCCCCGCCGCTCCTGGAAGGCCCGCAGGATCTCGCGGTGCTGCCGCTGCAGGGTGCGGCGAACCTGCGGCCAGTCCTCCAGTCCCGCCACCGTCTCCTGGACGTAGCCGATCGTGGCCTGGCGCAGCGAGGACATGACGGTCTCGACCACCACGTTGCCCGCCAGCGAGGAGAGCAGGACGTGGTACGCGGCGTCGTGGGCGTGGAACTGCTCGTCGGGCAGCTGCGGGTCGTCCATGGCCGCCACCAGCTCGGCCGCGTGCTCGAGCGCCGCCGCCCGCTCGGGGGTCTCCGGGGCGGTGGCCGCTTCCAGCGCCGACTGCGTCTCGAGCAGCAGCCGGGTCTGCACCAGGTCCCGCACCGGCAGGGACCGCGTGGCCACGTGCAGACGGAGGGCCCAGCCGAGGGCGGCCGAGGGCTCCGAGATGACGACCGCACCGGCGGCCGGGCCGGAGCCGGTCGAGGACCGGACGAGGCCCATGGCGTCGAGGATGCGGATCGCCTCCCGCACCGAGGCGCGGGAGATGCCGAACTCCTCGGCGAGCTGGCGCTCCCCGGGCAGCTTGTCGCCCACCGAGATCTCCCCGGAGCGCAGGCGTTCCTCGAGCCAGTCGAGGACGACGGTGTACATGCGCGAGGCCGTGGGCACGGGCTGCTCCTGACGTTGGACGGGATGCGCTCCAGTCTAGGGAACGGGTGAGGCCCTGCCGGATGCGCGGATCCGGCAGGGCCTCACGGGGGCGCTCAGGAGGTGGGCACCATCCAGGCCAGCACGTTGGACTGCAGGAACACCAGGGTGCACAGCAGGAGCAGCAGGCCCAGCGACCACCAGATGACGGAGCGGAAGATCGCGGACTCCTTGCCCTCCATGCCCACGGCGGTCGCGGCGATGGCGAGGGACTGCGGGGAGATCATCTTGCCGACCACACCGCCCGAGGTGTTCGCCGCGGTCATCAGGTGCGGGTCCAGACCCGTGCCCTCGGCGGCGGTCTTCTGGAGGTTGGAGAACAGCGCGTTGGCGGAGGTGTCCGACCCGGTGACGGCGGTGCCGAGCCAGCCGAGCACGGGCGAGAAGAAGGCGAAGGCCGCGCCGATGCCGGCCACCCACGTGCCGATGGAGATGGTCTGCCCGGAGGTGTTCATCACGTAGGCCAGCGAGAGCACGCTCATGATCGTCAGGGCGGAGAAGCGCATCTTCCAGAACGAGCGTCCGATCTCGGCCACCGCGTCGCCGACCGACAGCCGGAAGCGGCCGCCGGCGGTGAACACCGAGTAGATGACCGCCACGAGCAGGCCCGTGAGCAGCAGCAGTGTGCCGGGGCTGGAGAGCCACTGCAGCTTGTACACCGTGCTGCTGAGCGGCTCGCCCTCGGCGTCCACCAGGCGCCCGTCCAGGCCGGGCCAGGGGATCGACACGTCGGTGCCGGCCAGCGCGGCCGGCACGTCCGCGCCAAGGGTCCACAGCTTGGCGACCCCGAACACGGCCACCACCAGGACGTAGGGCAGCACGGCCATCCACACCCGGGCCGGGGTCAGGCCCTCGGGCGCCGGGGGCTTGTCCACGCCCAGGCGGGCGCGCACGCCGTCGGCGCCCTTCGGCCGCCAGAAGCGCAGGAGGATCACGGCCGCGGCCAGGCCCACGAGGGACGCGACCACGTCGGTGAGCTCGTAGGAGAAGTACGTGGCGGTCCACCACTGGGCGACGGCGAAGGAGACGCCGATCACGAGGGCGGCGAGCCAGGCCTCCCGGAGCCCGCGGACGCCGTCGATGATGAACAGCAGGATGAAGGGCACGAGCACGGCGAAGAACGGCGCCTGGTGCCCGACGACCGCGCCGATCCGGGCGGGGTCCAGCCCGGTGAGCACCCCGGCGGTGGTGATCGGGATGGCGATCGCGCCGAAGGCCACGGGGGCGGTGTTGGCGATCAGCACCACGGTGGCCGTCTTCAGCGGTTTGAGCCCCAGGGCCAGGATCATCGTGGCCGTGATGGCCACGGGGGCGCCGAAGCCGGCGAGAGCCTCCAGCAGGCCGCCGAAGCAGAAGGCGATGAGGACCGCCTGGATGCGCAGGTCCCCGCCGCCGATGGTGTCGAAGATCGTCCGCAGGTCCTCGAAGCGCCCGCTGAGCACCGTGACCTGGTAGAACCACAGCGCCATGACCACGATCCACACGATCGGGAACAGGCCGTAGACCGCCCCCTGCGTCGCCGAGAGCAGGGCCAGCCCCAGGGGCATCCCGAAGGCCAGGACGGCGACGACGATCGCCGCCAGGAGAGCCGTGGCCCCCGAGACGTGGGCGCGCGCCTTCACGCCCAGGAGCATGACGAAGAAGGTGAGCAGCGGGACGGTGCCGACCAGGGCCGAGAGCGCGACGCTCCCGCCGACGGCGTCGGTCATCGAGGTGAAGGTGGTCACGCGATCTCCGGGGGACGAGGGTGAGCGGGGCAGGGAGCACCCGTGGGCACGACCACCTATGGTCGGACCACAGGGGTGCGACCACGAACAGTACATGAGCCAGGTCACACGCCCAAGCCCGACGCGGCCCGGCGATGGCCGGAGCCGGCCCGATTGTGTGACCGCCCTCACCGGTCTAGCATGGTCAGACCACAGGCGGCGGCGCGTCGTCGCCCCGTTTCCCGCACCGTCCGGAGGCCGCATGAGAATCGCCCTGTTCGCCACGTGCATCGTGGACGCGATGTACCCGAAGGTCGCGCTGGCCACCGTGCGGGTGCTCGAGCGGCTCGGTCACGAGGTGGTGTTCCCGCCCGGGCAGGGCTGCTGCTCCCAGATGCACGTCAACAGCGGCTACATGGACGACGCCCTGCCGGTGGTCCGCAATCACGTGCACGCCTTCTCCGCCGCCGACTACGACGTGGCCGTGGCCCCCTCGGGCTCCTGCGTGGCCTCCCTGGGGCATCAGCAGCCCATGGTCGCCCGCGCCGGCGGCGACGAGGACCTGGCCCAGCAGGCCGAGGCCGTCGCCGCGAACACCTACGAGCTCTCCCAGCTGCTGACGGACGTGCTCGGCGTGACCGACGCGGCCGCCCAGCTGGGCTCCTGGTTCCCGCACACGGTGACCTACCACCCCTCCTGCCACGGGATGCGCCTGCTGCGCCTGGGGGACCGGCAGCGGGACCTGATCGCCTCGGTGGCCGACCTCGAGCTCGTGCCGCTGCCCGACGCCGAGGAGTGCTGCGGGTTCGGCGGCACCTTCTCCTTCAAGGTCCCCGAGGTCTCCGCGGCGATGGCCGAGGAGAAGATCGACAACATCGTGGCCACCGGTGCGCAGCTGTGCACCGGAGGCGACGCCTCCTGCCTCATGCACCTGGGCGGGGCCATGGCCCGCCGGGACACCGGCGTGACCACGGTGCACTTCGCCGAGATCCTGGCCTCCACCCGGAGCAACCCGCTGGAGGTCTCCGGGCCGGTGGAGCTGTCCATCCCGACCCCGAAGGGGCGCCGCGCGGCGCCGTCGTCGCGCCCGTCCGCCACGTCCGCCACCCGAGGAGGTGCCCGGTGAGCCGCACCGCCCTGGGAATGCCCGCCGTCCGTCCCGTCCACGGGCAGGGGAACCTGCACGCGTCCACCGCCTTCCCCGCGGCCGCCAAGGCGGAGCTGGGCAACACGCAGATGCGCGCCAACATCCGGCACGCCACCCACACCATCCGCGGCAAGCGTGCGCGGGTGGCCGGTGAGCTGCCGGACTGGCAGGAGCTGCGGGCCGCCGGCTCCGCGATCAAGGAGCGCGTCATGGCGCACCTGCCGGAGCTGCTCGAGGAGTTCGAGCGCAACGTCACCGCCCGCGGGGCCACCGTGCACTGGGCCCGCGACGCCGCCGAGGCCAACCGGATCGTCACCGAGCTCGTGCAGGCCACCGGCTCCACCGACGTCATCAAGATCAAGTCCATGGCCACGCAGGAGATCGGCCTGGACCAGCACCTGTCCGCGGCCGGGATCGAGGCCACGGAGACGGACCTCGCCGAGCTCATCGTCCAGCTGGGCCGCGACAAGCCCTCCCACATCCTCGTCCCGGCCATCCACAAGAACCGGCACGAGATCCGCGACATCTTCCTGGCGGAGATGCCCGAGACCGACGAGACCCTCACCGCCGAGCCCCGCGACCTCGCCGAGGCGGCCCGGTCCCACCTGCGGGAGAAGTTCCTCTCCACCTCGGTGGCGATCTCCGGGGCCAACTTCGGCGTCGCCGAGACCGGGACGCTGACCGTGGTGGAGTCCGAGGGCAACGGGCGCATGTGCCTGACCCTGCCCGAGACCCTGATCACCGTGATGGGCATCGAGAAGCTCGTGCCCACCTTCGCCGACCTCGAGGTCTTCCTGCAGCTGCTCCCGCGCTCCTCCACCGGTGAGCGGATGAACCCCTACACCTCCCTGTGGACCGGGGTCACCCCCGGCGACGGGCCGCAGGACGTGCACGTGGTGCTGCTGGACAACGGCCGCTCCGCGGTGCTCTCCGACCCGAAGGGCCGCTCGGCGCTGCACTGCATCCGCTGCTCGGCGTGCCTGAACGTATGCCCCGTCTACGAGCAGACCGGCGGCCACGCCTACGGCTCCACCTACCCGGGGCCGATCGGGGCGATCCTGTCCCCGCAGCTCACCGGCATCACCTCCGAGCAGAACGCCTCGCTGCCCTACGCTTCCTCGCTGTGCGGGGCCTGCTACGACGTGTGCCCGGTGAAGATCAACATCCCCGAGATCCTCGTGCACCTGCGCGACGAGGACGTGCGCACCCGCCACGGCGAACGGCCCGACGACGACGCCGCCGCCGCCGGGGCGCCGTCCCGGCGCGGGCCGCAGGTCCCGTCCCAGATGGACCTCATGATGAAGGGGGCGTCCTTCGTGATGTCCTCCGGCACGCGGATGGCGCTCGCCGAGAAGGGCCTGCCGCTGGGGCGGGCCGTGGCCGGGCGGGACCGGGTCATCTCCTGGCTGCCCGGCGTGGTGGGCGGCTGGACCGAGCAGCGGGACATCCCCGCACCGCCGAAGCAGTCCTTCCGCAACTGGTGGGCCAAGCACGGCGACGAGACCGAGCAGCGGCTGCAGCAGGACGGGGTCCCGGACCCCGCGGCCGACGAGGAGGGGACCGCATGAGCACCGACGCGAAGACCGAGATCCTGGCCCGCATCCGCGGCGCGCTGGGCGACGCCCCGGCGGCCCCGGAGGTCGAGCGCACCTACCGGAGGGCCTCCGACCGGGCGCGCGCGGAGGTCGTCGACATGCTCGAGGACCGGCTCGTCGACTACAAGGCCACCGTGCACCGGGAGACGCCCGAGTCCCTGCCCGCGCGGATCGCCGCGCTGCTGGGCGCGTCCTCCCGCTACGTGGTGCCCGAGGGCCTGGACCGCTCGTGGCTGCCGGAGGAGACCGGCATGCGGCGGGCGATCGTGGACCCCAACGACTCCCGGGCCGCCTCCGCCCTGGGGGTGCGCGAACTCAACGCGGTGGACGCCGTGATCACCTCATCCACGGTCTCCTGCGCCGAGACCGGCACGATCTTCCTCACCGGCCGCGCCGACGAGGGCCGGCGGGCGATCAGCCTGGTCCCGGACCACCACATCTGCGTGGTGACCCTGGACTCGGTGGTCGATCTGGTCCCGGAGGCACTGGCCCGGGTCGAGCCGACCGCTCCGGTCACGATGATCTCCGGGCCCTCCGCGACCTCGGACATCGAGCTCGAGCGGGTCGAGGGCGTGCACGGGCCCCGGCGGCTGGACGTGGTGCTGCTCGGCTGACCGCGACGGGGCCCGGCGGGCCTCCCGTCCCGATGCGTCGTTCCCGGCGCAGTTCCATGATTTGCGATGGAGAAGTGCCTAAGCTGACGGCGTGAAGGAATCCTCGCTCGTCGCCGTGGTCGTCGTCGGTGCCCTGGCCCTCGGCGGCGGCACCATCGCCACGCAGCTCTCCGCCCGCGCCGAGCAGGAGGCCCAGGCGCCGCCGCCGGTGTGCACCGTCCTGGACCGCTCCGAGCTGGCCCCCGGGTCCGGGGCCCTCTACGGCGTGAACCTGGACTGGGAGGACAAGCCGCTGGCCGACTACGCCGACCGCTTGGGTCACCGGCCCGCGGTCTCCGTGTCCTTCACCGGCTTCCCCTACGACGAGCGCGGGCACGACTACCTGCGGATGGCGGCCGACCAGGTCCGCGCCGACGGGCAGATGCTCCTGCTGACCCTCGAGCCCCAGGGCGGGCTCGAGAAGGTGACCGACGAGGCCGTGCAGGCGCTGGCGGCCGATCTGGCGGAGATCAACGACTCCGGGGTGCCGGTCATCGTGCGCTTCGCCCACGAGATGAACGGCTCCTGGTACGCCTGGGGCCAGCAGCCGACCGCCTACGTGGAGGCCTACCGCCGGGTGGCGGAGGCGGTGCACGAGCAGGCCCCCGGCTCGGCGATGATGTGGGCCCCCAACTACGGAGGCGGATACCCCTTCGCCGGTGGCGAGCACGAGGCCGAGCCCGGCACCGCGGACTTCGCGGCCCTGGACACCGACGGGAACGGCGAGCTGACCATGGCCGACGACGCGTACGCCCCGTACTACCCGGGCGACGACGCCGTGGACTGGGTGGGGATGTCCCTGTACCACTGGGGCGACCAGCACCCCTGGGGCGAGAACGAGGTCCCCGAGCCCGGCAAGTTCGCGGCCCAGCTCACCGGCACCTACGACGGCGCCGGCGGCGACGACCGCGCCGTGCCCGACTTCTACGCCGAGTACGGGGAACGGCGGGGCAAGCCCGTGGCCATCCCGGAGACCGCAGCCCTGTACAACCCGGCCGCGGGCGGCGCCGACGAGCTGGCGATCAAGCAGGCGTGGTGGGGGCAGGTCTTCGACCCGTCGATCCCGCAGGACTTCCCGCAGCTGAAGCTGATCAGCTGGTTCGAGTGGGACAAGCACGAGGTGGAGATCGACGGGCCCGTGGACTGGACGACCACCAACACCGCCGCCGTGCGCGAGGCCTTCACCGCCGACCTGCCCGACTGGCTGCGCTGGGGGCCCGAGGAGAGCTGCACCGCGCCCGGTGCTTGAGCCGGGCGCCGCTCCGGCGCCGGGCGCAGGAACCGGGCGCGGTGCAGGCCCGTCCGCTACATCGACTACATCGACGCGGACGGCGTCATGATCACGAAGGTCTCACCGTCCGGGCCGGTCGCCACGGCCATCCGCCCGTACTCGAAGTCGGACGGCTCCGCGGTGATCGAGCCCCCGGCGCGGCGGACGCGCTCCGCGGCGGCGTCGACGTCCTCGACCTGGAACGCCACGCCCCATCCCGGCTGGGCGCCGTCCGTGTTGGGGTCCGGGCCGCCGATCCCGCCGGCGGGCCGGTCTCCGTCCGGCACGCTGAACATGGCGTAGGGCATGGAGTCGTTGCCGATGTCCTCGTACCGGTAGCCGAACACGCGCCCGTAGAAGTCCCGGGCCGCGGCAGGGTCCCCGGTCATGAGGTCGCACCAGGCCACGGTGCCGGGCTCCTCGACGCGGCGGAAGCCGGTGTGGTCCTTGGCCTGCCACATCCCGAAGGTGGCACCCGTGGGGTCGACCCACATCCCCATGGACCCGAAGGAGCCGACCTCCATGGGCTCGTAGACCGGCTTGGCCCCGGCCTCGCCCGCCTTCGCGGCGTGGGCGGCGATGTCGTCGGTGGCGAGGTAGACCGACCACACGTGCGGGGCGTTCTCCATGCCCTCCATGGTGGGGGAGAGCCCGGCCACGGCGTCGCCGTCGCCGCTGCCACTGCCGTTGCCGTGGCCGTTCAGCAGGGCGTTGCAGTAGCCGCCGTACTCGGGCTGGGACTCGGAGTACGTCCAGCCGAGGACGTCGCGGTAGAAGGCCTGGGTTCGCTCCAGGTCGGAGGCCATGAGGTCCACCCAGCAGGGCGTGCCGGCGGGCCAGGGATTCGTGTGCGTGCTCATGTCGATCGTCCTTCGCAGAACCGATGGATGGTGTGCGCCGGAGACCCGCACCGGCCGGTGTGACCTCCGACACCGCCCATGCTAGGAACCGCCCCGGACGCGCTAACGGGCCGAGCGACAGGGTGACGAGGGCGTCGTCCTGGCGTCCTCGTGCCCGGGGACGCGCGGATCTAGGCTGTGCTCACGGAGAAGAGGGCGGGCCATGAGGATGATGCTGCTGACCGCGGGGTCCCGCGGGGACGTGGAGCCGTTCGCCGCGCTGGCCCGCCGTGCCGCCGCGCAGGGCCACGAGGCCCGGCTGGCGGTGCCGGAGAACCCGGGGGCCGATCTGTCCGGGCTGGACGCGGTAAGCCTGGAGGTCGACTTCCAGCGGCTGATCGGCACGCAGGGCGCCTCGCCATGGACGGCCGTGCGCCACTACCGCACCGAGGTGGGCCCCGGCATGCGCCGGATGCTCTCCGCCGCCGTCCGCGAGACCCTGGCCTACCGGCCCGACGTGGTGGTGCACCACCCCAAGGTCCTCACCGCGCCGGCGGTCGCCGACGCGCTCGGTGTTCCGCACGTGGTGGTGGAGACTGTGCCCGTCCTCACTCCCACCCGAGAGTTCCCGGCGCCGGGGGTGGTCAACCGTGACCTCGGGCCGTTCAACCGGTGGACCTACGCAGTCACCCGGGGCGCCGGGCGGATGTTCCGACGTGACATCGAGCGGGCCTGCGCGCAGCTGCCCAGCTTTACCCCGGACTCTGCTCACTCCGCTCCGGCGGCGTCGCTGGTGCCGATCAGTCCGCAGCTGCTGCCCCGTCCCGCCGACTGGCCCACCTCCGCCCACCTCACCGGCGCGTGGCACGACGACGCCGGCGCTCCCCCGCTCGATCCTGATGTGCTCCGATTCCTCCGGGGCGGGGCGTACCTGATGGCGACCTTCGGGTCCATGGCGGTCGGCGACCCGCTGGCCCGGGGGAGGGCGGTGGTGGAGGTCGCCCGCGCCCACGGCCTGCGAACGCTGCTGCTCACGGGCTGGGGCGGCCTGGCGCTGCCCGACGCGCTGCGCGGCGACGACGTGCACGTCACCTCTTCCGTGCCGCTGGACGCGGTGCTGCCCGGGGCGGCGCTGGCGGTGCACCACGGCGGGGCGGGGACCGTGCACACCGTGGCCCGGGCCGGCGTCCCGCACGTGATCGTTCCGTTCCTGGCCGACCAGCCGTTCTGGGGCCGGCAGCTGCACCGGCGCGGCCTCGCCGCGGCGCCCGTTCCCCGCCAGCGGCTGACCACGGAGCGGCTCACGGCGGCGCTCGTCGAAGCGGTCGCCTGCGCGGCCACCGCCGAGCGGGTGGGGCAGGAAATCCGGCGGGAGCACGGGGTGCAGACGGCACTCGACGTCGTTCTCTCGTGCTGAATCGGGAAATGCGCAGAATGCTGATCGTCATGGCTTACACCTGAATTTCTGCCTCTCGGGCCAGCAGGAATTCATCGTGCGTCACATTCCGTTTTCCCGGGCACCGGAATTCGATGAAGCGGAAATGCCGTGCGACGTGCTTCGACACCGGAAAAGGCCTGTGCTCGGTTAGGGTCTGTGCCGTACAGCACCCCTCATGTGGGGACAGCAGTCCACCGGGCGACCGTCAAGGCGCTCACGAACCCGAGGGGCCCGTCCGTGGAGATGGTCGTCAACGCCGCACCGCTCTGGCTCCTGCTCGCCACCGGCCTGGCCGGCGCGGTGCTCGGGGCGTTCCTCCCGCAGGTGGTCGTCCGCTGCAGCCCCGTCGAGGACGAGCCGCTGCCGGCTCCGCCCAAGCCGGTGCTCGCCATGGCCACGGCGGTCCTGTTCGTCCTGGTGGCCGTGGTACTCGGCCTCTCGTGGGAGCTGCCGGCGTACCTGTTCTTCGCCGCGGTCGCCGTGGTGCTCACCGTGATCGACCTGCGCCACCACCTCCTGCCCAACGCCGTGGTCCTGCCCGCCCTGGGCATCGGTGTCGTGCTCCTGACCTGTGCCGCCGCAGGGCAGGGCGACTGGGGTGCCCTGCTGGGGGCCGTGCTCGGCGCTCTCGTGCTCTTCGTCCTGTACCTGGTGCTGGCGCTGATCTCGCCGGCCGGTCTGGGCATGGGCGACGTCAAGCTCGCCGCTGTGCTCGGCCTGTTCCTCGGCTTCCAGGGCTGGGGTGCGCTGTTCGTCGGCGCCGTCTTGGCGTCGGTGATCGGCGCGGTGGTGAGCCTGGCCGTGCTGGCGTCCCGCCGCGGTGGCCTGCGCAGCGACGTCCCGTTCGGGCCGTCGATGCTGGCCGGCGCCCTGCTGGCCGTGGTGGTGGGGGAGCGGGTGGCCCGGGAATACCTGCTGCCGGGGCTGTACTGACGCGGTTCGGGGGACAAGCGTACGGCCTCCGAGCTGCATGCAGATGAATGTAGCGGCCCACTAGGCATTACGTCGCTGTTTGACGTCCCCCAAAGAGCATGCGTTCGAATGCTTGTGGCTTTGCTGGAGCAAAGTCTAATCTTCTTACAGGTCAGTAGCCCGGTACTGGGAGCCTTTCGCAGGCAGTGTCGGAAACAGCTGAAGACCCACTCCACCCTTTCTCCGCTTTGCGAAGGAGCTTTTCCATGCTGCCTCTTTTCATCACCCTCCAGACCCTCTTCGGCGACGCCAAGGCCCGCCTCTCCGGCGAGGAGAAGGGCGCGACCGCCGTCGAGTACGGCCTGCTGATCGGTCTCGTGGCCGTCGTCCTCGTGGCCGCGATCGCCCTGCTTGGGCCCGCCTTCGCGGGAATGATGGGCCGGATCATCGCTACGCTTCCCTGATCCCAGGGCCCACTACGCGCCGCGGCGTCCCCTGCGGGGGCGCCGCGGCGCGGCACGTTCCGGCTCGAAGGAGGGGACCATGAGCCGTTTCCGTTCCGAACGAGGAGCAGTGGCCGTCGAGTTCGCGCTCGCCATCCCGCTCCTTCTGACATTACTTCTGGGGATCGTCGAAATGGGGTTCGCGTTCAACTCGCAGATCTCGGTCACGCACGCCGCCCGCGAGGCCGTGCGAACCATGGCCATCCAGGATGATCCTGCTGCCGCTCGTGCCACGGCCATTGCCTCGTCACCGTCCTTGATCCCAGCCTTGACCGCAGGGGAGATCACGGTGACCCCCACCGCTTGCACTGCTGGCAGCACCGCCACGGTGACCATTCGGCACAATCACACTCTTGTCACCGGCCTGTTCGGCGCCAATGTCACCATCCGAGGAACGGCGGCCATGCGATGCGGGGGTTGATCCGCCGGCTACGGCGCGGAGAGCGGGGAGGTATCTCCGTGATCGTCGCCTTGTCTCTGGTGGTCCTGCTGGGTGTGGCGGCCCTAGTGGTCGACGTTGGGGCTTTGTACGCCGAGCGCGCAGAGCTGCAGAACGGGAGCGACGCCGCAGCCCTGGCCATCGCCCAGAACTGTGCGGTCGGCAGCTGCGGCGCTCCAGGTTCCACGGCGCAGGCGTTCGTCAACTCGAACGCCAAGGACAACGCCGCGAACGTCGACGCGCCGACGTTCCCCACGTCGACCTCGGTGCGCGTCCGCGCGACGACGAGGGAGACCGGTGGGGCTGGCTCGCTGGCGCTGATGTTCGCGCCACTGCTGGGAATCGACCGGGAGACCGTCTCGGCGACTTCCACGGCTGCTTGGGGCAGTCCTGCCGGCGGACCAGCGGTGCTGCCTCTGGCCTTCGCGCCGTGCGTGTTCAACCTCAGTGGCGGGCGGCAAGTGATCCAGACGCACGGCTCTGGAACACCCAGCTGCACCAGCACAAGTCCGTCGGGCCAGACCCTTCCCGGCGGATTCTCGTGGCTCAGCGGATCCACGAGTACGTCCTGCTCCGCGGACCTCACCATCAACACCTGGGTGCCGAGCAGCCCGGGTGCCAGTGTCCCCGGTGCATGTGACAGCGTGCTGGTTCCGTCACTCGTCGGCGATACCGTGCTGCTACCCGTCTACGGGGACAGGACCGGTACCGGTTCCGGCGCATCCTACCGCCTCACCGGTTGGGCCGCATTCAGGATCTACGGCTGGCGGTTCCCCAGCAACGCGGTGAACAACAACACTGCTGCCGGCCCCAATTGCACCGGCAGCTGCAACGGGATCATCGGCGAGTTCGTGCGCTTCGCCTCCCTGGACGAGGAGTTCACCACCGGGGGCCCGAACATGGGCGCCACCATAGTCTCCCTGACCGAATAGAAGGATCATCTCGTGAAAGTACGTGTCATCGCAGCCGTCCTGGCCGCACTCCTTGCCGTGGTCGGTTCCCTCCTCGTCTCCGGTTACGTCCGCGCCGCCGACGCACGTGCCCTCGAGGGCACGGAGACCCGGGAGGTCTTCGTGGTGCAGGACGAGGTGCGAGCCGAGATGCCTGTCGAAGAACTGACAAAGCATCTGCGCAAGCAGATGCTGCCGGTCTCCGCACTGGCCGAGGACGTGGTGACGGACCTCGACGAGTTCGAGGGCCGCGTCACTGCCGTCGAGCTCCGGCCCGGCGAGCAGTTGCTGGGCAGCAGGCTCGTCACGCTCAACTCCCTCCAGGAGCCCGGCCGCGTGGCGGTGCCGAAGGAGCTGCAGGAGGTCACCATCCAGGTCAGCGCTGATCGTGTGGTCGGCGGTCAGGTCAAGGCCGGTGACTTCGTGGGGGTGTTCGCCTCCTTCGACCAGGGTCCCGGGGACAAACCTGCTACGGAGCTGGTCTTCCACCGGGTGCTCGTCACGAGCGTCCAGGGCGCGCCGGCCGCTGCCGAGGCGAGCGGCGAAGAGGAGGCCGCTCCCGGTGCACCTCCTGTCCCGGAGGGGGCGATGCTGGTCACGCTCGCCCAGGACGCGGCTGACGCCGAGAAGACCGTCTTTGCGGCGGAGTTCGGCAAGATCTGGTTGTCGAACCAGCCCGTGGACGCCAAGTGGAACGACGACGGAGCCAGTATGGAGGACTTCTTCAAATGAGCAGATTCCTACTCGTCACCTCGGACGTGACGTTCGAGGAGCGCGTCCAGACGGCCATCTCCGGCCGGATCCCGGGCTCGGTGCAGACGGTCTACAACACGCAGGTTCCTGACACTCCCGACGAGCTTCTGCGCAAGGTCATTGGGGAACTGCCTTCGGTTCTACTCCTGGGTCCCGGGGTCGACCCGGGCGCCGCCCTCCGCCTGGCTTCCGTGTTCGACGTCCAGCACCCTGAGATCAGCCTGGTCCTCGTCGCGGAGGCAGACCCTGCTCTGGCACTGGCCGCGATGCGCTCCGGAGTGCGCGACATCCTCGAGCCCCAGGCGGAGGCCGACGTCATCCGCGTGCTGCTCGAACGGGCCTGCCACACGGCCGACAGCCGGCGTCGTGGTCTTATCCCCGATCCGTCCCTGGATGCTGCTCCGTCCCGTCGCGGCGGCCGGGTCATCGCGGTGACCTCCCCGAAGGGCGGCGTCGGCAAAACCACGGTGTCCACGAACCTGGCCGTCGGGCTCGGGAAGCTCGCTCCCATGTCCACCGTCCTGGTCGATCTGGACGTGCAGTTCGGCGACGTCGCGGCAGTGCTCAACCTCACACCCGAGCACACGCTCACCGACGCGGTGACAGGTGCGGCCGCGCAGGACACGATGGTGCTCAAGGCCTTTCTCAGCGTCCACCCTACTTCCATCTACGCCCTGTGCACGCCGGAGTCCCCTGCCGAGGCCGATCTCATCAACGCCGAGCAGATCGGGCACATGCTGGAGCAACTGGCCAGCGAGTTCCAGTTCGTCGTCGTGGACACCGCCCCGGGCCTGGGCGAGCACACCCTGGCCGCCCTCGAGGCGGCGACCGACGTGGTGTTCCTCTCCGGCATGGACGTCCCCGGAGTGCGCGGGCTGCGCAAGGAGATCGACGTCCTCACCGAGCTGCAGATGCTTCCCGGCTCACGGCACATCGTCGTGAACATGGCCGACCGCGCCAGCGGTCTGAGCGTCCAGGACATCGAGGCGACGGTCCGGACGCCGGTGGACGTGGTGGTGCCCCGGTCCAAGGCAGTGACCTACTCCACCAACAAGGGTGAGCCGATCCTGCAGGAGGCATCTCGGGACAAGGCAGCGAAGGCGCTCAATCAGCTGGTGGCGCGCTTCGATCCCGCTCACTCCACCGCGCCCCGCAAGGCCGTGCACCGCCGGGCGGTGCTCCAGTGAAACTCTCGCAGCGACTCGACGCGGCCCGCGGAGTGATTCCTGCGCCGGCTCCGGAGCACGATCAAATACAGGACACAGCAAAGGCCGAGAAATTCATTCCCACGTTCGGCGTGAACACCGCATCCGCCCCTGTGACGGTGAGCCAGGCGTCCGACGCCCTGGGCGCGCTCAAGGACCGCGTGGCCGAGGCACTGTTCGAGCGCATCGGCAGCCGGCTCAACGACTCGGGGCTGACCGAAGCCTCCCTCCAGATCTACGCCCGCGAGGAACTCACCCAGATCGTCGACGCCGAGCAGGTGCCGCTCACCACCGAGGAGCGGCAGCGCCTGGTCCGGGAGATCAGCGACGACGTTCTCGGCTTCGGTCCCCTGCAGCGGTTCCTGGACGACGAATCCGTCACGGAGATCATGGTCAACGGGCCCGACCACATCTTCATCGAGCAGGGAGGCCGGGTCCGCCTCAGCAACGCGCAGTTCAAGTCCGAGGACCACCTGCGCCAGGTCATCGAGAAGATCGTCTCGAAGGTGGGGCGCCGCATCGACGAGTCCTCACCGCTCGTGGACGCGCGCCTCGAGGACGGCTCCCGCGTCAATGCCGTCATTCCGCCGCTCGCGGTCAACGGTTCGTCACTGACCATCCGGAAGTTCGCCACTGATCCGCTCAAGGTCGCGGACCTCGTCCGTTTCGGCTCCATGTCCCCGGAGATGGCAGAGCTGCTCAACGCCTGCGTCAAGGCCCACCTGAACATTCTCATCTCGGGCGGCACCGGCACGGGCAAGACCACCCTGCTCAACGTGATGTCCTCGTTCATTCCGCACGACGAGCGGATCATCACCATCGAGGACGCCGTCGAGCTCCAGCTGCAGCAGGAGCACGTGGTGCGCCTCGAGAGCCGCCCGGCGAACATCGAGGGCAAGGGTGAGATCACCATCCGCGACCTCGTCAAGAACTCCCTCCGCATGAGGCCTGACCGCATCGTCGTCGGCGAGTGCCGCGGCGGGGAGGCGCTCGACATGCTCCAGGCCATGAACACCGGTCATGACGGCTCGCTGTCCACCATCCACGCGAATTCGCCACGGGACGTCATCGCCCGTCTGGAGACCCTCGTGCTGATGGCGGGCATGGATCTTCCTCTGCGGGCCGTCCGGGAACAGATCTCCTCGGCCATCGACGTCGTCGTCCAGCTGACACGGCTGCGCGACGGCACCCGGCGCGTCACCCACATCACCGAGGTGCAGGGCATGGAGGGCGACATCGTGACCCTGCAGGACGCCTTCGTCTTCGACTACAGCGCCGGTGTGGACAGCAGCGGGCGGTTCTTGGGTAAGGCGATCCCGACGGGGGTGCGTCCCCGTTTCGTGGACCGTTTCGAGGAGCTCGGCATCCACGTCTCGCCCACGGTCTTCGAGATGCCCGAGACGCCGATCCCGGGGAGGACGCGATGATGGCTGTCCTGCTCGGAGCCCTGTTGTGCCTCATGGCCTTCCTGCTGCTGCTGTTCGTCACCTTCAGCTCGTCGACGCCCCGACTGCCGATCGACCGCAGACGGCCGCCGCGCCTCGACGCAGCCCCACCCTCCGTGCTGAGCCGCGTCACCGGGATCACCACCAGCGCGATCGCCGACACGCTGAACCGGCACGGCTGGACGCGTTCTATCACCGACGCCCTGGATCGTGCGGGACTGCGCCTGTCCCCGGCCGACTTCATCGTCCTCGTCGGAGCGGCGGGACTGGTCTCCGCGGTTCTTGGCTTCCTCGTCGGCGGACCGCTGCTCGGCCTGCTCCTGCTCGTCGTGGCACCTCTGGGCGGAAAAGTGTTCCTGAGCCTGGCCGTCGGCAAGCGCCGTCGCGCCTTCGCCGACCAGCTCGACGACACGCTGCAACTCCTGGCCGGCAGTCTGCGCGCCGGTCACAGCCTGTTGCGCGCCGTCGACGCCGTCTCGCGAGAAGCGCAGGCCCCGACCAGTGAGGAACTGGCCCGCGTGGTCAACCAGACGCGTCTGGGCCGTGATCTCAACACGGCCCTTGAAGAGACTGCGGAGCGGATGAACAACGAGGACTTCAGCTGGGTCTCGCAGGCCATCGGCATCCACCGCGAGGTGGGAGGCGACCTGGCGCAGGTCCTCGACCAGGTCGGCCACACGATCCGGGAGCGCAATCAGATCCGCCGTCAGGTCAAGGCCTTGAGCGCAGAGGGAAAGATGTCTGCCTACATCCTCATTGCCCTTCCCATCATCGTGCCTGGGATCATGACTGCGATGAACCCTGCGTTCATCCAACCCCTGTTCGAGAGCATCATCGGTTACGGCATTCTTTTCCTGGCCTTTTCCATGCTGACCGTGGGAGCGCTCTGGATGCGCAAGATCGTCAGCTTCAAGTTCTGATCACGTCCAGTCCGTCCCAGTTCCAGGAGAGAATCCGTGGCCCCGACACTCACTTTCGCCGTAGTGGCCTTCAGCACAGCCTTAGCGCTGGGGTTGTGGGCGATGTTCAGCACCGTCGGAGCATCCGCCCGCCAAATCCGGGGCAATCTGTCCCGCGGCTTCAGCGCCGAGGCCGCCGCGCTCGGCGGGGGACCTGCGAGGCCGGTCTTCGGCGGCCTCGCCCGTTTGACGACGGCGAAGGGGGTGGCACGGCTCGATCGGTTGCATGCCCTCGCCGGTCGTCCGGCAGCCTGGCCGCTGTCACGGCTGCTCGCCGCCAAGCCGCTGCTGATGGGCGTCGGGCTGCTCTTGGGGTTGTTGTTGCTCGCCGGCAACGCCAGCGACCGGATGGTGGCGCTCGCCATCGTAGTCACGACGGTGTCTTACTTCGTGCCGGACCTGCTCCTCTACAGCCGCGGCATCGAGCGGCAGCGGGCGATCGGGCTGGAGCTGCCCGACACGCTGGACCAGATGCTGATCGCGGTCGAGGCCGGCCTCGGCTTTGAATCCGCCATGTCCCGGGCGGGAGAGAACGGCAAGGGCCCGCTGGCTGAGGAGCTGCAGCGCACGCTCGGAGACATGCGGGTGGGTGTGCCCCGCAAGGAGGCGTATCTCGCGCTGGAAGAGCGGACCAATGTCCCGGACCTACGCAACTTCACCCGTGCCGTGGTCCAGGCGGACGCCTACGGCATCTCCATCAGCTCGGTGCTACGCACGCAAGCCAACGAGATGCGGCTCAAACGACGGCAACGAGCGGAGGAGCAGGCCATGAAGATTCCGGTGAAGATCACCGTGCCTCTGATGCTGCTTATTCTGCCGGTCCTGCTCCTGATGATCATGGGACCTGTGGTGCTGACGGCCATGAAGCAGTTCTGACGACTCAGCCCTGAGGCCAGGTGGACGTACAGTGTCCTGGAACCGTTTGAGCGCCCCGGCCTCGGACCTGCACGACGCCCCAGGAGACACCCCCCCGTGAACGCCCCCATGTCCTCGACCCCGCACGTCCGCACTGCCTGATGGCCAAGCTCTACTTCCGCCACGGCGCCATGAACTCCGGCAAGTCCACGGTGCTGATCCAGGCCGCCCACAACTACGAGGAGCGGGACCAGACGGTTATCGTGGCCAAGCCGGCGGTCGACTCCAAGGGCGCCGGGACCGTGGTCTCGCGGCTGGGGGAGTCACGCACTGTCGACCTTCTGCTGGCTCCGGGGGACCCGGTGCGCGAGCAGTTCCACGCCGCCGTCGAAGAGCACGGCCCCGTGCACTGCCTGCTGGTGGACGAGGCCCAGTTCCTCACTCCCGAGCAGGTGGACGACCTGCTGCGCATCGCCGTGCTCGACGGCGTCCCGGTGCTCGCCTACGGCCTGCGCACGGACTTCCGCACCGAGGCCTTCCCGGGCGCGGCCCGCCTGCTGGCGGTGGCGCACACGGTGGAGGAGCTGCGGACGATCTGCCGCTGCGGCTCCAAAGCGATGTTCAACGCCCGGCGCGTGGGCGGGGAGTTCATCTTCGAGGGCGACCAGGTGGCCATCGACGGCGCGGCCGTCTCCTATGAGTCGCTGTGCGCGGCCTGCTACCTCGAGCGCTCCGGCGGCCGGCTGAGCTGATCGAAGCGGTCCCCGGCCGACCAGGGTACGACCATGGGTCCCAGATTCGGTCTGCTGGCATCTGAGCGAAGGGTCTATCAGATCTCCTCCCGCAACCTCTGTGGTTGCCGGATTCCTTGTCTGGCGCAGGTCCAAGAGTGGATTCATTGGTTATGGCTGAGGCTTTGAGTGGGGTCTGCGGGGTGCTGATCATGGTTGCCATGGCGAGTCAGAGAGCGCCCGGGCGACTGGTCAACGACCTACTGTGGGAGATGCCGGAACCGTTCATCCCACCGTCTCCGCCAGCGAAGAACGGGAAGGCCCGCAGTCGCAGGTTGGTGACCGAGTTGCGCTGGAGGACATCTTGTTCGTGGCCGAGCACGGCATCGCTCGGCAAAAGTTGCTCACCTAGTTGAGCTTCGGCCCGGGGATCCTCTACCGGCGCCGGTGGCGGGCATGGCAGGGAGTCAGAGTGTGGACAAGCTCCGCCACGCCGTCCTCGAGCAACTCGGCCAGGAAGGTGCACTCGAGTGGTCGCGGGTGTGCCTGGCATCGGTCAGTGTCCGGGCGAGGGGGGCGAGCTGACCGGAACCCACACCACGGATCGCAGCAGGCTCGTCACGAAGTGCCACCTGCTCGTCACCGCTGGCGCATTGCTACTGGCGGTGGCGATCAACGGGGCCAACCGGCACGACTCCAGGCTGGTGGATCCGATCCTGGACGGACTGAGTCCGGTCAAAGGTCGAGGCCGAGGTCAACCCAGGCGCAGGCCGGAGAAGCTGCCCGCAGCCAAGACCTACGACAACCGCCGCCTCTGCCGTCACCGGCGCCGACGAGGGATCACCGCTCGCATGGCCCGGATTGGTGTGGACTCCAGCAAATGCCTCGGCCGGCACCGCCGGGTGGTGGAACGCACCTTCCCCTGGTTGCTGGCCTTCTGCCGACTGGTCCTCCGCTGCGATCGCAGCGCCACGACCATCACAGCCGTGGCCATCTTGGCCATCACTGTCGTCTGCGTCCGGCGACTACTGAGGCGGACTGTTGACGTTGTTCCTCATCCTGAAGGAACGATGCATCCGCTCAGCGTCCGAAGTAGCGCCCCCAGCCCAGGGCCTCGCCCAGGGCCCCGTCGTTGAAACCTGGGTGTGCTTGGCGCAGGTGGGCCATGTCGGCGTCCCAGTCCCAAGGGCCCAGGCCCATGTCGATGCCTTCATCGATCAGGGCGTCGGAGCGATGCACCGCCTCGTCGATCTGCTCGCGGAAGTAGAGGTCCCCCAGTGCATCTTCCAGGTCGACCCGCCCCAGGCCGTACTCCCCGACGTGCCCGGAGAACCGCCGGTTGAAGTAGTGCAGGGCGAACACCGCATTGAGCACATCCATCTCCCGGGCATGGGCCACGTCCTTGGCGCGGCGGGCCCGCACACCCACCCGGTACTGCTCGATCCGCACCAGCGCCGCGTCGAGCTCGCTCTCGTAGCGCCCGGACGGAAAGCCCGGAACGGTGTGGCGGATCTGTTCCAGAGCCCCGGCTCGGTCTGTCTTGCCTTCGAGCATACGAGTGCCGCGGTACGTGGCGGCCCAGCGCAGCCGTTCCTCCCGGTGCTCAGGTGTCTCCTCCGGGCGGTGATCCGTCCTGGCCATGGCGGTTGCGTTCTGTGTGTGGTGCCCGGCCCGGTGCTGCGTGTGCCGTCGGTGGTCGATGAGGCGCCCGGTCCCGACACCGAGGAAGACCCCGGCAGCGAGCCAGGACAGCTGCCACGTCAGTAAGGCAAGCACCGCACCGGCGAGCACGCCGAGGACCAAACCCTTCTGCATCGGCTCCAGATCGCGCCAGGCGCCTTCCTTGAACACCGGTCGTCGAGGGGTCACCGGATCAGCGGTTCTCGTGGGCGCGGTCGGTCAGCACGTAGGGGTCCTCCGGTTGGGTCAAGTGGGTGACCCCGACGTCGAGGTCACCGATGCCAGTGTGCCCGAGCGTGCTCACGTCCAGGGGAAGCCCACGCCCGGCTCCGCCATCATCGAATCGATCGATTCAGAAGCTCTGTCCTGTACACCATCCAGTGCGGCCGCAGGCGGACATGAACGCGGGCACGGAACAAGTGGTTTCTGCTGACCCGGTGCCCCGATCCACGTACGAATCCTCGAAGATCCCTACGGAGCACACGGGCGGGGACTTCTTGCTCACAGCCGGATTATTGGAACCACTTCTGGCAGGTGGTTTCAACAGTTCCGAGTTCGGGGGTAGCCAGACCCGTGGATCGATGACGACCATGGTCGCCATCGCACTGATAAGGCGTCCCCCGAGCAAGCCCGCTGGGTCGGGGCGGCTGAGCCGGGCGAGGACATCGATGACCTCGGCCCCTGTGCCGACGTCCCGCGTGAGGCGGGCAGCGCCTCAGCGGTGGATGAGGTGGCCCCAGTCCAGAACCTGGCTCAGCGCCCGGTCGTCGAATCCGGGGTGAGCCCGGCGCAGGTGGGCCATGTTGGGTTCGTGATCCCAGGAGCTGATGCCCATGCGGATGCCCTCTTCGATCAAGGCATCGCAACGCCGCACTGCCTCGGTGATCTGCTCCCGCGCATACAGGTCTCCCAGGGCGTCGACGAGGTTGATCCGGCCCAGGCCGTACTCCCCGACGTGCCCGGAGAAGCGCCGGTTGAAGTAGTGGATGGTGAACACCGCATGGAGCCGGTCCAGTTGGCGGGCCTCGGCGATCAGCTGCTCCCGACGGGCCATGACGTCCACCTGCGCCTCGTCGATCCGGGCCAGGGCGGCCTCGAGCTCGGACTCGTAGCGCTCCGGCGGGAAGCCCGGGAGGTTGGCCTGCATCCGCTCGAGCACGGCCTCCCTGAAGTCCCGTCCCGCAACCAGGCGGCCCCCGAAGTGCATGGCCATCGAGCGCAGTTCGGACTCCCGCTGCTCCGGAGTCTGCTCCTGGCGGTGTTCCCCACGGCTCACGGGTGTTCCGATCTGAGTGGTACGTGATCTGCTGCCGGCGGCCCCGGTCGGGACACAGGCAGCGCCCCGGCCACGAGCCACATCTCGGTCATCGCGCTCCTCGCGCACCGCCGGGACCGCGTCGCTGGACTCATGGTTTTCCACTGCTCCCGAGCCACGCTCGGATGTGCCGGACAGTGCGAACGCTAGCCCACACCGACGCGGAGAACGGGGAGGCGCGATCTGTGCTCGCCGGATGTCCCCGAGTCGACGCAAATCCCTGGAGCTCCCGGGGGCGCACGAAGTAGGGAGCATGGCAGAGACACGGATCAAAGGCCTCCAGCGATGCGTGGTCGACGCCATCACCGGGGCTGCTGCACGAACTCGCCATCGGCCCCACCTGCGGCGACCACCCCCGGGCATGACAAAAGGCCCGAACCCACATCCGTGGGTTCGGGCCTTGCCGATGTCCTGAGACATCACATGGTCGGGATGACAGGATTTGAACCTGCGACCTCGTCGTCCCGAACGACGCGCGCTACCAAGCTGCGCCACATCCCGTGAAGCGTCCGGCCTCGGCCGGAAACAACTGCTCCATCATAGCCATCCCGTCCCGCGCGTGGGAAATCGAGTCCGCGTGGCCGTGTTGCACCGGAGAACGAAACCCTCCTGCAGACCATTGACGGGGAGTCCGGCCCGTGCTTGCCTTAGCACACAGCACCGTCGTCTGCCCACGGAAGGACGTCAGGGGGACGTCCGGTCCGGCACCGCACGGCGCCATGTCTCGGGGGAGGGGCCGTGCGTCGACGAGCGTCCAGCAGAGGACTCACCTGCGCCGTGCTGGGGGTGTTCCTTGCCCTCGCGGCCGGTGTCCCTGCCACGGCCCTCCCGGCAGGACCCGACGGCGCCGCCGCGACGGAAGAGATCACCCGGGCCGTCACCGCCGAGCAGCTGGCGGGCCACCTGCGGGCGTTCCAGGACGCCGCGGACGACCACGACGGCAACCGCGCCGTCGGCACCGAGGGCTACCGGGCGAGCGTCGACCACGTCGTCGAGCGGCTGCGAGCCGCCGGCTACGATCCCCGGGTGCAGGTCTTCACGGTTCCGGCCGACGAGCACCACCACGGGTACGACGACGAGGACTACGATGACGGGACGGACACGCAGTCCCGGGTCACCTACAACGTCCTGGCGGACACGGCCACGGGGGACCCGGACAGCACCGTCATGCTCGGCGCGCACCTGGACAGCGTGCCGGAGAGCCCGGGCCTCAACGACAACGCCTCCGGTGCCGCCGGCGTCCTCGCCGTGGCCGAGGCCCTGGCCGGCACCGACACCCGGAACAGGGTGCGCTTCGCCTGGTGGGGCGCCGAGGAGGTGAACCTCGACGGCGCCGACCACTACGTCTCCGACCTCCAAGCCAACGACCCCGAGGCGTTCGACGACATCGCGCTGTACCTGAACCTCGACATGGTCGGCTCTCCGAACTACGGGCGCTTCGTCTACGACGGTGACTCGTCCGGGGGCGGCTGGCACGGCGACTCCGTCGAGGCCCCGGCCGGATCGGAGGCCGTCGAGGCGGCGCTCGAGGGCTACTTCGAGTCCGTCGCCATGGCCGTCGAGGAGGTCCCGATCGACGACGGCAGCGACCACCTCGTGTTCGCCGAGGCCGGGATCCCCGTGGGCGGGCTCTTCACCGGCGACACGGGGGAGAAGACGCGGCAGCAGGCGGAACGGTACGGCGGTGAGGCCGGCGAGGACTACGACCCGTGCTACCACTCCGCCTGCGACGACCTGGACAACGTCGACCTGCGGGTCCTGGAGGAGATGAGCGACGCCACGGCCGCGGTCGTCCTGGGCTTCGCGTCGTCCACGATCGACGACGGAGCGCCCCTCCGTCCCCCGGACGGGTGGCCCCGGCACAGCGTGCTCGAGGAGCTCAGACCGGAGCTCACAGGCCTCGTGGCCCTGGGCGTGGTCGCCGCGGCGGCCGCCGTGGGAGCGGTCGCCGTGCGGCGCCGCGCCCGCGTGCACCGGTGAGTGCGGCCGGTCACACAGATCTGGACAAAAGTCGTTGACCCACTGGTAACCCAGCTGTGAGCATGTGCAAATCCGCGTTATCCCCCGATGACTGTGAAACGCGTCATGGCCGGGTCACCTCCCGGCCGTCGCTCACCTGGAGGTTCCATGCCCGTTCGCACGCCCAGCTCCTGGATCACGTCGGCCGCCCTGGCCGGCGCCCTGACGCTCACGGCCACCAGCGCCGTCGCGGCCCCCTCCCGCGACAACAGCAACAACAACACCACCCACAAGATCACCCAGGCGGTCTCCGAGCAGAAGCTCACGGAGCACCTGACCGCCTTCCAGTCCATCGCGGAGGCCAACGACGGCAACCGCGCCTCGGGCACCTCCGGCTACCGGGCCAGCGTGGACTACGTGGTCGAGCGGCTGCAGGCCGCCGGCTACACCCCGGAGGTCCAGGAGTTCACCTTCCCGTACTTCCAGGAGGTCAGCCCCGCCACGGTCAGCGCGGACGGCACGCAGCTCGCCGCGGAGGACGTCGCGGTGATGACCTACTCCGGCTCGGGCACCGTCACCGCTCCGGTGCAGGCCGTGGACACCACCGGCGACCGCGTGGCCAGCACCAGCGGGTGCGAGGCCGAGGACTTCGCCGACTTCCAGGCGGGCAGCGTGGCCCTCCTGCAGCGCGGCACGTGCGCCTTCGGGGTGAAGGCGGCCAACGCGGAGGCCGCGGGCGCCTCCGCCGTGCTGATCTTCAACACGGGCCTGCCGAACGCCGAGGACACCGTGGCCGGCACCCTCGGCTCTCCGGAGGCCACCACCCTGCCGACGGTCGGGCTCAGCTACCAGGCCGGTGTGGACCTGCTGGACGCCCAGGAGGTCACGGTCAGCACGGACACCGTCTCGGCGACCCGCACCACCTACAACGTCCTCGCGGAGACCGGCACGGGCGACCCCGAGAACACGGTCATGGTCGGCGCGCACCTGGACAGCGTGCTCGAGGGCGCGGGGATCAGCGACAACGGCACCGGATCGGCGGGCATCCTCGCCATCGCCGAGGCGATCGCCAAGACGAAGACCGAGAACAACGTGCGCTTCGCCTGGTGGGGCGCGGAGGAGCTCGGCCTGCTGGGCGCCGAGCACTACGTGACCGATCTGCGGGACAACGACCCCGAGGCGTTCGAGGACATCGCGATGTACCTCAACTTCGACATGATCGGCTCCCCGAACTACGGGCGCTTCGTCTATGACGGCAACGCCTCCACGTTCGACCCCGGTGACACCAACGTCCCCGAGGGTTCCGGCGCGATCGAGGCGGCGTTCCACGAGTACTTCGCCTCGGTGGGACTGGCCTCCGGCGACACCGAGTTCAGCGGCCGCAGCGACTACGGCCCCTTCATCGAGGCCGGCGTCCCGTCCGGCGGTCTCTTCACGGGCGCCGAGGGCGTGAAGACCGAGGAGCAGGCCGAGCTGTTCGGTGGGCAGGCCGGTGTCGCCTACGACTCCTGCTACCACTCCGTGTGCGACGACATCACCAACGTCAACCTCCAGGGCATGGAGGAGATGTCGGACGCCGCCGCGGCCGTCGTCCTGCGCTACGCGATGTCCACCCACGACGTCAACGGCGAGGGCGAGCCCTACCAGCAGAAGGGCAAGGGCGCCGTCGGCCACCCGAAGGGCAACGACCGCGGCCACGGCCCGCACTCCGAGCACGGCCACGGTCACGGCCACGGCCACGACAAGGCGGCCGCCTGACCGCCCCGGAGCTCGACGGCCGGACGGCCCCGCCGGGACGCGCACAGCGTCCCGGCGGGGCCGTCCCGTTTCTCAACATGGCCGGAATCCTTGTCCCGGTCACTCCGACCTGGAACTCTGTGCACATCGCTCCATCCGCACATCGCTCCATCCGCACGGTGGAGCCGCCGCTACGGTCGAGCCCCCGATCGGCCCCTGCCTCGGGAGGCACCATGCGCCAGCGCACCCACGACCGGACCCAGGCCGCCGTGCGGCCGCCCGCACCGGGGTGGTCGCGGTGAGCCCGGCCGCCGTCCCTCCGGGGCAGGTCATGCGGCACCTCGAGGTGTTCCAGGCCGTGGCGCACGCCAACGACGGCAACCGGGCCTCGGGCACACCCGGCTACCGGGGCAGCATGGACTATGTGCTCGGCCGGCTGCGGGCCGCCGGCTACGCCCCACGGGTACAGACGTTCTCCTTCCCGTTCTTCCGGGAGGTCAGACCCGCCACGGTCGCCGCGGGCGGCACCCAGCTCGCCGCGGAGGACGTCGCCGTGATGACCTACTCCGGCTCCGGCACCGTGACGGCACCGGTGCAGGCCGTGGACACCACCGGCGAGCCGGGCGCCGGCACCAGCGGGTGCGCGGCCGAGGACTTCGCGGGCTTCCCCGCGGGCAGCGTGGCCCTGCTGCAGCGCGGCGGCTGCTCCTTCGCGGACAAGGCCGCCGCCGCACAGGCGGCCGGGGCGTCCGCCGTGCTGATCTTCAACACCGGCCTGCCCGGGGAGGAGGGCGTGGTCACCGGCACCCTGGGCACGCCGGGCGTGGTGACCGTCCCCGTGGTCGGCCTCAGCCACGCGGCCGGCCGGGCGCTGCTGGGCGCGGACGAGGTCACCGTCACCGTGGAGGCCGTCTCGGAGCAGCGGGAGACCTCCAACGTCCTGGCCGAGACCGGCACGGGCAACCCCGAGCGCACGGTCATGGTCGGCGCCCACCTGGACAGCGTGCCCGAGGGCGCGGGGATCAACGACAACGGCTCCGGCTCCGCGGCGATCCTGGCCGTGGCCGAGGCGCTCGCCGGAAGGGTCACCGAGAACCGGCTGCGCTTCGCCTGGTGGGGCGCGGAGGAGTTCGGCCTGCTCGGCTCCCGGCACTATGTGGCAGACCTCAAGGCCAACGACCCCGCCGCGCTGGCGGCCGTGGCGCTGTACCTGAACTTCGACATGATCGGCTCCCCGAACTACGGGCGCTTCGTCTACGACGGCGACGGCTCCGCGTTCGGCCCGGACGTCTCGGCGGAGGCCCCCGCCGGCTCCGCCGCGATCGAGGCGGCCTTCCACGCGCACTTCGGCTCCGTGGGGCTGGCCTCGGGGGAGACCGAGTTCAGCGGCCGCAGCGACTATGGGCCCTTCATCGCGGAGGGCGTGCCCGCCGGCGGGCTGTTCACCGGCGCCGAGGGGATCAAGACGGCGGAGCAGGCCGCGCTGTTCGGCGGCCGCGCCGGCGTCGGCTACGACTTCTGCTACCACGCGCGGTGCGACGACCTCAGCAACATCGACGTCCAGGGTCTCGACGAGATGACCGACGCCGCCGCCGCGGTGATCCTGCGCTTCGCGACGTCCACCGGGGACGTCGAGGGGGTGGGCCGGCAGCTGCGCACGGCCGCCGCCCCCGCCCTGCCCGTCACCGTGGACCAGGGGCACGGGCCGAGCAACGCCGCGGAGGAGAAGCGGGCCCGGTGAGGCAGGAGCTGCCTCCTCCGCCACAATCAGGAGTGCCATTGCGCCTCTGACCTGGGGCTGGGATGCTGTGCGCACGTCTCCCCCGTTCGGTGGAGACGTGCGCAGGACACGGTCGAGCCCCCGATCGGCCACTGGTCACGGGAGGACCCATGTCGCACCGCACACACCGTCACCGGGCCGTGGCCGCCGCACTGGCCGGCGCCGTGTCGCTCACGGCGCCGAGCGCCGTCGCTGCGCCACCGGAGGAAGGTGCCGGCCCGGGCCTGGAGGTCTCCACGGGCCAGGTCCTGGAGCACCTCGAGGTACTCCAGGCCGTCGCGCACGCCAACGGCGGCACCCGCGCCTCGGGCACGCCCGGCTACCGGGGGAGCCTGGACTACGTGGTCGGCCGGCTGCGGGCCGCCGGTTACGCCCCGCGGGTCCAGGCCTTCACGTTCCCGTTCTTCCAGGAGGTCGTCCCGACGACGGTCGGCCGTCCGGGCCCGGACGGCACGCCCGTGGTGCTGCCCGCCACGGAGGTGTCCGTCATGGTCTACTCCGGCTCCGGCACGGTGAC
Source organism: Kocuria sediminis (assembly GCF_009735315.1). Lineage (NCBI taxonomy): Bacteria > Bacillati > Actinomycetota > Actinomycetes > Micrococcales > Micrococcaceae > Kocuria > Kocuria sediminis. The sequence goes on from NZ_WOGU01000002.1 coordinate 207,137, forward strand.
CGCTCCGGTGCAGGCCGTGGACACCACTGGCGCCCCGGAGCCGAGCACCAGCGGATGCGAGGCCGAGGACTTCACCGGCTTCACAGCAGGGAACGTGGCGCTGCTCCAGCGCGGCACATGCCCCTTCGGGGTGAAAGCGGCCAACGCCCAGGTCGCCGGCGCGTCGGCCGTGCTGATCTTCAACACCGGCCTGCCCGGGGAGGAGGGCGTGGTCGCCGGCACCCTCGGCGAGCCCGGGACCGTCACCGTGCCCGTCGTCGGCCTCAGCCACGCGGCCGGGACCGCGCTGCTGGCCGGAGGCGAGGTGACCGTGACGGCCCAGACCGTCTCGGAGAGCCGGCAGAGCTTCAACGTCGTCGTCGAGACGGGAACCGGCGATCCCGGGAACAGCGTGATGGTCGGCGCCCACCTGGACAGTGTCCCCGAGGGCGCGGGGATCAACGACAACGGCTCGGGCTCCGCGGCGATCCTGGCGATCGCCGAGGCGCTCGCGGGCACGGAGACCACCAACACCGTGCGATTCGCCTGGTGGGGCGCGGAGGAGTTCGGTCTGCGCGGATCGCAGCACTACGTCGAGGACCTCCGGGCGAACGACCCGGGCTCGCTCGAGAACATCGCGCTGTACCTGAACTTCGACATGATCGGCTCTCCGAACCACGGCCGCTTCGTCTACGACGGCGACCACTCCGCGTTCCCACCCGTGCAGGGTCCCGAGGGGCCCGTGACGGCACCGGAGGGCTCCGCCGCGATCGAGGCGGCCTTCCACGAGCACTTCGGCTCCGTGGGGTTGGCCTCCGGCGAGACGGAGTTCAGCGGCCGGAGCGACTACGGGCCGTTCATCGCGGAGGGCATACCCTCCGGTGGGCTCTTCACGGGTGCCGAGGGGATCAAGACGGTGGAACAGGCGGCGCTGTTCGGCGGGCGGGCCGGGGTCGCCTACGACTTCTGCTACCACGCCGCGTGCGACGACCTCGCCAATGTGGACGTCCGCGGCCTGGAGGAGATGACCGACGCAGCTGCCGCCGTGGTCTCGCGCTTCGCCGCCTCGACCCAGGACGTCGACGGTACGGGCACGGGCGAGACCGGTCAGCAGGGAGCCCGCGACCTCCCGCTCGGTCCGGCCACCGTGGACCAGGGCCACGGCCCGCACAGCGCCGCCGAGGACCCTCCGGCGCTGTGACCGGACAGGGCCAGGGTGTGACGACCCGGTGGCCCGTCAGTGCGGCTGCACGGTCCGCTGGAGCGTCCGGCACGGCCTCCGGGCTGCTCGGTTGAGGGGCGCTCGCCGTCCCCCTGGTGCCGCCGGCACCGGCCGGCCACCCGTCGGTCAGCCGTTGCCCGCCCGACCACCGGGTGGGAGGGTGAGGCCATGACTGCTCCCCGGACCCCCGACTCCTCCGCCGACTCCTCCGCCGACGCCTCCGCCGACGCCTCGGCCGGCTCCTCCGCGCCGACCCGACGCGGCGTCCTGTTCGACGTCGACGGCACCCTCATCGACTCCAGCTACCTGCACACCGTCGCCTGGTGGCACGCCTTCAACCAGGCCGGCCACGACGTGCCGATGCACCGCATCCACCGGCTCATCGGGATGGGCTCGGAGCAGCTGATCGACGAGCTGCTGCCCGCCGACCGGGACACCGACGAGGACGACGCCATCGGCGCGGCCCACGGCGCCCTGTTCTCCGTGCACTGGCCGGGGCTCAAACCCACCCGCGGGGCCACGGAGCTGCTGCGCCGCTGCACCGACGCCGGCCTCGTGGTGGTGCTGGCGTCGTCGTCGAACGTCACCGAGGTCGCCGCCATGCGCGAGGTCCTGGGCTCCGACGACGTCCTCACCGCCGTGACCACCGCCACCGACGCCGAGCGGAGCAAGCCCGCCCCGGACATCTTCGCCGCGGCGCTGGAGGCCGGGGACCTGCGCCCGGAGCACGCGATCGTGGTGGGCGACGCCCGCTGGGACGTGGAGTCGGCGTGGCAGCTCGGACTGGACGCCGTGTGCGTGACGAGCGGCGGGATCAGCGAGACCGAGCTGCGGGAGGCGGGGGCGGTGGCCGTCTACGCGGATCCGCACGCCCTGCTCGAGGACTTCGAGAACAGCCCGCTGGGCCGGCTCGCCGCCGGCCGCTGAGCGCCGCCGGGGACCCGGCCGGGTTCAGTGCTCACATGCAGCGGCCCGGCTCAGGGAGCCGCCGGCTCCCCGTCCTAGCCGGCGTCCGGCCACATCGCCACCGCCCGCACCGGGGAGCCGTCCATGCCGGCCAGGCGCAGCGGCAGGGCGGCGAACACGGCTCCGGGGCGGTCCACGGCCGCGAGGCCGGTGAGGTTCTCCACGATCGCCCCGCCCGCCCCGAGCACCACCTCGTGCACGGGCAGCGCCACCGGGCCGGTGGCGTCCGCGGTGGGCGTGGGGTCCGGGTTGAGGGTGTCCACCCCGAGGGTGCGCACCCCGGCCGCGACCAGGCGGCGGGCGATCTCTGGGTCCAGGACCGGGTGCTCGAGGTAGCGCTCGGTGCCGAAGTGCGCCGACCAGCCGGTGCGGAAGAGCACGATCGTCCCCGGCGCGAGCCGGTCGAGCTGTCCGGCCACGTCCGCCCAGCGGATCACCCGGCCGGGCGCGCAACCCGGGACGTCGACGACACGGGCCGGTCCCACGAGCGAGGACAGCTCGAGGGCGTCGACGTCGGCGCCGCCCTCGACCGTGTGCGAGGGGGCGTCCACGTGCGTGCCGGAGTGGGTGCCGAGGTGCAGCTCCGCGACGCGGAAGCCGTCCCGGGCCACGGTCGCGGCGGTGCGCGTGCGCACGTGCGGATCCCCCGGGAAGACCTGCATCCCGGTGCGCACCGGGTGGCTCAGGTCAACGACGCGCACCGGTGGCCTCCGGCTCGGCGTCGCCCCCGGGGATGCTGTCGGCCAGGTGCCGCGAGACGGGCCGGTCCGTGCGGATCCGGCGGGCCGCCGCGGCCCACGCGAGGTAGAGCACGAAGGAGATCACGAAGGTGGGGATGGTCGCCCCGACGGGACTGGCCAGCACGTAGGTCAGCAGCAGCGAGGAGCCCGCGCCCACGAGCCAGGTCAGCACGGCGGCCGCGTTCACCCCGCCGCGGTACCAGTACTTCCCACCGCGCCCGCGCAGGATGTCGGCGTCGTAGGAGCCCTTGTGGACCACGTAGTAGTCGGCCAGCATCACCGCGAAGACCGGCACGAAGAGCGCCCCGATCACGGTGAGGAACGCGGTGAACTGGCCCAGCAGGCCCAGCCAGGTGGCGCCGACCACGGAGATCGCGCCGAGCACCAGCGCGGTGGGCAGGAACCGGAGCCGCGAGGACGGCACCATGTTCACCACCGAGGAGACCATGCCGTAGACCACCATCGTGTTGGTCGCCATCACGGACAGGAACACCACGACGGCCAGCGGGGCGCCGAACGCCTCGACGATCACGGTGGGGTCGAACGGGACGGCCTCGCCGCCCTCGAGGACCACCCAGGCGATCGCGGTGGCGCCCAGGGCCATGGCGAGCGTGGTGGACAGCGTGTAGCCGACCGCCGAGCCGATCACGCCGGCGGACTGGGTCCGGGCCAGGCGGTTGAACTCGGCGGAGAGCACGGTCCAGGAGATCGCGGTGGCGATCACGACGTCCAGCACCGACACGGCGGTCCAGCCGGCGGACGGGTCCGCGGGCAGGGCCAGGAAGTCCCCGACCGGGTGGGTCGTGAACGCGACGACGAAGATCCACGCCATGATCGCCAGGATCACCAGCGCCAGCCACGGCTCGACCCGGGCGATGCCGGTGTGGCCGAAGATGGCCAGGCCCACCACCACCAGCTGGGCGAGCACGGAGAACAGCACGGGGCTGGAGAAACCGGTGGCCTGGGCCACCACGTGGTTGACGGTGACGCCGGCGAGCATCGCCTGCACCCAGCTCCAGCCCATCAGCACCACCACGTTGGCCGCGACCGGCAGGAACGAGCCGCGCAGCCCGAACGCGCCCTTGGTCAGCGCCATGGTGGGCAGGCCGGTGCGGGTGCCCATGTTGCCCACCAGCACCAGCACGGCCCCGCCCAGCAGGGTGCCCAGCAGGATCAGGCCCAGGGCCGTGGCCCAGGGGACGCCGGGTACGAACAGGGTGCCGGTGAGCAGGGTGGTGACCACGAGGTTCGCCGCGAGCCAGATCATGGTGATCCGCCCGGTGGGCAGCGTCCCGCGCAGGGGCCCGTAGCCGTCGGTGTTCTCGTCGAGGTGGTTCGACAGGCGGGCCCAGGGGGAGGTGGTGGATCGGGTCCTGGGGGCCTGGCCGGCGGGTGCGGGGTGCTGGGAGCTCATCGGCCCTCCTGGGCGCTCGTGGTGGGCAGGGCGGCGGGGGAGAGGTGCTCATGGACGGCCACGAGCGCCCCGGGGCCCCGGCGGGCGAAGACGATGGTCTCCCGTTCGTGCGTGGTCTCCGGGCCGTCCGGGGTGCGGACCGTGGTGCGGACGTCGTGGGTGAAGACCGCCACGGAGCCCAGCACCTGGACCCGGGCGGCGGTGCTGCGGCACTCGAGCACCCGCCACCCGGCGTCCAGCCACGAGCGCCACAGCGCCTCGTAGGCGGCGCGGTCCTCCAGCCGGGTCGGCTCCGTGTGGAAGACGAAAGTGGCGTCCTCGGCGAAGGCCGCGAAGTACGCCTCCGTGTCGGTGGCGGCGAACGCCGCGACGAGCGCGTCGGCGGCTCGGACGACCTCGTCCTCGGTCAGGGCAGCTGGCATGGTCCGCGCTCCGCTTCGTCGTGGTGGGGCATCGTGGTGGGAAATGGTGGTGGGAGATCGTGCTGGAACCGGGGACCCGGCCTGGCGGCCGGGTCCCCGGGGGCTTTCGGGTCTGATGCCTGTGGGGCAACAAATGTTGCCCTAGTTTGTTGTGACGACCACCACTCTGTCAACCGGTTCATGACGCGCAACCTGCGGCCCGGGCACGGGGCCGCCCGTATCCTGTGGGCACCACGGGCACCACGGGCTCTGCAGGGGAGCGCCACCGGGGAGTGCCGCAGGGCGAGGAGACAGGCATGACCGCCGACGAGAGACCGGTCCTGGTGTTCGACGTCAACGAGACGCTGTCCGACACGGGGCCGCTGCACGGGGTCTTCGAGGAGCTGGGGCTGCCCGGCCCGCTCGCGCAGACCTGGCTGAGCGGAGTGCTCCGGGAGGGCTTCGCGCTGGCCGTCCACGGCGAGTCGCAGCCCTTCGCGGTCCTGGGCGAGGCCGTCGCCCGCTCCCTGTTCGCCGTCCACGCCCCGGACCGGCAGGTGGAGGAGGCCGTGCGCCACGTCCGGGAGGGCATGCAGCGCCTGCCCGTGCACCCGGACGTCGCGCCCGGCATCCAGGCCCTGGCCGACGCGGGCTTCCGGATCGTGGCCCTGACCAACGGCTCCGAGGCCACCGCGGAGGGCCTGCTCGAGCGCGGAGGAGTGCGCCAGCACTTCGAGCACGTCCTCTCCGTGGACGACGCGCCGTGCTGGAAGCCCGCCCCCGAGGCCTACGCCTGGGCGAGCGGCGTCTGGGGCCTGCCGCTGGAGCGGGCCCTCATGATCGCGGCGAACCCCTGGGACCTGCACGGTGCCGCCCGGGCCGGGATGCGCACGGCGTGGATGGACCGCCACGGCGCGCCCTGGCCGGGATACGCGCGCGCCCCGGACCTCAGGGTGTCCGGGGTGCGCGAGCTCGCCGCACGGCTGTGCGGTGACGCCGTGGGTCTCAGAGCCTGACCACCATCTTGCCGGTGTTCGCCCCGGCCAGGAGGTCGATGAAGGCCTGCGGTGCGTCCTCGAGGCCCTCCCGCACGGTCTGGTCCCAGGCGATCTCCCCGGAGGCCAGCCAGCCGGCCATCTTCTCGCGGAACTCCGGGGCCATGTCCTGCCAGCCGCCGACCAGGAAGCCCTGCAGGCTCAGCATCTTGCCGATCGCCAGTGCCAGGTTCCGCGGCGCCGCCGGCGGCTCGGTGGCGTTGTACTGCGAGATCGCCCCGCACAGGCACACCCGGCCCCGGGTGTTCAGCACGGAGATCGCCGCCTCGAGGTGCTCGCCGCCCACGTTGTCGAAGTAGACGTCGATGCCCTCGGGCGCCGCCTCGCGCAGCCGCTCGAGCACGGGGCCGTCGTGGTAGTCGAAGGCGGCGTCGAAGCCCAGCTCCAGCAGCCGCTGCACCTTCTCCGGGGAGCCGGCGCTGCCGATCACGCGGGCGGCGCCGCTGAGCCGGGCGATCTGCCCGACCAGCGAGCCCACGGCCCCGGCGGCGCCGGAGACGAACACCGTGTCCCCGGGCCGGAACCGCGCGGCGCCCATGAGGCCCGCGTACGCAGTGAGGCCGGGCATGCCCAGCACGCCCAGGTAGGCGGACTCCGGGGCCAGCTCCGGGTCCACCACGGTGACGGACCCGGCGTCCAGCAGGGCGTGCTCGCGCCAGCCGGCGCCGTGCAGCACGGTGGCCCCCACCGGCAGCTCCGGGGCGCCCGAGGCGACCACCTGGCCGACGGCGCCGCCGTCGAGGGGCTGGTCCAGCTGGAACGGCGGGACGTAGGACTTCACGTCGTTCATCCGTCCGCGCATGTAGGGGTCCACGGACATCCAACGGTTGGCGACCAGGACCTGGCCGGGGCCGGGCTCGGGCAGCTCGGCCTCCTCGAGCCGGAAGTTCTCCGGCACGGGGGCGCCCTGCGGACGGGAGGCCAGGGTGATCCGGCGGGTGCGGGTGGGCTGCGTCATTCGGTGCTCCATCGTGGATCGGTCGGTCGGGTGCGGGGCCGCGTCAGGGGCGGCGCGGGTCAGTCCTGGGCGACGTCGACGACGACGTCGATGTTGCCGCGCGTGGCGTTGGAGTAGGGGCAGACCTGGTGGGCCTTCTCGGCCAGCGCCCGGGCCGTCTCCTCGTCGAGGTCCGGCAGGACGACCTCGAGGGCGACCTGCAGGGCGAACCCGCCCTGGCCGTCGGCGCCGATGCCCACCCGGGCCCCGACGCTGGAGTCGCCCAGGTCGACCTTCTGCTGCCGTGCGACGAGCTGGAGCGCGGAGTGGAAGCACGCGGCGTAGCCGGCGGCGAAGAGCTGCTCGGGGTTCGCGCCGTCGCCGGAGCCGCCCATCTCCTGCGGGACGGCCAGTCCCAGGTCGATCCGGCCGTCGCTGGTGCGGGTCCGGCCGTTGCGGCCGGCGCCGGTGGCGAGGGCCTCGGCGGTGTAGACGGTCTGCATGGGTTTACTCCTCGGTGGGGTGGTGGGTGGCGTGCTGGGTGGGGTAATGGGTGGTCCGCTCGCTGGTGTGCTGCGTGGCGAGCGGGGGTGTGGGGTCGGCCGGGGTGGGCCCGGGCACGGTGGGTACCGGGGCGGTGGCGCCGGGTCCGGTGGCACGGGGGGCGGTGGTCCCGGGGTCGGCCGCGCCGATCCGGCGCGCCAGCCGGCGCAGGGTGGCCATCTCCTCCGGGGTGAGCCCGGAGGCCTCCAGGACGCGGCGCTGCACGTCCGGGGCGCGCTCGCGCAGCCGGTCGCCGGCCGCGGTGAGGTGCACGGTGACCCGGCGCTCGTCCTCGCGGCCCCGGCGGCGCTCCAGCAGCCCGCCGGTCTCCATCCGCTTGAGCAGCGGGGAGAGCGTGCCGCTGTCCAGGCGCAGGCGGGCGCCCAGCCCGGTGACGGTCTGCCCGTCCTCCTCCCACAGCGCCAGCAGCGCCAGGTACTGCGGGTAGGTCAGGCCGAGCTCCGCCAGCGGCTCGCGGTAGGCCGCCGTCGTGGCCCGGGAGGCCGCGTAGAGCGCGAAGCACAGCTGTGCGTCGAGCCGGAGATCTGCATCCATGCCCCCATGGTTGCACCCAACTTGATTGCGCACAACCTAACTTGAGCTGGAGTCCCTCAGCGGGTGGCCGCCTCCAGGTGCTCCAGGACGTGCCGGTAGGCGTGCCCGGTGGCCTCCGTCATGCCCTGCTCGCACGTGCGGTTCAGGGAGGCGTAGGCGTCGAAGCGGCGCTGGTTGACCTCCCGCGCCTCGGCCGCCGTGGCCGAGGCGGTGAACTCCGGGTGCAGCATGCCGCGGTCCCCGGCGTAGGCGCAGCAGCCCCAGGCCTTCGGCACGACCACGTCGTCGCTGATCGCCCGGGCGATCGTCTCGAAGGCCCCGGTGACGCCCAGGTGCACGCTGGAGCAGGTGGGGTGCAGCGCCATGGAGCCCACGGGCCGGGTCACCCGCAGCCGCCCCAGCACCCGGTCGGCGACGAACTCCACCGCGTCCACGAACCGCAGCGCGTGGTACTCGCTCGAGGCCGCCGCCAGCTCCGCCATGGTCTCCAGGCCCTCGGTGCAGGACGCGGCGTCGCAGACCACCGGCAGCGCGCCCTGCCCGGAGGCCTCCCACAGCGCCGCGAGGGTGCGGTCCGACATCGTGGCCCAGCCGCTGGGCAGGCCCTTGGACTTCCAGGGCGTGCCGCAGCACAGGCTGCCGATGCCCTCCGGGACGGTGACCCGCACGTCCGCGCGGTCGCACAGCGCCAGGAAGGCCTGGGACGCCGTCAGGCCCTCGCCGTCCGGGGGCCCGAACATGGTGTTGATGCAGGCGGGGAAGAACACCGCCTCCGCGTCCGCGTCCTGCCGGCGCGGCCGGGCCGGACCGCCCGCGGGCAGCTCGTCCTTGTACTGCGGGACGTGCTCGGCGCCGAGCACCGCCCGGGCCGCGGCGGTCGCGGCGGCCGGCAGGGCGGTGGGCAGGGCCTTCGCGGCGGTCAGGCCGAGCCCGGCCCCCGTCGTCGTCGCGCCCCAGGCCTTCGCGGCGACGCCCCAGCCGGCGTCCGCCACCCTGCTGTGGTTCTCCGCCCGCAGCCGGCGCACCAGGTCGCCCGTGTTGATCAGCACCGGGCAGGCGGTCACGCACATCCCGTCCACCGCGCAGGTCTGCAGGCCCTCGTAGTCGTACTCGGCGCGCAGCCGGGCGGCGAGCGCCGCGTCCCCGCGATCCTCGGCGGCGGCGATCTCCCGCCGGCCCACGATCCGCTGGCGCGGGGTGAGGGTGAGGTCCTTGGACGGGCACACCGGCTCGCAGTAGCCGCACTCCACGCACCGGTCCACCTCCTGCTCCACCGTGGGCGCGGTCTTGAGGTCGCGCACGTACACCGTGGGGTCCTCGTTGAGGAGCACCCCGGGGTTGAGCAGTCCCGCCGGGTCCACCAGCCGCTTGAGCTCGACCATCACGTCGTAGAGCTCGTCGCCGTACTGGCGGCGCACGAACGGGGCCATGTTGCGCCCGGTCCCGTGCTCGGCCTTGAGGGACCCCCGGTGGTCCAGGACGAGGGCGACCATGTCCTGGGTGAAGCGCTCGTAGCGGGCCAGCAGGTCCGGGCGGTCGAACTGCTCGTTGAGCATGAAGTGGACGTTGCCGTCCTTGGCGTGGCCGAAGATGACCGAGTCCCGGTAGCCGTGGGCGTCGAAGAGCGCGGTGAGCTGCTCGCACGTCTCGCCCAGCTCGGGCACGGGGACCACGACGTCCTCCAGCAGCGCGTTGGACCCGCTCGGCCGGTTGCCCGCCACCGTGGTGTAGAGGCCCTTGCGCACCGTCCACAGCGCGGCCCGGGCCGTGGGGTCGTCGGTCAGGGCGGCCGGCGCGGCCAGGTCCAGGGAGCGGAACAGCCCGGCGGCCGCCGCGGAGAGCTCCCGCTCCTCCTCGAGCGTGGCGCCCTGGTACTCCACGAGCAGCGCCGCGTGCTCGTCGACGTCCACGTCCATGATCTGCGCCGGCGCCAGGCCCGTGCGCTGGGAGACCTTCAGGGACGTGGCGTCCAGCAGTTCCACGGTGGCCGAGTGCGTGCCCACCAGGGCGGGGACCGTGCGCGTGGCCGAGGCCAGGTCCGGGAACACCAGCAGCCCGGTCGAGGCGAACGGCAGGATCGGCACCGTGCGGAAGACCGCCTGCGCCACGAAGCCCAGCGTGCCCTCGCTGCCGATCAGCAGGTGCTCCAGGATCCGGACCGGCTCGTCGTGGTCCAGGAACGAGTTGAGGCCGTAGCCCATGGTGTTCTTCATCGAGAACTGCTGCTCGATCGTGCGCACCGACGCCGGGTCGGCCCGCACGCGGTCGCGCAGCCGCAGCAGCCCCTCGTGCAGCGCGGGCTCCAGCGCCCGCAGGCGGGCGTCCGCGTCCGGGGCGGCGGTGTCCACGGTGGTGCCGGAGGGCAGCACGACCACCATGGACTCGAGCGTGCGGTACGTGTTGGCCCGGGTCCCGCAGGCCATGCCGGAGGAGTTGTTCGCCACCACGCCGCCGATCGTGCACGCCGCCTCGCTCGCCGGGTCCGGGCCCAGCTTGTGCCCGTAGGGCGCCAGCCGGGCGTTGACCTGGCGCACCGTGGCCCCGGGCTGCACCCGCACGCGCCGGCCGCCGTCCAGCACCTCGACGTCCCGGAAGTTGCGGCGCACGTCCACGAGCACCTGGTCGGTCACCGCCTGCCCGGACAGGGACGTGCCGCCGGAGCGGAAGGTCAGGCCCAGTCCGTGCCGGGACACCGCGCGGAAGAGGTTGCCCATGTCCGCGGCCGAGCGAGGGCGGACCACCGCGGCCGGCTGCAGCAGGTAGTGCGAGGCGTCGTGGGCCAGCGCCCGGTGCTCGAGCTCCGAGTCCACCACGGCGTCGCGGCCGCACCAGGTCCGCAGGTCCTCCAGCAGCGCCTCGGCGGCGACGGGGCGGTGGTCGGCGACGGTCATGGGGATCCTCCGGGAAGTCGGGGCGGCCGGTGTGGTGCGTGCCACAGCCCATGGTAGGACCACACGGGCGGCAGCGGGGCATCCGCGTCGGGCCGTTGCGCGCGGGCGGTTGTGACCGGCGCCGATTTGCGGGAAGCTCGGCCCACGGGCCCCGGGCCCGCACCCCGACCCTGGAGGAGACGACCATGGACCCCATCTGCCCGTCCTGCGGAGGACCGCTGCGCCAGATCCCCGAGGACCAGTGGCCCGAGGGCGGACCGGTGCCCGACGGCACCGAGGAGATGTACCTCTGCGACCGCTCCAACCACCGGATCATCGTGGCTGTGCCCGAGATCTCCGGATGACCGCGCCGGACCCGGCCGTGCGCACCGTCGTGGTGGTGCACGGCTACGACGCCGCCCCCGACCAGCACTGGTTCCCGTGGCTGCGGGCGGCGCTGGCCGCCGACGGCGTGCACACCGTGCTCGTGGAGCTGCCCGAGCCCTCCGCCCCGGAGCCCGCGGCGTGGCAGGCCGCCGTGGCGCGGGCGGTGGGGAAGCCCCACGAGCACCTCCACCTGGTCGGCCACAGCCTGGGCTGCATCACGATCCTGCGCCACCTCGCCGGCCTGCCGCAGCCCTGGACGCTGGGCGGGCTCGTGCTCGTGGCCGGCTTCACCGGCCCGCTCCAGACCGAGCCGTCCCTCGACGCGTTCCTCGCCGAGGACGTGGACGTCGCCGCGGTGCGCGCCCACGTGCGGCGCCGGCTGGTGCTCCGCTCCGACGACGACCCCACGGTGCCGCCGGCCGCGACCGACGCGCTCGCGGCGCGGCTGGACGCCGAGCTGCAGGTGGTGCCCGGAGCGGGACACTTCCGCGGCCGGGACGGGATCACGCAGCTGCCTGCCGTCCTGGACGCCCTCGCGCCGCGCTGAGCGTGCTCCCGCCGTGGCGGGTCGGCCGGTGGGGCAGCCGGCCGGTGGGGGGTCAGTCGGTGAGCGTCAGCAGCACGGCCTCCGGCGGGCAGAACAGCCGGATGGGGGCGAAGCGGGAGGTGCCCAGGCCCGCCGAGATGTTGACCGGGACGCCGCCCTGGGTGATCAGGCCCTTGCAGCGCTCCGGTTCGAGGTCGCAGTTGCTCACCAGGGCGCGCCCGCCCGGCAGGCAGACCTGCCCGCCGTGCGTGTGGCCGGCGAGCACCAGGTCCGCGCCGTCGGCGGCGAAGCGGTCCAGGGTCCGCAGATAGGGGGCGTGGGACACGCCGAGGCGCAGGTCCGCCGACCCGGGGGTCCCGAAGCCGGGATGCCGGTCGTAGCCCAGGTGCGGGTCGTCCACCCCGGACAGGTCCAGGCGCAGGCCGGCGACCTCCATCCGGGCGGAGCGGTTGATCAGCGGGGTCCACCCGGCGGCGTCGAAGGCGTCGTGCATCGCCCGGGTGGGCAGCCGGGGCGCCTCCTCCCGGGCCTCCCCGGAGGTGTCCCGCCACAGGTAGCGCAGCGGGTTCTTCAGCCGCGGCGCGAAGTAGCAGTTGGACCCGGGGACGTAGGCGCCGGGGAGGCGCAGGAGCGGCTCCAGGATCTCCAGCAGCCAGGGCAGGGCCTCGGGGTGGGAGAGGTTGTCCCCGGTGTCCACCACCAGGTCGGGCTCCAGCTCCGCCAGCAAGTGCACGAAGTGCTGCACCGACCGCTGTCCGGGCCACACGTGCAGGTCGGACAGGTGCAGGATGCGCAGCGGCGGGCTGCCCGGGGGCAGCAGCCGCAGCCGTTCGGTGCGCAGCTGGAAGCGGCGGCGTTCGACGACGACGCCCCACACTCCGAGGCCCGCCGCCGCGGCGGCGCCGGCCCCCGCGGCGGCGGCCGCCGCGCGCAGGGCCGGGGCGGCGTGTGCGGTGTTCGTGGTGCTCATCCGGCGGTCCGGGGTCAGCCCGGCCGCGAGGTGCCGTTGCGGCCCTCGAGCACCCGCTCGGAGGGCTCCTCGAACTTGCCGGTGTCGTAGTCCCGGGCCACCTCGCGCATGAAGCGCTGCCACTGGCCGCCGGCGTAGGTGGAGCCGTCCACCCAGTCGTCGCCCTCGGTGCGCTTGCCGCCGATGGACAGCCCGTTGAGGGAGCGGGAACCGAACTCGTAGTTGCCGACCCACGAGGCGGTGGCCAGGCCCTTGGTGTAGCCGACCATCCAGGTCTGGGTCGAGTTGTCCGTGGTGCCCGTCTTGGCGGCGGAGGCCCCCGGCAGGTCGATGTCCCGCTGCCAGCCCGACCCGCGGATCAGGGTCTGGTTCAGGGCGTAGTTGACGCCGTCGGCGACGTCCTCGTCGATGACCTGCTCGCAGGAGGTCCCGGGGATCTCGTACTCCCGGCCCGTGTAGTCCACGACCTTCTCCAGGGCACGCGGCTCGCACATCTCGCCGCGGTTGGCGAAGGCCGAGTAGGCCCGGGCCATGGTCATCGGGGAGATGTCCACGGAGCCGCCCAGCAGGGAGGACAGGACCGTGGTGTCCACGGGCTCGCCCGCCTTGCCGTCGCGGATGCCCAGGGCCTCGGAGATCTCCCCGATGTGGCACAGGTCCAGGTCCTCGGCCATCGCGTAGATGGCGGTGTTGATGGAGTTGTACAGGCCGAAGTCGGCCTCCATCTCCCGGGTGTAGCCGGGCTCCGCGTTCTGGATCTCGAAGCCCGCGCCGTTGTTGCCCGGCTCGATCTTGTACCCGCGCTCCAGGCAGGAGGCCTTCCAGCGGTGGTCCGCCGGCCACCGGGTCTGCGTGGCGTCCAGGAGGTCCTCGGCCCCGTTGCCGGCGTCGAGCCACGTGGCGTAGGTGAGGGGCTTGTAGGTCGAGCCCACCTGGAAGCCGCCGGCCCCGCCCATCGAGCGGTCCACGTTGAAGTTGTACGTGGTGTTGGAGCCGCCCTCCTCGCCGGAGTAGTACGTGTTCTGCGCCATGGCCACGATGTCCCCGTTGGAGGGCTCGAGGGACACGAGCGCGGTGGAGACGTTGTCCGGGTTGTCGTCGCGCGGCTGCGTCTCGTTGACCGCCTCCTCGGCGCGGCGCTGGGCCTCGACGTCGAGGGTGGTGGTGATCGTGAGCCCGCCCAGCTGCAGGGTCTTGAGCCGCTCCTCGGGGGTCTCGCCGAACGCCGGGTCCTGCAGGATGAGGTTCTGGACGTAGTCGCAGAAGTAGGGGGCGATCTCCGCGGCCGTGCACCCGGAGTTCGTGCGGTGCAGGTCCAGCTGGATGGGCTCGGCCGCCGCGGCCGCGTGCTCCGCCTCGGTGATCGCCCCGGTGCTCAGCATCGTGTCCAGCACGATGTTGCGCCGCTCCGTGGCCGCCTCGGGGTTGGCGGCGGGATCGTAGTAGTTGGGGGACTGCACCATGCCGGCCAGCACCGCGGACTGGGAGATGCTCAGCTCCGAGGCCGGGATGCCCCAGTAGTACTGGGCGGCGGCCTCCACGCCGTAGTTCTGCCCGCCGAAGAGCACCATGTTGAGGTAGCCCTCCAGGATCTCGTCCTTGGACAGCTCCTGCTCCATGGACAGGGCGAGCTTGATCTCCTTGATCTTGTCCGCGTAGCCCTTGTCGGCGCCGATGGTCGTGGCCTCCTCGCCGGCGCGGACCTGGGAGTCGATGATCAGGTTGTTCACGTACTGCTGCGTGATCGTCGAGGCGCCCTGGCGCGCGTCCGGGCGGATGATGTTGTTGCCCAGCGCCCGGGCGATGCCGCCGATGTCCACGCCGCCGTGCTCGTAGAAGTCCCGGTCCTCGATGGCCAGGATCGCCTCCTCCATGTGCGGGGAGATCTGCTCCAGCGGGACGGGGGTGCGGTTCTGCGCGTAGAACGAGGCGATCTCGGTCCCGTCGCGGGCCACGACCGTGGAGGCGCGGGACATCGGCCCGGCCTCCATCTGGGCCGGGAGGTCCTTGAACCACCCGATCGAGGCGTTGGCGGCGAGGCCCGCGGCGGCTGCGGGCGGGACCAGGAGACCGGCGGCCACGATGCCGGCAACGATGCTGGTGGCGATGAACGCCACGACGTTGCCCAGGGCCGACGGTGACTGCGCGGCAGAGTTCTTGCGGGAAGCCATTGGGACAGTCTACAAGTGCGAACCTGGCCGGAACCGGTGGACGGGCCGTCACCGCGGAGCACGTCCCGCCGTTCGTGGCTACGCTGGGCCCATGACTACCTGGGAATACGCCACCGTGCCGCTCATGATCCACGCCACCAAGCAGATCCTCGACAACTGGGGTGACGACGGGTGGGAGCTCGTCACCGTGCTGCCGGGGTCCACGCCGGCCGACGTCCCGGCGGGCAACATGACCGCCCCGGTGCAGACCAACCCCATCGCCTACTTCAAGCGCCCCAAGGGCTGACGGCCGGGCGCCACGGCACCAGAGATCCGCGGAGGAATCCATGAGCAACCCATCCCTCGTCGACGCCCGCCTCGCCGAGCTCGGCCTCGAGCTGCCGGCGGTCGCGGCCCCCGTGGCCGCATACGTGCCCGCCGTGGTCACCGGCTCCTGGGTGCACACCTCGGGCCAGCTGCCCTTCGTGGGCGGCGAGCTGCCCGCGACCGGCAAGGTCTCCGCGTCGGGGGCCCCCGGCACCGTCTCCCCGGAGGCGGCGCAGGAGCTCGCGGCCCGGGCCGCGCTCAACGCCGTCGCCGCGCTCAAGGACGCGGTGGGGGACCTGGACCGGGTGGTGCGCATCGTCAAGGTCGTGGGCTTCGTCGCCTCCGCCCCGGACTTCACCGGCCAGCCCGCGGTGATCAACGGCGCCTCCGAGCTCCTGGGCCGGATCTTCGGCGCGGCCGGGGTGCACGCCCGCTCCGCGGTGGGCGTCGCGGTCCTGCCGCTCGACTCCCCGGTCGAGGTGGAGCTCGTTGCAGAGTTCCGCTGAGCTCCCGAGCGGCGCCCCCCGGAAGGGCCGGGCGCCGCAGGTGCGGTACTTCGAGGTCCCGGAGCGCCAGCGCGGGGCCGCCGAGGCCTGGCTGGAACGCGGCTCCGGCATCCCCGGCAGCACCCCCACGCCGGCCTCGGCGGTGGTGTTCGTCCGCGACGGGGAGCACGGGGTGGAGACATATCTCACCTACCGCCCGGGCAACTCGCCGATCGGCACCGTGGGCTTCCCCGGCGGGCCCGTGGAGGCCCACGACGACGAGCCCCTCGACTGGGCCGGCCCCGCGCCCACGGAGTGGGCGCGCCGGCTGGGCATGGACGGGGACGTCAGCCGCGCCCGGCGCGCCGTGGTCGCCGCGGCGCGCCACGCGTTCGAGGAGGCCGGCGTGCTGCTGGCCGGCGCGGACCCGATGAGCACGGTGGAGTCCGCGGAGGGCGCGGAATGGATGAGCTCACGGGAGGCGCTGGCGGTCGGGGACGTGTCCCTGGCCCAGGTGCTCGGACGCCGCCGGCTCGTGCTGCGCACGGACCTGCTGCGGCCCCTGGCGCACTGGGTCACCTCCGACTTCGCCCACCGCCGCTACGACATCCACTACTTCACCGCCGTGGTCCCCGACGGGCAGGTCCCCGCCCCGCTGCAGTCCAAGGGCGTCTGGGGCCGGTGGGTGGAGGCCGCCGAGGTCGTCTCCGACCCGGTGGGCAGCCGGCTCGGTGACCTGGTCGGCCAGGAGGACACCGTGGGCCGCTCGGTCGGTGACCTGTCCTCGCCCGGGGTCCAGTGCGTGCTGGAGTCGGTCGCCGAGTGCTCCTCGGCGATCGCCTTCCTCGCCCGGAAGCGGGCCGTCGTGACCCGCAACCCGGTGCTCGAGGTCCGGGACGGCCGCCCGGTGTTGCGCCTCGACTGGGCCTGAGCCGCCGCCGGCACGGCAGTCGGCACGGCAGCCGGCACGGCAGCCGGCACGGCCGCGGCCCCGGTCACCCGCGCGGGTGACCGGGGCCGCGGCCGTTCCGGCGGGGTCAGCGGCTGCGCTGCTTGAGCCGCTGCAGGTCCAGGATCACCACGGCGCGGGCCTCCAGCCGGATCCAGCCGCGCTGGACGAACTCGGCCAGGGCCTTGTTGACGGTCTCCCGGGAGGCGCCCACGAGCTGGGCCAGCTCCTCCTGCGTCAGCTCGTGCGCCACGAGGATGCCGTCCGTGGCGGGGCGGCCGAAGCGGTCGGCCAGGTCCAGGAGCGCCTTGGCCACGCGGCCGGGCACGTCCGAGAAGACGAGGTCGGCGAGGCTCTCGTTGGTGCGCCGCAGCCGGCGGGCCAGGGCCTGGAGCAGCTGCGCGGACACGTCCGGGGAGCGCTCGATGACCTTCTTGAGGTTCTCGTGCTTGAGCCCGGCCAGGCGCGTCTCGGACACGGCGGTGGCGGACGTGGAGCGCGGGCTCGGGTCGAACAGGGCCATCTCGCCGAACAGCTCGCCCGGGCCCATGATGGCCACGAGGCTCTCGCGGCCGTCCGCGGCGGTGCGCCCGAGCTTGATCTTGCCCGAGACGATGAAGTACAGCTGGTCGCCCGGATCGCCCTCGTGGAAGAGCGTGGAGCCGCGCGAGAGGTCGACCTCGGTGAGCTCCTCGGTCAGGGCGGCGAACGCCTGGTCGTCCAGGGACGCGAACAGGGGAGCGCGGCGGAGGACGTCGATATCCATGGTTCTCCTCAGAGTAACGCCGCCGTCGGGCCGTGGCCCGCGGCGGCCGATGTCAGCGGGAGCCGCCCGCACCTGCGTGTGAGCGACCTAACGTACCTGACGTTCACTGTAGTGTCTCCGGCGCGCGATTCCCAAGGACGGGCGTGGCGGGCCGGGGCCGGGGACAGGCGGGCCCTACGAATCTCACAGCCGGGGTCCCTATGCTGGTGGCTCGCTCCCGGGCCCCGGCCCCCGCCAGAACATCCGGAGGAACCCGATGTCCCCGTCCTTCAACCTGCTCGACGTCCTGCTGGTCGTGGTGCTGCTGGGCTATCTCTTCTACGGGTTCAGCCGCGGGTTCTTCAACTCCCTGTTCTCGCTGGCCGGGCTCGTGCTGGGCGCCGTCGCGGCGTTCACCGCCGCGCCGTGGGTCAGCGCGCAGGTCGACGCCCAGTACCGGATGGGCGCCGTGCTGGCCACGGTGCTCGTGCTGCTGATCGCGGGCCAGATGCTCGGCGGGATGCTCGGGCGCGCCCTGTCCGCGGTGACGGAGCGGATGCGCCTGGGGCTGCTGAACCGGATCGCCGGGGCGGCCCTCGACGTCACCGTGGCCGCGCTGGTGCTCTCGCTGCTCGCCTCGCTCGTGGGCCAGCTCGGCATCCCCTCGGTGTCCCAGCAGGTCGCCTCCTCCGCGGTGCTGCGCACCATCGACGAGCGCACTCCCGCCCCGGTCCGCGAGGTGGTGACCGAGGCCCGGGACGCCGTGGGCGGGGCCACCGGGATCCGGCAGCTGGACGCCCTGCTGTTCCCGGCCGCGGAGGCCCCCGCCCAGGGCACGGCCACGCCGGCGCAGGAGCAGGCCGGCGGGTCCGTGCTGAAGGTGTACGGCACCGCGGACGAGTGCCGGCAGAACCAGACCGGCTCCGGGTTCGCGACGGCCGCCGGTCAGGTGGTGACCAACGCCCACGTCGTCGCCGGTGTCGCCGAGCCCGTGGTGCAGACCCGGGACGGGCAGGTGCACACCGCCTCGGTCGTGTACTACGACCCGGACGCGGACCTCGCCGTGCTCTCCGCCCCGAGCCTGCAGGTGCCGGGCCTGGCGCTCGGGCAGGACCCCGCGCCGGGGGACCTCGTCGCGTTCATGGGCTACCCCCTGGGCGGGCCCTTCGCCGTCGGGCCCGCCACCGTGCAGGGCGCCGCCCTGGCCCCGGTGCCCGGCGACGGCGCCGCGCCGGCGACCATGGAGATCATCCAGCTGGCCGGTGCGGTGCAGCAGGGCAACTCGGGCGGGCCCCTGGTGGCCCAGGACGGGACGGTGGTCGGGGTGGTCTTCGCCAAGGCCCTCGAGGGGCAGGTCGGCTACGCCCTCACCCTGGCCGAGCTGCGCGGCGCCCTGGACCAGGCCGCGGGCCGGACGGAGGCGCTCGTGCCGGGCACGTGCGCGGCCTGAGGGCCTAGGCCTCCAGGGTGCGCAGCAGGTGCTCCACGGCCAGCTCGTAGCCGAGGGCGCCCGCGCCGGCGATCACCGCGTCCGCCTGCAGGGACACGTAGGAGGTGTGCCGGAACGGCTCGCGCCGGTGCACGTTGGACAGGTGCACCTCGACCACGGGCAGCTCGGCGGCCTCGAGCGCGTCGTGGATCGCGACGGAGGTGTGGGTGTACGCCGCGGGGTTGATGACGATGGCCGCGCCGGCGGTCCGGGCCTCGTGGATCTGGTCCACCAGGACCCCCTCGTGGTTGGTCTGGCGGAACTCCACCTCCCACCCGCCGGCCGCGGCCCGGGCGCGCACGGCGTCCTCGACGTCCGCGAGCGTCGTGGTGCCGTACACCTCCGGGCGCCGGGTGCCGAGCAGGTTGAGGTTCGGGCCGTTGAGGACGTAGATCGGTCTGCGCGTGGTGGTCATGCTCCGCATCCTCTCACCCCGGCGCGCCGGCCCCCGGGCGTGGCGGCGCCCCCTCGCGCGGCAGGGGCGAGGGGGCGCCGCGGTCCGGTGGGGGACTCCTGGGCGGTGCTACCTGGCCAGCGAGTCCACGATCTGCTGCATGACCGTCTGGTCCGCGAGCGTCGACACGTCGCCGACCTCCCGGTCCTCCGCGACGTCCTTGAGCAGGCGGCGCATGATCTTCCCGGAGCGGGTCTTCGGCAGCTCGGGCACGATCAGGACCTTCTTGGGCTTGGCGATCGGGGAGATCTCCTTGCCCACGTGGGCGCGCATCTCCTCGGCGAGCTCCGCCTTGTCCCGGCCCTCGGCGTCGGCCTGGTCGGAGAGGATCACGAAGGCGATCACGGCCTGCCCGGTGGTCTCGTCCGTGGCGCCCACCACCGCGGCCTCCGCCACGGAGGGGTGGGAGAAGAGCGCGGACTCGATCTCGGGGGTGGAGAGGCGGTGCCCGGAGACGTTCATGACGTCGTCCACCCGGCCGAGGATCCAGACGTCCCCGTCCTCGTCGCGCTTGGCGCCGTCACCGGCGAAGTACATGTCCCCGAACCGGGACCAGTAGGTGTCCACGTAGCGGTCGTCGTCGCCCCAGATGGTGCGCAGCATCGACGGCCACGGCTCGCGCAGCACGAGGAAGCCGGAGGTCCCGTTGGGCACCGGCTGCCCGTTGTCGTCCACCACGTCCACCTTGATGCCGGGCATCGGCACCTGCGCCGAGCCCGGCTTGGCCACGGTCACACCGGGCAGCTGGGAGATCATGATGGCG
This sequence comes from Kocuria sediminis, assembly GCF_009735315.1. Classification (NCBI taxonomy): domain Bacteria; kingdom Bacillati; phylum Actinomycetota; class Actinomycetes; order Micrococcales; family Micrococcaceae; genus Kocuria; species Kocuria sediminis. Next base: position 227,085 of record NZ_WOGU01000002.1, read on the forward strand.
CCGGTCTCGGTCTGCCACCAGGTGTCCACGATCGGGCAGCGCCCGCCGCCGATGACCCGGTGGAACCAGGTCCACGCCTCCGGGTTGATGGCCTCGCCCACGGTGCCGAGCACGCGCAGCGACGAGAGGTCGTACTCGCCCGGGATCTCCTCGCCCCACTTCATCATGGTGCGGATCGCGGTGGGGGAGGTGTACATGATGGTCACCCCGTACTTCTGCACGATCTCCCAGAACCGGCCGCGGTGCGGGGAGTCCGGGGTGCCCTCGTAGATGACCTGGGTGGAGCCGTTGACCAGGGGCGCGTAGGCGACGTAGGAGTGGCCGGTGACCCACCCGACGTCGGCGGTGCACCAGTAGACGTCCGTCTCCGGCTTGAGGTCGAAGACGTACTTGTGCGTGAACGCGCCCTGGGTGAGGTAGCCGCCCGTGGTGTGCATGATGCCCTTGGGCTTGCCGGTGGTGCCGGAGGTGTAGAGGACGAACAGCGGGTCCTCGGCGCCCTGCTCGGCCGGGGTGTGCTCGGTCGAGGCCGAGCCGACGGCGTCGTGCCACCACACGTCCCGGCCCTCGGTCATCTCGACCTCGGCCTCGTTGCGGCGCACCACGAGGACGTGCTCCACGGAGGACGCGCCCTCGGAGAGGGCCTCGTCGACGGCGGGCTTGAGCATGGAGGGCTTGCCGCGGCGGTAGGAGCCGTCCGCGGTGACCACGAGCTTCGCCTGCCCGTCCTCGACGCGGGAGCGCAGGGCGTCCGCGGAGAAGCCGCCGAAGACCACGGAGTGGATCGCGCCGATGCGCGCGCAGGCCAGCATCGCGATGACGGCCTCGGCGATCATCGGCAGGTACAGCGCCACGCGGTCGCCCTTGACCACGCCCAGGCCCTCCATCGCGTTGGCGGCCTTCGACACCTCGTCCTTGAGCTGCGCGTAGGTGTAGCTGCGGCTGTCGCCCGGCTCGCCCTCGAAGTGGATGGCCACCCGGTCCCCGTTGCCGGCCTCCACGTGCCGGTCCACGGCGTTGTAGCAGGCGTTGAGGGTGCCGTCCTGGAACCACTTGGCGAACGGGGGGTTGGACCAGTCGAGGACCTCGGTGAAGTCCTTGTTCCAGGTCAGCAGCTCGCGGGCCTGGCGGGCCCAGAAGTCGACGCCCTCGGCCTCGGCCTGGTCGTAGAGCTCCGCGCCGGCGTTGGCCTGGGCGGTGAACTCCGGGCTCGGGGCAAAGGTCTGGGTCTCGGCGGGCGTGGTGTCCGAAGCCATGTGGTCTTCCCTTCTCGTGGCGCACCACGCACGGACGCCCGGTGCACCGGACGCCCGTGTCGCGGATCACATAGTGTCCCTGTCACCCTAGACGATCGCCCCACCCGGTTCCACAGACGCCCCGCCGCGCGGAGTCACGGACCGGGGCCCCGGGACCGGCCTAGAATCGGGGGATGGTCTCATCCGCCGTGCCCCGCCCGCCCGCCCACCTGCGCGTCGTGGACTCCGCGAAGGCGCGGGCCGGCGCCGCGCGCCGCCGCCGCACCGGGGCGCCGGAGTCCCCGCTGGCGCTCAAGCGCCGGGCCCGGCGGATCAACGCGGTCCTCGCCGAGGCCTACCCCTACGCGGTCGCCGAGCTGGACTTCCGCTCGCCCTACGAGCTGCTCGTGGCCACGGTGCTCTCCGCCCAGACCACGGACGTGCGCGTGAACGCGACCACCCCGCGGCTGTTCGCCGCCTGTCCGACGCCGCGGGCGCTCGCCGAGGCGGACGAGGCCGAGGTCCAGGAGATCGTGCGGCCCCTGGGCTTCTACCGGGCCAAGACCCGCGCGATCCAGAACCTGGCGCAGAAGATCGTGGACGACCACGACGGCGAGGTGCCCGGCCGGCTGGAGGACCTGGTCACCCTGCCCGGCGTGGGCCGCAAGACCGCCAACGTGGTCCTGGGCAACGCCTTCGGGATCCCCGGGATCACCGTGGACACCCACTTCGGCCGGCTGGCCCGCCGCTTCGGCTGGACGGCGGAGGAGGACCCGGTCAAGGTCGAGCGGGACGTCGCGGCGCTGTTCGAGCCGCGCGACTGGACCGACCTGTCCCAGCGGCTCGTCTACCACGGGCGCCGGATCTGCCACTCCCGCCGCCCGGCGTGCGGGGTGTGCCCCGTCGCGGACCTGTGCCCGTCCTACGGGGAGGGCCCCACGGGCGCCGCCGAGGCGGCGTCGCTGCTCAAGTACGAGTTCGCCCCCGGCCGCGAGGAGCTGCTGGAGCAGTTCCTCGCCGGCCGCACCCGGGCCGAGCTGCAGGCCGACGGCTGGCCGCTGAGCCCGTGAGCGCCGCCGAGGACGTCGGGGGAGCACCGGTGAGCCACGCCTACCAGGACCTGCTGCGGGTGGCCCGCAGCGGCCACAGCCTGCGGATGGAGGACCGCGAGCCGTGGCGGATCGGGCGCATCGACGAGAACTACCGGCGCTCCGCGGTGCTCATCCTCTTCGGCGCCCTCGACGACCTGCCCTCCCGCAGCTCCGCGCACGCGGAGGGGGTGGGCCGCGACCTCGACGTCCTGCTCGTCCAGCGCGCCGCGACCCTGCGCTCCCACCCGGGGCAGGTCGCCTTCCCCGGCGGCCGCCTCGACCCCGAGGACGGGGACCCGCACGAGCTGGTCTCCGTGCCCGGCGGCCGGGTGAGCGGCGCCCACGTGCGCGCCGCCCTGCGCGAGGCCGAGGAGGAGACGGGGCTGGACCCGCGGGGCGTGGAGGTGCTCGGCGCCCTCGCCCCGGTGCCGCTGCCGGTCTCCAACCACCTCGTCACCCCGGTGCTCGGCTGGTGGCAGGACGTCTCGCCCGTGGACGTCGTCGACCACGCCGAGTCCTCCCTGGTCTTCCGCGTCCCGGTCCTGGACCTGATCGACCCGGCCAACCGGCACTACGCGTCCGTCACGCGCGGCCGGCAGACCTACCGCTCGCCGGCGTTCGCGGTGCCCGTGGCCGGCACCGGCTCCCGGGTGACCGTCTGGGGGTTCACCGGCGTGCTCCTGGACCGGGTGCTCACCGCCCTCGGCTGGGCCGTGCCGTGGGACACCGGCCGGGTCCTGCCCGCACCGCTGTAGCAGGTCCCGCGGACATTGCGCACCTCCGGGCGCAACATTGCCGGAGCCGAGACAAGCCGACTTACGATGCCAGGGTCCCCCGTGCCCGACATCCCCCGAGGAGGCTCCCGGTGGCCTCGCCCCGACCCGGCGCCGACCGGCCACGGCTCGCCGAGCAGCTCAGCGCCGCACGCCGCCGCCGCGGCCTGTCGGTGCGCGCGCTCGCCGCGGCCTGCCGCCTGCCCGCCAGCACCATCCAGGGCTGGCTCAGCGGGGCCCACCTGCCCGGCCCGGCGCTGCGCGAGGAGTTCACGGCCCTCCTGGACGCCCTCGGGCTGACCGAGGAGCGCCCGGCGGAGCAGTGGTGGGAGGACGTCAACCGCTCCCGCACGCCCGTCCAGCCCGCCACCACCCCGTACGTGGGACTGCGCTCCTACCGCGCCCAGGACGAGGCGCACTTCTTCGGGAGGACCGCGGAGGTCGCCGAGCTGGGGGAGCGGGTGACCCGGCTGGCCCCTGCCGACGGGCCCCGCATCCTGGCCGTCGTGGCCGCCTCGGGCGCGGGCAAGTCCTCCCTGCTGGGCGCCGGCCTGCTCGGCCGGCTGCGCGCCGAGGGCCAGCCGCTGCACGGATGGAGCGCCCTGGCGACCACACCGGGCCTGGACCCCGGGCGCCGGCTCGACGACGCGGTCGAGGCGGACCCGGACCTGCTGGTCGTCGACCAGCTGGAGGAGCTGTGGACCGGCACCCGGGACGCCGAGCAGCCCGGCCGGTTCCTGGACCGGCTCGCCGCCGCGAGCCGGGACCGGGTGGTCGTGGTGGGGCTGCGCGCGGACTTCTTCGGGCCCGCCAGCAGCCACGCCGAGCTGCGCGCCGCCCTGGAGCGCCCCGTGCTGCTCGGCGCGCTGACCCGTGAGCAGCTGCAGCAGATCGTCGTCGGCCCCGCCGAGGCCGTCGGGGCCCGGGTCTCCCCGGACCTGGTCGAGGTGATCCTGCGCGACGTGGCCCCCCGCGGCGCGGAGATCGGGGTGGGGCTGCTGCCCCTGCTCTCCCAGGCGCTGCTCGGCACGTGGGAGCACGCCCGCACCCGCGAGCTCACCGTGGCCGACTACCACGCCGCGGGCGGCATCACGGAGGCCGTGGACCGCCGGGCCGAGGAGGTCTACGCGGCGCTGGAGCCCGGTGAGCGGGACCTCGCCCGGGCCATCTTCCTGCGCCTGGTGCGCGTGGTGGGCACCGGCTCCTCCGCCACCGCCGTGCGCACCCCGATGCTGCGCGAGGAGCTGCCCGAGTGCGGTCCCGCCGTGGTGGAGCACTTCGCCCGCGCCCGGCTGCTGACCGTGGACCGGGACGAGGTCCAGCTCAGCCACGAGTCCCTGCTCGACCACTGGTCCCGGCTCAGCCGCTGGATCGAGGACGGCCGGCGCGACCTCTACGTCCGGCAGCAGCTGCAGCGGGCCACCCAGATGTGGCTGGCCAACGACCGCGATCCCCTCGCGCTGATCCCGCTGGGCCAGCTGGCCTCCTTCCGGGACTGGACCGGGGACCCGCAGCAGCAGGCGCTGCTCAGCCCGGCCGAGCGCGAGTACCTGGCGGAGAGCGAACGGCACTACGACGACGCCCTCGAGCGGCAGAAGCGCACGGCCCGGGAGATCGAGCGGCGCGGCCACGTGGCGCTCGTCCTGCTGGCCCTGGCCGTCTGCGCCGCCGTGGTCGCGGGCGCCCTCGGCATCCGGGCGGAGCGCTTCCAGACCGACGCGGAGACGGCCCGTGACCAGGCCCTGTCCCGCCAGACGGCGCTGGAGGCCTCCCGGATCCGGGGGGAGTCGCCGAACCTGGCCGCGCAGCTCAGTCTCGCGGCGTACCGGATGGCGCCCACCCGGGAGGGCGTCTCCGCCCTCATCGACGCGACCGCGGTGAGCTCCCCGGAGCGCTGGCTGGGCCCGGACGGCGCGTCCCGGCTCGCGGCGCTGGACGACGGCTCGGTGGTGGCGCGCGCGGCCGGGGACGGCCGGCTGTCCGTGTGGCGGGACTTCGAGAGCCTGGTCGAGGACCGCGAGGACGTCGTGGTCCTCGACGGCGAGGAGCGCGGCCTGGCCGACGTCGCCCTCGTCGAGCGGGACGGCAGGGTGCTCGCGGCGGTCGCCGGCACCGGCCACGTCAGCCTGTGGGACGTCACGGAGCGGCCCGTGCGGCGGGTCGCCGGCCTGGAGGTGGACACCGGGACCTCGTTCAACGCGGTGGTGTTCTCGCCCGGCGGGCGGCAGCTGCTGGCCGGCGGCCGGGGCGAGGTGCTGCGCTGGTCGCTCGAGGACCCCGAGTCCCCGCAGGCGCTGCCGCGGCTGCCCCTGGGCGAGGACGCCGACGTCCTCGCCGTCGCCGCGGCCGCCGACGGCACCGTCTACGCCGGCGGGAGCTCCGCGGGCATCGTCCGGTACGCCACCGACGGCCGGGGCGCCGAGCGCCTCGACCCGGTGCCCACCAGCCGGACCGTCCGGTCCCTGGCCCTCGACGACGACGGCGCCCGCCTGGCCGTGGGGCTGAGCGCGCGCGAGCTGCGGCTCTACGACGTCGAGGGCGACCGGCTGGCCGAGGCCGGCGCCGTCCGCGACTTCGGCAGCTGGATCAGCGACGTCAGCTTCTCCCCGGACGGGGAGCAGGTCGTGGCCGCGAGCTACGACCAGAACGCCTACGTGCACCGGCTGCCCGATCTCGCGCGCGTCGAGGTGTTTCCCACCGCCGCCCGGGTGACGGGGGCGCTGCGGGTGGGCGAGCGGCTGATCACCGCCTCGCAGGACGGCACCACCCGCTCGTGGGACCTGGAGGGACCGGTCATCCACCGGCGCGGGGAACCGGTGTACCAGCTCTCCACCGACCGCTCGGCCACGGTGCTCAGCGCCGTGGGCATCGGCGAGGGCGTCGTCTCCCTGTTCGACCTCACCGGGGAGGTGCCCGTGCCGCTGCCGTCGCCGGAGGCCCCGCCGGGGGAGACCCTCTGGTACGCGGGCGCCGTGGCGCCCGACGCCTCCTTCGTGGCCGGTGGCACCGAGGACGGGGACGTCCTGCTCTGGCCCCTCGAGGACGGGCGCCCGCAGGAGCCGGCGCGGGCCGCGGCCCTGGACGTGGGGGTCACGGGCGCCGACGTGACGGCGGACGGCGCCACGATCGCGGCGTGGTCCGAGGTCGGCACCGAGATCGCCCTGATGCGCCGTGACGGCGGAGCGGTCCGGCGCGTGGCCACGATCCCGGTGGCCGAGACGGAGGCGGCGCGGTTCAACGCCTCGGGCACGGTGTTCGCGGCGGCGGACGGCTCCAGGAACGTGCAGCTGTGGGACGTCTCCGACCCCGCCGCGCCCCGCCGGACCGCGGAGCTCACCCTGGACTCGGTCGTGACCTCGGCGGTGTTCTCCCCGGTGGCCGACGTCCTGGCCGTGGGGACCGAGGGCGGGCGGGTGCGTCTGTGGGACGTCGCCGACCCGTCCGAGCCCCACCCCCTGGGCGAGACCTCCGACGCCCTGTCCTCGGTCAAGGGACTGCAGTTCTCCCCGGACGGCACCCTGCTGGCAGGCGCCTCCGGGGACAAGTTCGTGTGGATGTGGAAGGTCGGCGCGGCGGACCTCAGCGTCTACGCGGCCCTGTCCGCCTCCGGGGACCGGATGAACGACGTGCGCTTCGCCGGCGACCGGCTGGTCGCCACGGGCGACGACGGCGTGGTGCGCAGCTGGCTGGTGCAGGCCGAGGACGCGGTCGCCGCGGTCTGCGCGGGCCGCGGCGACCGGATCACCGAGGACGAGTGGAGCCGGCACGTGACGGGAGCCCCGTACCGGGACCTGTGCTGAACCCGGCGCCGGTGGCGGGTCCTGTCGCGAACCCCGTCCCGAGCCCTGTGCCGGGGCCTGCGCTGAGCGCCGCGCCCAGCCCGGTGCCGGGCCGGCGACCCGCCCCGCACCCCGGAGTCCCCGGCGCGGTCCGCCACCGGGTCGCTCACTTGGCGTCCGCGTAGGACTCCACCACGGCCACGCTCACGGGGAACTCCACCGGGATCCGGCCGAACACCATCCGCCCCGCCTGCTCGGCGCATCCCCGGACCAGCTCGGCCGCGCGCTCGGCGTCCTCCCGCGCGCAGTGCAGCACGATCTCGTCGTGCAGGAAGAAGACGAGCTCGGCGTCGACCTCCTCCCGCACGAGGGCGGAACGGATGGCGCCCATCCAGCACATCGCCCACTCCGCCGCGGTGCCCTGCACCACGAAGTTGCGGGTGAACCGGCCCTGGCCGCGGGCCATCGCCCCGGCGCGCCGCTCGGCCTCCGCCGTCGCGGTGTCGCGCTGGGCCGCGTCCCAGTCCGGCCCCGGCCGGGGCGACCAGCGGCCCAGGTGCGTGCACACCTGCCCCCCGGTCTCCCCGACGCGGGCCGCCCGCTCGACGTAGTCCACGGCCCGCGGGAACATCCGGGCCAGGTGCGGCATCAGCCGCCCGGACTGCCCCGTGGTGGCCCCGTACATGGCCCCCAGCATGGCCACCTTCGCCTGCGGGCGCTCGGTCAGCTCCGACCCGCGCTCCTCGCCGAGGTCCGCGATGGCCTGGTACAGGTCACGGCCGTGGGAGGCGGCGGCCAGGGCGTCGTCGTGGGCCAGGGCCGCGAGGACGCGCGGCTCCAGCTGGGCGGCGTCGGCGACGACGAGCACCCGCCCCGGATCCGCCCGCACGGCGTCGCGCACCACGTGCGGGATCTGCAGGGCGCCACCGCCGCGGGCCGACCACCGCCCGGTGACCACACCGCCCACCACGTACTCGGGCCGGAAACGGCCCTCCCGCACCCAGCTGTCCAGCCAGTGCCACCCGTTGGCGCTGAGCAGCCGGGCCTGCTTCTTGTGCTCCAGGATCGGCTCGATCAGCGCCTGGCGCCGCGCGGCCAGGTCCGGCACGGCCCGGGCCCACTCGACGAGCTCCCACTGGCGGGTGCTGGTCACGTCGATGCCCGCCGCGCGCATGGCCTTGAGCAGCTCCTGCGGGGAGTCCGGGTTCAGCCCGGGCGCGTGCAGCACCTCCCGCAGCCGCCGGACGGTCCGCTCCATCCGCTCGGGCCGCTCCCCGGGGGCCGGCTCGGGTCCGAGCGCCTCCTCCAGCAGGGCGCGGTGGACGTCCTCGCGCCAGGGCACCCCGGCGTGCTGCATCTCCGCGGCGATCAGCGCCCCCTGGGACTCCGCCGCCAGCAGGAGGGTCAGCCTGCGGGGGTCCGCCGCGCCGGCCACGGCGGCGAGCTGGGCGAGCAGCTCGCCCACGAGCTCGTCCACCCCCGGCCCGGCGGCGCGCGGCAGCTCGAACAGGCTCGACTGGTCCTGCGCCGGCCGCGGGGGCGGGAGCAGACCGGGCGCCTCGTCCTCCGGCAGCGCCGGCAGGACGGGCGCGTAGGGGAGGGGGCCCTGCGCCCCGGAGCCGTGCGCGGTCGCGGCCGTGGCGAGGATCGCCTGGCACAGCCGCAGGTCGTGGCACCGTTCGACGCGCGCACCCGCGGCCAGCAGCTCGGGATAGACCGCACCGGTGCGCTCCCACGTCCAGCGCGGGGCGGTGTCCCCGGCCCGGCGGGCGGCCTCCTCGCGCTCGGCGACGAACGCGGCCAGCTCCCCGGCGGGCACGTCCACGGCGGCACCGGCCGCCCCGCCGGTCACCACCACGGCACGGTGCCCGGCCCGTCCCTCCTCCGCTGCTCCCACGACGATGTGCATCAGGCCATTGTCCTGCACGGGTCCGTCACCGTAGGCCGGTGCCCGGACTGCACACGCGCCCGCGCCGATCCGTGCCCCGCGGCCCGTCCACACCGCCCGCCCGGCCCGCTCGGCGCCCGGTCGCCGGGACCGAGAGTGGGCCCATGAGCACCGCCGCCCACCGCCCCGCCCCGGCCCGGACCCCGGGCGCCCCTGCCGCCCGGGCCCGCACGGTCCGCCTCGTCAGCGACGACCCCGCCCTGCGCGCCACGGTCGGACGCGTCTGCGCCGCGGCCGGCGCCGAGCTGCTGGCCGGGCCCGCCGATCCCGTCTCTCCCGCGCGGGCGCCGCTCGCCGACACCGAGCTGGTGGACGTGCACCACGCGGTGCGGGGCCGGGTCCGGCCGGGCACCGTGCTGGTGGGCCGGCCCGAGGACACCGGCCTGTGGGACCGGGCCGCCGAGCTCGGCGGCTGCACCGTCGCGGTGCTGCCGGACGCCGCCGGCTGGCTCGCCGACCTGCTCTCCGCGAGGAGCGCGGGCGGACCGGGCCCGGGCGGGACGGGGCACGTCGTGGGCGTCCTGGGCGCGGTGGGCGGGGCGGGCGCCTCCACGCTGGCGTGCTGGCTCGCGGACCGGGCCGCCCAGGAGGAGCGCACGGCCGTGCTCGTGGACGCGGACCGCGAGGGGTGCGGCATCGACGTCCTGCTGGGACTCGAGGACCGGGACGGGCTGCGCTGGCCGGACCTGCAGCGCATCGCAGGGACCGTGCACGCGGAGCAGCTGTGGCCGGCCCTCGCCCGGACCGGCCGGCTGCGGTGGCTCTCCTGGGACCGCTCCCGGCCGGACGGCGCTCCCGCGCCCTACGCGCCCGTGCTGGAGGCCCTGCGCCGGGCCGCGGAGCTCGTCGTCGTGGACCTGGGCCGGGCCGGCCCGGCGGCGGCGGACACGGCCGTCCTGTGCGACGAGGTCCTCGTGCCGGCGCCCCGCACGGTGCGGGGCATGCTGGCGGCCCGGTGGGCCGCGGACCTGCTGGCCGGGGTCCCGGCGCGCCTGGTGCCGGCCGGGCTCAACGTGGCCGACGTGGACGACGCCCTCGCCGCCGCCACGACCGGGCTGCCGGTGGCGGGATCCGTGCGCTTCTGCGGCAGCGTGCCCGAGGCCGCCGAGACGGGTCGCCTCCTCGAGGCCGGCCGCTCCCGCCGGCTCGGCCGGGACGTGGCCGGGCTGCTCGGGGCCGTGGGAGGGCTCCGGTGAGCGCCTCCCCGCCCGAGCTGCCGGACGCGCTGCTGGAGGACGTGCGGGACCGGCTGCTGTCCGCCCCGGGCCCGGTCACCGACGCCGACATCGCGGATGCCGTGCGTGCCGGTGGCCGGGTGCTGGGTGCGGCCGGCACGCTGCACGCGGTGCAGGTGGTGCGCGCCGAGCTCACCGGGCTAGGCCCGCTGGAGCCCCTGCTCCCGCACCGGGGACTCACCGACGTCTACGTCAACGGACCCGACCAGGTGTGGCTGGAGACCGAGGCCGGGGTGCGGAGGGTCGCGTCCCCGTTCCGCTCCGACGCCGAGGTGCGGGCCCTGGCCGTGCGGCTGGTGACCGCCGCCGGGCGCCGGCTCGACGCCGCCCACCCGTGCGCCGACGTCCAGACCGCCGCCGGGTACCGGGTGCACGCGGTCCTGCCGCCGGTCTCCACCGGAGGGACCCTGCTCTCCGTGCGGTTCCGGACCCACCGGACCCTGTCCCTGCAGGACCTCGTGGACGTGGGCACCGTCCACCCGGACACGGCCGAGCTGCTCGCCGGGGCGGTGCAGTCCGGCGCGAACCTCCTGGTCAGCGGGGCGACGGGAGCCGGAAAGACCACCGTGCTCAACGCCCTGCTGTCCCGGGCCCCGCAGCACGAGCGGATCGTGCTGATCGAGGACGTCGCCGAGCTGCGCCCCGAGCATCCCCACGTGGTCGGGCTCCAGGCCCGGCACGCCAACGCCGAGGGCGCCGGAGGCATCGACCTGGCCGAGCTCGTCCGCCAGGCGCTGCGCATGCGGCCCGACCGGCTCGTGGTGGGGGAGTGCCGCGGGGCCGAGGTGCGCGAGCTCCTCACCGCACTCAACACGGGGCACACGGGAGCGGGCACGGTCCACGCGAACTCCGCCGAGGCGCTGCCCGCCCGCCTCGCGGCCCTGGGCGCGCTCGCCGGGATGAGCCGGGAGGCGGTCACGCTGCAGGCGGGGAGCGCCCTGGACCTGGTCGTCCACGTCGACCGCGCGGGCGGGCGCCGCGAGGTCCGCGCGGTCTCCTTGCTGGAGGAGCGCGCCGGATCCCTCGCCACGGTGCCCGCCGCCGTCCAGGCCGACGGGCGGCTGCGCCGCGGACCGGGCTGGGCGGGACTGTGCGCCCTGCTCGACCGTGCCCTCGCCCCGGCCCCGGCCTCCTCGCGGAGCACCCCGTGAGCGCGCTGCTGGTTCTCGCCCTGTGCCTGGCGGGGTGCTCCGCGGCGCTGCTGGGCGGACCGCTGCACCGGGTCCGGGCGGCCGCGCGGCGGGAGCCGGGCGGGGACCGGGCGCCGGCGTGGCGGTCCCGCCTCTCCCGGGACGCCGCCGCGGAGGCCGCCGAGTGGGTCTCGCTGCTGCGCCGCCTGGCGGCGCTGCTGCAGGCGGGACGGTCGCCGGCGGCGGCCTTCGAGGGCGCCGCCGGGGGAGCCGGCCACCGGCCCCGCACACCCACCGCCCGGCACGTGGAGCAGCTGTGTACCGCCGTGGCGGCCGGCGCCCGCCTGGGCCTGAGCACCGCGGACGCCCTCGCCGCCGTTCCCGCCCCGGCGCTCGGCCACCGGCCCCTGGAGCGGTGGGCCGTCTCGGCCACGGCCGAGCTGACCCTGTGCTGGGAGGTCTCCGAGCGCACCGGCGCCCCGCTGGCCGAGCTGCTCGGCGGACTCGCGGACGCCCTCGAGGCCGAGCTGGACGCCGAGGCGGCCCGCAGCACGGCGCTGGCAGGTCCCCGGTCCACCGTCCGGATCCTGTCCTGGCTGCCGGTGCTCGGCATCGCCCTGGGCGTGCTGATGGGCGTCGACCCGCTGCGCACCCTGTTCACCACGCCGTGGGGCGTGGCCGCGCTCGTCGCCGGCGCGGTCCTCACCGTCCTCGGCCGGGCGTGGACGCGAGCGCTGATCGGCCGGGCCGAGGCCGTGGGTGCGCGATGACGGTCCTGATCGCCGCCGCCGCGGCACTGCTGCTGCTCGCGGCCGTGACCGTGGTGCTCCTGCCGCACCGGGCGCGTCTGGCGGAGTCCTCCGGCCCGGCCCCGCCCCGTCGGCGGGCTCCCGCGGCGCACGTCTCCGCCGGTGTCCTCGTGGAGCTGACCGCGGCCATGCTGGACGCCGGCCTGCCCCTGGGAGAGGCCGTGGCCGTGCTGGGCGGGAGCCGGGGGCACGCGTCCGGCAGCGCCCTGGCCGGGGTGGGCGCCGGGCTGCGGCTGGGCCTGCCGTGGGCCACCGCCTGGGCCGCGGCCGGCGAGCTGCCGGCACACCTGGAGGACTACCGCGAGGCCCTCGCGTTCACGGCGACCTCCGGGGCGCCCTCGGCACGGAGCCTGCGGTCCCAGGCCTCCCAGGTGCGCCGGGCCGCCTACCGGCGGGCCGAGCGCGCCGCGGAGGTGCTGTCCGTACAGCTCGTGCTGCCGCTGGGGCTGTGCTCCCTGCCGGCCTTCGTCTGCTGGGGCGTGCTGCCGGTCGTGATGGGACTCGTCCCGGAGGTGTTCCGATGACCCGCCGCGCGCGGAGCCGCGCGCCCCCGTCCGCGGCATCCCGCTCCTGCCGGAGCACCGACCACCGATCCAGGCGGACCACGCCGCCTCCCTCCGCTCCACCCATCCCGAAAGGACCCGTCATGTCCCAGCAGCAGCTCTCCCGGCCCCGGTTCTCCTCGCGCGAGGCGTCCCGGCGGCGCAGGTCCGCGGCACCCGACCTCGTGCGGGGCACCGCCCTCACACCCACCGCCCGCCGAGCCGCCCTCCGCGGCGCCACCGCCCCGCCCCGTCCGCTCCGGCGGGCGGAGGAGGCGGACCTCGGGGCGACCACGGTCGAGTACGCCATGGTCGTGCTCGCCGCCGCGGCCTTCGGCGGCGTCATGGCCGCGGTGCTCTCCTCCGGTCAGGTGCGCGAGCTCCTGACCGCGATCATCGAAAAGGCGCTCGGGGTCTGAGAACCGCGACACCAGGGGTCCGCGGCGCCGGTCCCGGCGCCGCGGACCCCGCGGTCCTCCGTTGGCCGTTTCCACCCCTCGGGCCCGCTGCCTCCGGATCGTCCGCCCACTCACCGCCCCAGCACCGTCCACCCTCCGCCTGCTCACCGTTCGCTCACCACCCGCTCACCGCCCGCGAGGAGACCGCCATGACCGCCGCCCGTCCCCGTCCGTCGCCGCACACCGCGTGTCCCGACCGCGGGGCCGTCACCGCCGAGACGGCTGTCCTGCTGCCCGCGCTCGTGCTGCTCCTGGCCGTGCTGCTCGCCGCGGCGGCGGCCGGGATGACCCTGATCCGCTACGAGGAGGCGGCCCGGGCCTCGGCCCGGGCCGCGGCCCGCGGCGAGAGTTCCGCGACCGTCCGCTCGACCGCGCAGTCCGTGGCGGGACAGGACGCCGCGGTGCACCTCGAGGCCGGCACCGGGACCGCCACGGTGGTCGTGGCCGGACCCGCCCCGGGGATCCTGGGCACGTGGGGCGGCTGGGAGCTGCGGGCCGAGGCCACCTCGGAGACCGAGGGCGCCCGCACGGCAGGAGACCACGGTGGCTGACCCGGCAGCCCGCCCGGCGATCCACCCGGCGTCTGCCGACGGCGCGCCGCCGACCGCCGACCGCGACCGTGGCAGCGGCACCGTGCACGCGCTGACGCTGTCCCTGGTGCTCGGCGTGCTCCTGGTGACGGTGCTGCTGCTGGCGCAGGCGGGCGTCGCGACCCACCGGGCGGGGAAGGCCGCGGACCTCGCCGCGCTCGCCGCCGCGGACGTCGCCCGCGGCCTCGTGGCCGGCGAGCCGTGCGGCGCCGCCGCGCGCGTCGCACGGGCCAACGGCGCCCAGCTGGAGCTGTGCGAGCTGGTGGAGCCGGAGCGGGTCGTCGTCGACGTGGGAACCGAGGTCGCGCTCGAGGGGCCGCTGGCCCGGTTCGGGGCAGCCCGCGGTGTCTCCCGGGCCGGTCCGCCCGAGGACCCGTGAGCGGTCAGGCGTCCGGGGCGTCGCGCAGCAGCGCGTCGATCAGCTTCACGGCGCCGTGCTTGTCCAGCGGGTTGTTGCGGTTGCCGCACTTGGGCGACTGCACGCAGGACGGGCAGCCGTGCTCGCACTCGCAGGAAGAGATCGCCTCCCGGGTCGCGCGCAACCACGCGACCGCGGTGTCGTAGCCGCGCTCCGCGAAGCCCGCGCCGCCGGGGTGCCCGTCGTAGACGAAGACCGTGGGCAGCTCGGTGTCGGCGTGCAGGGCGGTGGAGAGCCCGCCCACGTCCCACCGGTCGCACGACGCCACGAGCGGGAGCAGGCCGATGGCGGCGTGCTCGGCGGCGTGCAGCGACCCGGGGACGTCCGGCTCCTCGATGCCGGCGCCGTTCAGCACGGGCCCCGGCACGGTGAACCACACCGACTTGGTGAACAGGTCCCGGGCGTCGAGCTCGAGGGGCTCCTCGCCGAGCACCTCGTTGGAGGTCACGGCCTTGCGCTGGAAGGAGACCACCTTCGTGGTGACCTGCACCTGGCCGAAGTGGACGGTCACCGCCCCCCACGTCTCGGAGCGCTCCTCCGCCACCACGGTGACCTGGGTGACGTCCCGGGCGGTCGTGTAGAAGTCCGGGTGCGCCCGGGTCACGGCCGCGTAGGAGTCCGCCTCGTTGAGCTCGTCGACGATGTAGGTCCGCCCCTGGTGCACGTACACGGCCCCGGGGTGGGCCTGGTAGTGGGACTGGGGGGCGTCCATGGTGCCCAGCACCGCGCCCGTGTCCGTCTCGATGATGCGGATCGGCCCGCCGCCGTCCGAGCGCAGGGAGACCATCCCGGCCGCGGACTGCGGGTGCGTCCAGAACCACCCGCTCGGCCGGCGGCGCAGGTGCCCGTTGGCCACCAGGGAGGAGAGCACATCCGCGGCCGTGGGGCCGAACGCGGCGACCTCCTCGGCCCGCAGCGGCTGCTCGGCCGCCGCCGCGCACAGGTGCGGGGCCAGCACGTAGGGGTTCGAGGGGTCGAAGACGGTGGCCTCGACGTCCACGTCGAAGACGGCCTCCGGGTGGTTGACCAGATAGGTGTCGAGGGGGTCGTCGCCGGCCACGAACGCCGCCAGCGCCTCCTGCCCGGCCCGGCCCGCCCGGCCGATCTGCTGGAAGAAGGAGGCCCGGGTGCCGGGCCAGCCCGCCACCACCACGGCGTCCAGGCCGGCCACGTCGATGCCGAGCTCCAGGGCGGAGGTGCTGGCCACGCCGAGCAGCCGCCCGTCCCGCAGGGCCGCCTCCAGGGCACGGCGCTCCTCCGGCAGGAAACCGGAGCGGTAGGCCGCCACCCGGTGGGCCAGCGAGGGGTCGACCTCCTCGAGCTGGCGGTGGGCGATCTGGGCGATCGTCTCCGCGCCGCGGCGGGACTTGATGAAGGCGATCGTCCGGACCTGGTGCAGCACCAGGTCCGTGAGCATGTCGGCGGCCTCGGCCAGCGCGGTCCGGCGCACCGGGGCGTCGTTCTCGCCCACGCCGTCCGTCTGCTCGGGCTCCCAGAGCACCACGGTGACCGGCCCGTGCGGGGAGAAGTCCGTGGTCACCGGCGTCACCTCGGCCTCGGGGACGCCCACGAGCCGGGCGAAGGAGGCGTGCGGCTCGAACGAGGTGGCCGAGGCCCCGATGAAGACGGGGTCGGCGCCGTAGGCCCGGCAGATCCGGCGCAGCCGCCGCATGAGGTTGGCCACGTGCGAGCCGAAGACCCCGCGGTAGGAGTGCGCCTCGTCCACGACGACGTACCGGAGCCGGCGGAAGAACCGCGACCAGCGCGCGTGGTTGGGCAGCACCCCGTAGTGCAGCATGTCGGGATTGCACAGCACCACGTCGGCGTGGTCCCGGACCCAGCGCCGCTCGGCAGGGTCGGTGTCGCCGTCGTAGGTGGCGGCCCGGAGGGTCGGCAGGCCCAGCGCCTCCAGCCCCTTGAGCTGGTCGGCCGCCAGGGCCTTGGTGGGCGAGAGGTAGAGGGCCGTGGCCTCGTCCGGGTGGCGCACCATGCCGGGATGTGCGAGCGCGGCCAGCCGCCCCCGGTGCACGGCGTCGGCCACAGGCACCTGGTAGGCCAGGGACTTGCCCGAGGCCGTGCCGGTGGCCACCACCACGTGCCGGGGGGCCAGCACGGCCTGCACCTGGTGCAGGTACGGCCGGTGCACGCCCAGCCGCTCGTAGGCCGCGACCACGTCCGGGTGCAGGTGCTCGGGCCACGGTGCCGTCACCGCGTCCCGGTCCGGCAGCTCCCGGACATGGCGCACCTGCTCCGGCGCGTCACCGCGGCCGAGCAGGGGGATCAGGGAGGCGTGGTCGGAGGACGGCACCGGTTCATTGTGCCACCGCGGCCCCGGAGCCCCCTCCGAGGAGGGGCCGCCGGGGCCACGGGAAGCACCGGCCGCGGACGGGACCGATGACCCGGTCCCGCCGGGCCCGTTCCGTCAGTGCTGTCCGGCCGCGCCGTGGACCCGCCGGTGCACGCGCGCCTCCCAGGGGGCCAGGACGGTGACGTCCGCCGGAGCGGAGCTGACGGGCAGGTTGCCGAGCAGCACCTCGGCGCCGGCCCACGCGGCGGCGTCCGGGAGGTCGGCGCGCACCTCCTCGCCCGAGACGTTGGCCAGCACGAGCAGCTCCACGTCGCCGAGCCGCCGGGTGAAGGCGTAGACCTGCTCGTGCTCCGGGACGAGCATGGTGAAGTCGCCCAGGGCCACCGCCGGCTCGGTGCGGCGCAGCTCGATGAGCCGCCGGTAGTGGTGGAACACGGAGCCAGGATCCGCCCGGGCGGCGTCGGCGTTGACCACGTCGTGGTTCGGGTTCACCGGGATCCACGGGGTTCCGGTGGTGAACCCGGCGTGCTCCCCGGCGCTCCACTGGACCGGGGTGCGGGCGTTGTCCCGGCCCGTCCAGCGCAGGCCCTCCAGCACGGCGGCGGGGTCCGCCCCGGCGGCCACGGCGTGCCGGTAGTGGTTGACCGACTCGATGTCCCGGAAGTCCTCGATGGAGCCGAAGTCGGCGTTGGTCATGCCCAGCTCCTCCCCCTGGTAGACGTAGGGCGTGCCGCGGTGCAGGTGCAGCAGCGTGGCCAGGCACGTGGCGGAGGCCACCCGGTGCTCGGGGGAGTCGTCGCCGAAGCGGGAGACCACCCGGGGCTGGTCGTGGTTGTTCCAGTACAGCGAGTTCCAGCCCACCTCCTCCAGGCCCTCCTGCCACCGGCCCAGGGAGGCCTTCAGGTCGGTCAGGCGCAGCGGCCTCGGGTCGAACTTGCCGCCGGGGCCGTGGTCGAGGTTGACGTGCTCGAACTGGAAGACCATGTCCACCTCGGCCCGGGCCGGGTCGGTGAACAGCACGGCCTCCTCCACGGTGACGCCGGGCATCTCGCCCACGGTCAGCAGCTGGGCGTCCCGGCCGGCGAAGACCTCCCGGTGCATCTCCTGGAGGAACTCGTGGATGCGGGGCCCGTTGGTGTAGGACGCCGAGCCGTCGCCGTAGGGGGTGCCCTCCACGGGCGGCCCGTCGTGCAGGTGCCCGTCGGCGGCGACGTCCTTGCTGATCATGTTGATCACGTCCATCCGGAAGCCGTCCACCCCGCGGTCCAGCCACCAGCGCATCATGGCGTGGACGGCCCGGCGCACCTCGGGGTTCTCCCAGTTGAGGTCCGGCTGCTTGGTCGAGAACAGGTGCAGGTAGTACTCGCCGGAGGCCTCGTCGAGCTCCCAGGCGGGCCCGGAGAAGATGCTCTGCCAGTTGGTCGGCTCCGCCCCGGGCGCACCCGCCTCCATGCCGCGGCGGGGCGTGCGCCACCAGTACCAGTCGCGCTTGGGGGAGTCGGGGGAGGAGCGGGACTCCACGAACCAGGGGTGCTCGTCGGAGGTGTGGTTGACCACGAGGTCCATCACGAGCTTCATGCCCCGGGCGTGCACCGCCTCGAGCAGCCCGTCGAACTGCTCGAGCGTCCCGAAGGACGGGTCGATGTCCTGGTAGTCGCTGATGTCGTAGCCGTTGTCGTCCTGCGGGGAGCGGTAGATCGGCGACAGCCAGATCACGCCCACCCCCAGCGCCTCGAGGTGGTCCAGATGGGCGAGGATCCCGCCGAGGTCACCGATCCCGTCGCCGTTGGAGTCGGCGAAGGAACGGGGGTAGATCTGGTACACCACGGTGTCGGTCCACCACGCGGGGGCCGCGGCAGTGGCGAGGTCGTGCTGCTGGGGGCTGGTGGTCATTTGACGGCTCCTCGGGTCACGCCGGAGATGACCCACCGCTGGGCGAGAACGTACACCACGAGCAGTGGTGCCATCGCCATGAGGTAGGACGCGAACGCGACGGTGTAGTTGGTCTGGAACTGGGACTGGAACACATACTGCACGAGCGGCAGGGTCGCCTGCCCGGGGTCGGAGACGATGATGAGCGGGAGCAGGAAGTCGTTCCACGCCCACAGGCAGGTCAGGATCCCGACGGTGGCGTTCATGGGCGTGAGCAGCGGGAAGATCACCCGCCAGAAGACGCCCCACGTGCCGGCGCCGTCCATCCGGGCCGCCTCCTCGAGCTCGAGGGGGATGGAGCGGATGTAGGCGGTGAAGATGAAGATGTTGAAGGACAGGCCGTAGACGACGTACAGCAGGACCAGCCCGGCCGGGTTGTCCAGGCCCAGCTGCGCGGTCTGCTTGGCCACGGGGAGCATCAGGATGGGGAAGGGTACGAAGAGCGCGGAGATGAAGTAGAAGAACAGGCCCTTGAAGAAGCGCCGGTGCATGTTCCGGGCGATCGCGTAGGCCACCATCGAGTTCGTCAGCAGGGTCAGGGCCACGGCGGCCACCGTGATGACGGCGCTATTGAGCGCTGCCCGCGGGAAGTCGGTCAGCGTCCAGGCGTCGGCGAAGTTCGCCCACCGGACCTCGGTCGGGAGCGCGAAGCCGCTGCCGCCGAGCTGGTCGGGGGTCTTCAGGGCGGTGACCACCGTGAAGTACAGCGGCACGAGGACGGTCAGGGCCAGCACGACCAGCAGCGCGGTGAGCCACCAGTTGACCCGGGCGCCGGTGCGGCGTCGTCGGGCGGGGCGCGGGGCGGCGGTCCCGGGGGCGGGGGCGGCGGCGCCGGTGGGCGGGACGGCGACATGGGTGGAGGACATCAGGCGGACACCTCTTCGCGACGGAGGACTCGGAGCTGGACGACGGCGAAGACCACCAGCACGATCATGAACACCACGGCGTTGGCGATCTGGTAGCCGTACTCCCCGCCCTGGAAGCCGCCCTTGTAGATGAGCACGGAGACGGACTCGGTGGCGGTGCCCGGTCCGCCGCCGGTCATGGCGATGATGTGGTCGAAGACCTGGAGGAAGTTCTTCAGCGACAGCACCATGTTCAGCGTGAAGAACGCCGCGATCATGGGGAAGGTGATGGACCAGAACCGCTTCCACGGGCCCGCGCCGTCGATGGCGGCCGCCTCGTAGAGCTCGGCCGGCACGGTCTGCAGGCCGGCGAGGTAGATGATGATGTTGAACGCGACCGCCTGCCACACGGCCAGGACGACGATCCCGACCCATGCGAGCTCGGGATCGGCCAGCAGGGACGTCGAGAGACGGTCGATGCCCAGCGCGGCCCCGATGCTCGGCAGCGAGTTGGTGAACAGGTAGTTGAAGACGTAGCCGATGACCAGCACCGCGAGGACGTTCGGCACGAAGTAGACCCCGCGCAGGGTGTTCTTGAACCTGATCCTCCCGTTGAGGCCCACGGCCAGGGCCAGGGCGACGACGTTGACCAGGACCGTGGCCACCAGGGCGAACCGGAAGGTGAACCAGTAGGCGGCCCGCACCCTCTCGTCGCCGAACAGCGCGGCGTAGTTGGACAGCCCGACGAAGTTCCAGTCGCCGTAGCCGGGGGAGTCGGTGAAGCTGTAGAAGACTCCCTGCAGCACCGGGGCGGTGTGGAAGAGCAGGAAGAGCCCCAGTGCGGGGAGCACCATCCAGTAGTAGGCACGTCCGGGGCCGGTGCGGCGGTTCCGGGGGCGGCGGGAGGTCGCGGGGCGGGTCGTGGTGCTCATCGGGACTCCACCGCTCCCAGACCCCAGCTGCGCCGGGTGGCGACCTCGTCCCAGCTCTCGTCGAGAGCCGCCAGGAAGGCCTCCCGGTCCCCGTCGATGAGGTACTGCTGCAGCAACGGCCCCAGGGGGACGGCGGGGATGAACTGGTGGTCGAAGAATCCCACGATGCGCTCCTGATCGATGTAGGACTGGATCCCGGTCAGCGCGGGGTCGTCGTTGGACAGGCCCTCGAGGGTGGGTACGGCCGTCTGCTCCTCGGCGTAGTCCTGGACGACCTCGGGCTGCATGAGGAACTCGACGAAGCGCTGGACCTCCTCGGGGTGCTCGGTGTCCGCGCCGGCGGTGATCACCACGTCCACGCCGGAGACCAGGACGGTCTGCGCCGGGTCGTTCGTGGCGGGCAGGGCGAAGCTGCCGATGGTGAAGTCGGGCTCGAACGAGCGGATCTGGGGCACGGCGTAGTTGCCCAGCAGCAGCATCGCCGACTCGCCGCGGGCGAAGGCGGCGGTGCCGTCCTCGTAGCCGGTGGCCACCGGATCCGGCTGGGTGTGCTCGAACAGCTCCGCCAGCTTCCCGGCGGCCTCCGGCCACTCCTCCTGGAAGGTCGTTCCCCCGGCGAAGCGCTGCTCCCAGAAGTCCTCGGAGGTGGTCTGCGGGACGATCGGCGCCAGGGGCGCCTGGCCGGTCCACGCGTCGGCGAGCGTCCCGTAGAAGGGGGTGACGCCGCGGTCCTCGAACGTCCGCGCCGCGGCGATCAGCTCGTCCCACGTCTGCGGCACGGCGACACCGTGCTCGGCGAAGAGCTCCTCGTTGTAGAGCACGCCGGCGGCGTTGGCCGCGAAGGGGACGCCGTTGACGGCCCCCTCGGTGCCCGCGCCGAGCTCCTGGACGATCTGGGCGTAGGCCGGGTTGACGTCCTCGAGCGCCGGGGAGCCCGCGAAGTCGGCGAACACGCCCGCCGAGGCCAGCTCTCCGAAGGTCCCGTTGGCGTTGAGGGTCAGCACGTCCGGCATGTCCTCCTTCACCAGGCGGGTGCGCAGGGCGGTCTCCGGGTCGGGGACGTTGTCCACGACCACGCGCACGTCCGGGTTCTGCGCCTCGAACTGCCGGGCGAGGTCCTCGAAGTAGGCCACGGCCTCGCCCTTGAACTGGAAGAACGTGATGGTGGTGGGCTCCTGCGCCCCGCCCACGGAGCAGCCGGTCAGCAGCAGTGCGCACGCGGCGAGGCCCGTCCGGCGCAGCGGCGACCGGCGGCCGGCCGCGGAGGCCGTCACCTCGTGCCCGCTGACGGCGGGGCGGCGGGGAGGAAGGAGGAGCGGGAGCTGGTGCGCATGGGGATCTCCTGCGGTGGCGACCCGCGGTGGCGACCCGCGGTGGTCGCCGGTCGAGTCGTGCGGGAATATATTTAGAGCTTAGATTTATTGCTTGGACTATTATGTGGATCACATCCGACGAGCGTCAAGGGGGAACGAGTGAGCCGTGCCGGAACATCGCCGCAGCTGCTGCGCCGGACCAACATGGGAGCGGTCCTGCAGGTCCTGCGCGACGCCGGCGTGGTCACCGTCACCGACCTGATGGCCGCCACCGGCCTGGTGCGCACCACGGTGATCGCCGTGTGCGACGACCTGCTGGACCGGGGCTGGATCCAGGAGGTCGAAGGATCCTCGGGGGCGCAGGTGGGCCGGCCCGCGCGGCGGTTCCGGTTCGACGACCGGGCGGGCTTCGTCGTCGGCGTGGACGTCGGCGAGGCCAGGACCACCGCCGTGGTGGCCGACCTCCGGGGCCGGGTCCTGGGCCGGGCGACCCGGGTCTTCGCCGACCCGGCCCCGGCGCGGCGCCTGGTCACCGTGGAGGCCGCCGTCGACGGCGCGCTCGCGGACGCCGCCGTGGTCCCGGCCGCGGTGCTGGCCGCCACGGTAGGGATCGCCGCGCCCGTGGACCGCCGCGGCAGGATCTCCCACGGCCAGCCGTTCTGGGAGGCCTTCGACCTCGGCTTCGAGCGCCGGCTGCAGGAGCGCCACGGCTGGCCCACCCTCCTGGCCAACGACGCCAACCTCGCCGCGCTGGCCGAGCGCTGGTGCGGTGCCGCCTCCGGGGTGGACGACCTCGTGGTCATGCTGGCCGGGGAGCGGATCGGCACCGGCGTGATGGAGGGCGGCCGCCTGCTGCACGGCCGCTCCGGCGCGGCGGGCGAGCTCGGCGGCCTGGCCCTGGTGCAGGGCGTCGGCAGCCCGGACGGCATCGCGGCGCTGTGTCGGGCCTGGGGCGCCGAGGCGCTGCGGCCCGGGGCGCCGGCCACGGCGCTCCAGGACCTGGCCGGGCCCGCCGGGACGGTGGAGGCCCGCGACGTGTTCCGCGCGGCGGCCGCCGGGGACGACGTCGCCCGGCGGATCCTCGGCCGGCTGGCCGAGCGCCTGGCCCGGGTCATCGGCCTGCTCGGCACGCTCTTCGACCCCGAGCTGGTGGTCATCGCCGGGGCCGTGGCCGAGTCCTCCACGGCCCTGCTGGAGGGCATCGACCAGCAGCTGCCGCGGTTCACCGCCACGCCCCCGCGGGTCGCCGTCTCCGTGCTCGGGGACGCGGTCGTCTCGGTCGGCGCGGTGCGCCTGGCCTTGGACCACGTGGAGCGCCACGCCCTGGACCTGGAGCTGGGGGCGGCGGCCCGGTGAGGCCGTCCCCGCCCCGGACCGCGGCCGCCGCCGGCGGCCCACGCGCCCGTGGCGTGTGCGCCCCGCCACGAGCGGCGGCGCGCTGATACCGTCGGTCCGGTACGCCCTTCCGCCGCCCTCGGCGCAGGAGCGGTGTCCCGCCCCCGACCCGGACCGCCGTCCCGGTCGCCCCGCCGTCCTCGCGGCCGTCGCGAGCGGCCCCACCCTCCAGGAGGAACCCCGTGACGTCGTTCCCGCTCGCCGCCGGCGGCTACACCGCACTCGTCGACACCCTCGGGGCCGCGCTGTGCGCGCTCGAGCACGAGGGCAGGGCCCTGGTGGTGGCCCGGGAGCCGGGCGCCACCACCGAGGACTTCCGGGGCGTCGTGTGCGCCCCGTGGCCGAACCGCCTGGCCGACGGCCGGTACCGCGTCGGCGACCGCCGGCTCGAGGTCCCCGTCACGGAGCCCGAGCGCGGGACCGCCCTGCACGGGCTGGTCTTCGACCGCGAGTGGGAGGTCGTCTCCAGCAGCCCGACCGACGTGGTGCTCGCCCTGCGCCTCGGCTCGGACCCGGGGTACCCCTTCGCCGTGCGGGTGGAGGTGCGCTACTCGCTCGGCGAGGACGGCCTGCGGGTCGGGATCCGCGCCCGGAACGAGGGGGGGACCGCCGCGCCCTTCGGGTGCTGCTCGCACCCCTACGTCGTGGCCGGCCCCGGGAGCGTGGACGACTGGGTCCTCGAGCTCGACGCGGCGAGCATCCTGCAGGTCTCGCCCGACCGGCTGCTGCCGACCGCCCTGGAGGACACGGCGGGGGGCGCCTTCGACTTCCGGGCGGGACGTCCGCTGCGGGGCGCCTCCATCGACAACCCGTTCACCGGCGTGGCCCCGCACGACGGGCGGTGCACCGTCCGCCTCACGGCCCCGGACGGGCACGGAGCGCTGCTCGGCTGGGAGCCCCGCGCCGCCTGGGTGCAGATCCACACCGGCGACCACATCGTGGGTGCGCCGCGCAGCGGTCTGGCGGTCGAGCCGATGGACTGCCCGCCCGACGCCTTCAACTCGGGCCAGGACCTCGTGGTGCTCGCCCCCGGTGCCGAGCATGCGCTGGACTGGGAGCTCCGCGCCTTCTGAGCGCGCCCCGCCGGCCGAGCCGGGTCAGGACCTCCGGCCGGCCGTGGCCGCGAACGGGGCCTGCCGGACGTACAGGCCCCGGTCGAGGACGTCGGCGAGGAAGACCGCCAGATCGGCCCGGCGCATGCCCGTGGAACGCGTGGACACGTGCGCGTCGTGCTCCACTCGCCCGGTGGCGGGTCCCTCCAGCAGCCGCGGCGGGCGCACCAGCGTCCACTCCGCACCGGTGTCCTGCCACGCAGCGAGCTCTGCGGCCTTGTCGGCCACCATCGACGGGGCGAACCAGCCCATGGCGGTCGAGATCGCCCGGTCCCGGAGGCGTTTGCGGTCACCGGCCGCGGTGACGCCGGCGCCGCTGATCCCGACGTAGCGGCGCACTCCGGCCGCGCGCAGGGCGGGTGCCAGCAGCGCCACGGTCTCCCGGTGCAGGTCCGCGTCCTTCCCGCTGGGCCCCAGCGCCGAGACCACGGCGTCGGCCCCGGCGAGGGCGGCGCGCAGCGCCTCGCCGTCCCTGCTGTCCCCGACGACCACGCGCGTGCCCTCCGGAGCCCGGGACGGGTCGCGGACCAGCGCGGTCACGCGGTGACCACGCCGCAGGAGCTCCTGCACCAGCAGCCGCCCGGTCCGTCCCGACGCACCGAGCACGGTGACGTTCATGCTGTCCTCCTCCTTGGCCGCCCCGGTCGCGCGCCGGAGTCGCCGCTCTCCTACGTGTGTATGGTACACATATGAGAGCCGATCTGTCCGTCCTCGACGACGCCCTGATCCGTCTGCGCCGGCTGTGGAGCGCCTCCCGCACCCGCTTCGTCGAGGACGGCGCCACCCCGGTGGAGATGTCCAGCCTGCTGGTGGTGGAGGCCTGCGCCCGGGGGGCGGCTGCGGGGCGGGAGGTGTCCGTCGGCGACGTGGCCCGGCTCGCCGACGTCACGGCCTCGACCGCCAGCCGGCTCGTCGACCGCGCCGAGGCGGCCGGGCTGCTGCGCCGCGCTCCGTCCGCGGTCAGCGCCCGGCGCACCGCCCTGGAGCTGACCCCCGCCGGGTCCGCCCTGCGCGAGCGTGCCGTGGCCGCGCGCCTCTCCTGGCTGGCCGGGCAGCTGGAGGACTGGGACCCGGCCGACGTGGCGGTGCTGGGCGGGCTGCTGTCCCGCTTCGCCGACGGGCTGGACCCCGTCTCCGGCATCGGTACCCCGCCCGCCCCGGAATCGTGAGCCGCGGCGAGGCCGCCGGCACGGAGCAGCACATGCGCCGGCTCCTCGGAGAGGTCGGCGCGCCCGGATCCGTGCCCTGACGGGCTGGGGCGGGCGCCCCGGCCGGCGTCGGGGGAGCGGAGCCGGCGACGAGGGGGGCAGCGCCGGCGACGGGAGAGCAGGGGCGGCTGACGCGCACGGGCCCGGTCGTCCAGGACGACCGGGCCCGTGCGGGTGCCCTGCGGCGCGCTCAGTCCGTCCGCTGCTCGTAGGCGGCAGGACGCTGCTGCGCCCGGCGCAGACGCTCGACGTCGAACTTGCTGCCACGGTCGAAGCCGTAGACCCCGTTCTTCTCCTGGAAGACGTCGGTGAGCTGGGTGTAGCAGTAGCCGAACATGTCGGGGTCGTCCAGCAGGACGTCGGTCAGGCCCTCGAAGCGGGTGTAGAACTCCTCCTCGGAGCGCACCCGGTCGCCGTAGCCCCACGAGTCCGCCTGGTCGTTGCCGACCGCCTCCCGGTCCGCGCGCTGGGCCTCGGCCTCGGCGGCCTCCCGGGCGTTCCACCAGATCCCCCCGTACTCGGAGACGAAGAACGGCTGCCCCGCGTACGGCACGGAGAACTCCCGGCCGCCGTGCGGCAGGCCGATGTCCCCCAGGTCGCGGGACCGGTTCACGAACGGGCGTCCCTCGGCCAGCCCGGCCTGCTCCCGCCGGAAGGCCTCCGGGTCCTGCTCGTAGGAGTGGGAGTCGTAGACGTCGGTCTCGGGCACCCGGTGCGAGTACCCCGAGGCGTCGACGACCGGCCGCGACGGGTCGGCCAGCTTGGTCGCCAGGAACATGGCGTGGGTGACGTCGTCGAGCACGGTGATCCGGTCGTGGAGCACCTGATGGGTCTCGTTGAGCGGGCACCAGCCCACGATCGACGGGTGGTTGACGTCGCGGCGCACCGCCTCCATCCACTGCGCCACGAAGGAGGCATCGGGCTTCTGGTTGTGCCCCACGGGCCCCTGGCCGGAGACCCCCCAGTCGCCGAACTCGGCCCAGACCAGGTAGCCGCGCAGGTCCGCGTGGTAGAGGAAGCGCTCCTCGAAGACCTTCTGGTGCAGGCGGGCGCCGTTGAACCCCGCGGCGAGCGAGAGCTCGATGTCGTCGACGAGGGCCTGGTCGCTCGGCGCCGTCATCAGCGACTCGGGCCAGTACCCCTGGTCGAGGATCAGGCGCTGGAAGACCCGGCGGCCGTTGAGCCGGAACGAGTTGCCGTCGATGCTCACGGAGCGCAGCGCGGTGTAGCTGCGCACCCGGTCGAGCTCCGCGCCGTCCGCTTCGGACAGCAGGGCGACCTCCAGGCCGTAGAGCTGCGGGTCGCCGACGTCCCACAGCCGCACGTCCTCCTCGGGGACGCGCAGCACGAGGCTCGGCGCGAGGTCGTAGCCGGTGCCCACGGTCTCCTCGGCGACCGGCCGGCCCTCGGGAGTGGTCAGGCGCACGCGCAGGGCGCCCGCGGTCACGTTGCGGGTGAGGGGGGCCACCACGGTCAGGGTCCGGGCGGCCACGTTCGGGGTGACCTGCAGCCGGGTGAGCGCCACGGGCGGCACGCCCTCGAGCCAGACCGTCTGCCAGATGCCCGTCGTCCGGGTGTACTGGCAGTGGGTGTTCGCGTACCACGTGGCCTGCTTCCCCCGGGCCTGCACCTCGCCGTGCAGGTCGCGGGCCCGCACGGTGATCTCGACCTCGTCCCCGGGGCCGGCCACGCCGGAGAGGTCCGCGGAGAACGGGGTGAACCCGCCGCGGTGCCGGGCGACCTCGACCCCGTCGGCCCACACCGTGGCGTCGTGGTCCACGGCCCCGAAGTGCAGCACGGGACGCAGCCCCTGCCACTCGGCCGGAACGGTGATCCTGCGGCGGTACCACACGGCGTCCAGGAAGTCGACGTCGCCGACGCCGGAGAGCTCGGACTCGGGCGCGAACGGCACCGTGATGGTCGAGGACAGCGGCCGCTCGAGCAGGCCGCGGTCGATGCCGGAGTCGCTGCGGTCGATCTCGAAGTCCCACGTCCCGTTGAGGTTCAGCCACTGCTCGCGCACGAACTGGGGGCGCGGGTGCTCGGGTCGGGGGATGCCGGCCGCACCGGACGGCTGGGGTTCGAAGGCGGTGGTCGTCATGGTGGGTCCTCCAGTGGGGCAGGTGGCAGTGCCGTCCAGTCAACCCGACGGACCCGAACATTGCAACGTTAGAATTTCCGGCACGACATGTCGCGGCACTCCGCGGGACCGGAGCGGCCGATCAGCTCCCCGGTGCCCGGACAGGGCGCGAGGACTCCCGGACGACGACCCGGTGGTCGATCACGACCTGCCCCTCCTCCCGCTCGCCGAGCACGGCGGAGAGGGCGGCCTCGGCGAGGGCGTCCAGGTCCGGGGCCACGGAGGTCAGCGGGGGCATGGCGTAGCGGACCTCGTCGATGTCGTCCCAGCCGACCAGGGCCAGGTCGTCCGGCACCGTCCGGCCCAGGTCCCGGGCGGCAGAGAGGGCGCCGACGGCCAGCAGGTCGTTGGCGCAGACGAGGGCGTCGACCTCCGGGGAGCTGCGCAGGACCTGCTGGGCGAGCCGGTACCCGTCCTCGCGCTGCCAGGAGTCCGCCGCCGCGACGAGGTCGGCGGACAGGGGCAGCCCGGCGAAGCGCAGCGCGGCGCGGTACCCCTCGAAGCGCTGGCTGCCCGTCGACGTGCCTCCGACGGCCTCGGCCCCGAGGAAGCCGATGTGACGGCGGCCGCCGTCGATGAGGTGCCGCACCAGGTCCACGCTGGAGGCCACGTTGTCGATCGCGACGTGCGGGATCCGCGCGGTGGCGACGCGCTCCCCGAGCAGGACCAGCGGGGTGGGGTCCGTGCGGCGGGCCATGGCGTCGATGGTGACCGCGGACGGGGAGAAGATGAGCCCGTCGAACAGCCGGCCGTGCCGGCCGTGCAGATAGTGCTGCTCGGCCTCGATCCCGCCTCCCGACAGCTCGATCGAGACGGTGTAGCCGCGCGGCCGCGCCGCCTCCTGGAGCGTCTGGGCGAGCCGTGCGAAGTACGGGTTGCGCAGGTCGGGCACCACCAGGGCGATGGTGCGGGTCGACCCCTGGCGCAGCTGGCGGCCGATGAGGTTGGGCGTGTACCCGAGCTCCTCGACGGCCTGGAGCACCCGGGCCCGCGTCTCGGGCCGCACGACGGGCCGGTTGTTCATGACGTTGGAGACCGTCTTCCAGGACACCCCGGCGTGCTCGGCCACCTCCTTGACCCCGACCCTCTTCGCCATCCTCGTCCTCTCCGCCGTGCTCGCCCCGGGCCGCGCGCTCCGCCCGGGCCGAAAGTCCTGTCGGGATCAAGGGTAGCCGTCAGGGGAATGCTAACGTTAGAATCACGACCACGTGGTGCAGCTCACACACTGTGCGAGGGCACCGTCTCGACCAGCCAGGACGTACTCCACGGAGTGGGAGCCAGATGAACATCAACGACACGGTCCGACCGACCCGCCGCCAGCTGCTGCGGGGATCACTGGGGGTGTTCGCGGCCGCGGCCGGGGCCTCGACGCTGTCGGCCTGCGGGCCGGCGGCCGGAGCGGCAGGGGCGGGTGCTGCCGGGCGGGTGTCCGTCTGGGACCTGTTCCAGGGCGCGGACGGCGTGAACATGCGCGCCATCATCGGGGAGGTGGAGGCCGCCGTCCCCGACCTGTCCGTGCGGGCGACGACCCTGTCCTGGGGCTCCCCCTACTACACGAAGCTCGCCATGAGCTCCGCCTCCCAGCAGCCGCCGGACACGGCCATCATGCACCTGTCCCGGATGCCCGGCTACGCGCCCGGGGGCCTGCTCGAGCCCTGGGACCCGACGCTGCTGGCGGAGGTCGGGATCACCGAGGCCGACTTCACCCCCGCCCTGTGGGAGTCCTGCCACTACGAGGGCGAGCTGTTCGCGATGCCCCTGGACACCCACCCTTTCATCTCGTTCTTCGACCAGGAGATCGCCGAGCGGGCCGGCGTGCTCGAGTCCGACGGGACCGTCGAGATCTCCTCGGCCGAGCGCCTCGAGGAGGTCGGCACGAAGCTGGCCGAGGTCACCGGCGGCAAGGGCATCTCCTTCGGCTACCTGACCGACACGGGCCAGGCGTGGCGCCTGTTCTGGGGGCTCTACCGGCAGACGGGTGGCGGCTGGACCATCGAGCCCGGCCAGAAGGCGGCCCTCGACGAGGACCGTGCGGCCGAGGTGCTGCGCTCCGTCGCGTCCTGGATGGCCGGACCCGCCATGACCGACAACCTCGACTACGAGGGAGGGCTCGCGGCCTTCCACGGCGGCCGGGTCGGGATGATCCTGTCCGGGGTCTGGGAGCTCGGCGGGCTCCAGGAGGCGGTGCCCGCCCTGGGCGCCATGCCGATGCCCACGATGTTCGGCGAGCCGGCCGTGTACGCCGACTCCCACAGCTACGTCCTGCCGAAGCAGCGGTCGATGACCGACGAGCACCGGAGAGCGGTCTACGAGTTCGTCGCCGGTGTCATCCGTCAGGGAGGTCAGCGGTGGGGGACCGCCGGCCACATCCCCGCCTACCTGCCCGTCCAGGACACCCCGGAGTACCGGTCCCTCCACCCACAGACCGAGTACGCGTCCGCCGGCGAGCACGTCGTCTTCGACCCGCCCGCGTGGTTCACCGGTGCCGGCACCGACTTCCAGAACCAGATGTCCCAGGCACTGACGGACGCCTTCCGCGGGCGGAAGCAGCCGATGGACGCCGTCGGGAGCATGCTCGCCGCCATCGACGGCTTCCTCTCCGCCCCGGACCCGACCGACTGAGGACCCCACCATGACGACCACCACCAACGCCCCCGTCACCGCGGCCCCCGTGCAGACCACGCCGCGCACCCGAGCCCGGGTCCCGGCACGCTCCGGGATCTGGTTCCTGGCCCCCTACCTGTTCTTCTTCGCCCTCTTCCTGGTGTGGCCCATCGTCTACGGCCTGTGGATGAGCCTCACGGACCGGTCGCTGGCCTCCACCGGCTCCGAGTTCGTCGGCCTGGGCAACTACACCCAGGCGCTGACGGACCCGGACATGTGGTCCGCCCTCGGCAACACCGTCTTCTTCACCCTGATCTCCTCGGTGCCGCTCGTGGTGGTGTCCTTCGCGATGGCCTACCTGGTCTACACCGGGCTCAAGGGCCAGTGGCTGTGGCGCCTCACGTTCTTCGCCCCGTTCCTGCTGCCGGTCTCCGTGGTCACGGCCATCTGGGGCTTCCTGTTCACCAACGACTTCGGGCTGATCAACGGGTCCCTGGACCGCCTCGGCATCGCCCAGGTCGGGTGGCTCAGCGACGAGCGGGTCGCCATGTGGTCCATCGCCCTCGTCACCGTGTGGTGGACCGTGGGCTTCAACTTCCTGCTGTACCTCTCGGCGCTGCAGAACATCCCCGACCACCTTTACGAGGCGGCGCAGCTCGACGGCGCCGGGGTGTGGCGCCGGCTGCTCTCCATCACGCTGCCCATGATGAAGAGCACCACCTGGCTCGTGATCCTGCTGCAGATCCTGGCCTCCCTGAAGGTCTTCGACCAGATCTTCCTGCTCACCGCGGGCGGGCCCAACGGGGCCACGCGCTCCATCCTGCAGTACATCTACGACGCCGGCTTCACCGGCTACCGGCTCGGCTTCGCCTCCGCCACCTCCTACATCTTCTTCGCTCTCATCGTCATGGTCTCGCTCGGCCAGATGTGGATCGCCAAGCGGAAGGACTCCTGACATGTCGACGACCACCCGTGCGAGCACCCCCGCGAGCACACCCACGACCACCCCGGCGACCACCCCCGCGCCCGGCGCCCGCGCCCGCGCCCGCGCGCGCGCCCAGGCGCAGCTCGAGGCCGAGCACACCCGCCGGCTGACCCTGGGCCACGGGCCGACCGGCCGGGCCGTCGCCTACGCGACCGTCGCCGTGCTGGCCGCCGTCTGGGCCCTGCCCATGGTGTGGGCCGTGCTCTCCTCGCTGAAGTCGGAGGCCGACGTCTCCGCCGCGCCCCTGTCCTTCTGGCCCGAGGAGGGGTGGACGACGGAGGCCTACCGCAACGTCGTCGCCGCCGGCGACCTCCCGCTGTGGATCTGGAACTCCGTCCTCGTGTCGACCCTCGTCACGGTGATCACCGTGGCGATCTCCGCGCTGGCGGCCTACGGGTTCTCCCGGCAGCGGTTCCGGGGGCGCCGCGGGCTCTTCGCCCTGACGGTCGCGGCGATCATGGTCCCGCCGCAGATCCTCATCGTCCCGCTGTTCGACCAGATGATCGCGATGCGCCTGTCGGACACCCTGCTGGGCGTGGCGCTGCCGCAGGTGGTCATGCCCCTGATGGTCATCGTGATGAAGAACTTCTTCGACCAGATCCCCGTCGAGCTGGAGGAGGCCGCACGCCTGGACGGGGCGGGGGACCTGCGGGTGTTCTGGTCGGTGATCCTGCCCCTGTCCCGCTCGATCCTCACCGCGGTCGCGATCTTCGTGTTCATCAGCGCGTGGAACAACTTCCTCTGGCCGTTCATCGTCACCAACTCGCCGGAGCTCATGACGATCCCCGTCGGGCTCGGTACGGTGAAGAATGCCTACGGGGTGCAGTACGCCCAGGAGCTCGCGAGCGCCGTGATCGGCGCACTGCCCCTGCTGATCGTGTTCATGCTGTTCCAGCGCCACATCATCCGCGGCTTCGCGACCTCCGGCATGGGAGGACAGTAGGACCGTGCGCACCTCCCGAACGACCACCCACCGCCAGGAAGGGCCCGACGTGCCCCAGCAGCAGACACCCCCGGTACCCGCCGTCCCGACGGAGCGGGGGCAGCCCGCGCCCATCGCGCACCGGGTCCACCACCTGGCCGACGGGCGGGAGGCGGTGTTCTTCGCCGACCGCGGCACGGAGCCGGTCGCGCAGGTGGCCGACCGGCGTCCGCTGGGGGAGCGGGCCGGGCACGGTGAGGTGCGCTTCGACCGGCTGACCGGGGAGTGGGTGGCGGTGGCCGCCCACCGACAGACCCGCACCTATCTGCCCCCGGCCGACCAGTGCCCGCTGTGCCCGTCCGTGGGCGGGCGGGAGTCGGAGATCCCGGCCGAGGACTTCGACGTCGTCGTCTTCGAGAACCGCTTCCCGTCCCTGGGCCCCGAGCTGGGCGAGCTGCCGGAGCCGGCCGGGGCGGGGGAGCGGGCGCTGTGGGGGGCTCCGTCCCCCGCCTACGGGCGGTGCGAGGTGGTGGTGTTCACCCCGGAGCACCAAGGCTCCTTCGCGGACCTGGCCCCCGAGCGGGCGCGCACGGTGGTGGAGGCCTGGGCCCAGCGCACCGAGGCGCTGTCGGGGACGGCCGGGATCCGGCACGTGTTCCCCTTCGAGAACCGCGGGGAGCAGATCGGGGTGACCCTGCACCACCCGCACGGGCAGATCTACGGCTACCCGTACCCGGCTCCGCACGCCGCCCGCCTGGCCGCCCGCTCGCGGGCGCACCTGCAGGAGACGGGGCGGGCGCTGATGGGCGAGGTGCTCGCCGACGAGACCGCGGCCGGGGAGCGGATGGTGCTGGCCGGGGAGCACTTCTCCGCCTACGTGCCCTACGCCGCGCGCTGGCCGCTGGAGGTCCACCTGCTCCCGCACCGGCAGGTCCCGGACCTGGCGGCGCTGACCGGTCCCGAGCGCGACGAGCTGGCGGTGCTCTACCAGGACCTCGTGCAGCGGGTGGACCGGCTCTACACCACCCCCACCCCCTACATCGCCGCCTGGCACCAGACCCCGGTGAACACCGCCGACCGGGCGGCCGGGTGGCTGCACCTGCAGCTGACCAGCCCGCGGCGGGCGGAGGACAAGCTGAAGTTCCTGGCCGGGTCCGAGGCGGCGATGGGCGCGTTCATCAACGACGTCACCGCCGAGCAGACCGCCGCACGCCTGAGGGAGGCCGCACGATGACCGGACCGCACACCCACCAGCAGACCGCCTCCCCGGCGACGGTCCGGCCCGGGGCCGGCCGGCACGCCGGGCCCCAGATCCCCGGGGACCAGGACACCGGGGGGCAGGACGCCGTCCGGGCCGGGCAGCTCGCCGCGCGCTTCGCGGAGGTGTACGGCCACGCCCCGGACGGGGTGTGGCGGGCCCCGGGGCGGGTGAACCTGATCGGGGAGCACACCGACTACAACGACGGGTTCGTGCTGCCCTTCGCCATCGACCGCTCCGCGATGGTGGCCGTGCGGCTGCGCCGGGCCTCGGAGCCGGACCCGGAGGCGGTGGAGCTGGCCTCCACCTACGCCCCCGACGGGCACCGGCTGTCCCGCGCCCGCTTCCGCATCCCCGGCCTCGCCCCCGGGGCGGTCGCCGACTGGGGGGCCTACCCCGCGGGGGTCGTCCACGTCCTCGCCGGCCTGGACGACGTGCAGGTGCCCGGCTTCGAGCTGCTGCTGGACTCCACCGTGCCGGTGGGCGCGGGCCTGTCCTCCTCCCACGCCGTGGAGGTCGCCACGATCGTGGCGCTGAACGACCTCCTGGACCTGGGCCTGGACCGCCCGGGCATGGCCCGGCTGACCCAGCGGGCGGAGAACGAGTTCGTCGGGGCACCCACGGGGATCATGGACCAGTCCGCCTCGCTGATGGGCCGGGCCGGGGCCGCCCTGTTCCTGGACTGCCGGTCCCTGGCCGCCGAGACCGTCCCGCTGCCGCTGGCCGAGCACGGGCTGGCGGTGCTGGTGATCGACACCCGGGTCGCCCACTCCCACGCCGACGGCGGCTACGGCGCCCGGCGGGCCTCCTGCGAGGCCGGGGCCGCCGCCCTCGGCGCCGCCTCCCTGCGCGAGGTCCCGACCGGAGCCGACCTGAGCGCCCTCGACGCGGTGACCGCCCGGCGGGTGCGCCACGTGCTGACCGAGAACGCCCGGGTGCTGGCCACCGTGGCGCGGCTGCGCGCCGGGGACGTGGCCGGCATCGGGGAGCTGCTGGTCGCCTCCCACGCCTCGCTGCGCGAGGACTACGAGGTCTCCTGCCCCGAGCTGGACCTCGCCGTGGACACCGCCCTGGCCGCCGGGGCGGTCGGGGCGCGGATGACCGGCGGCGGCTTCGGCGGCTCCGCGATCGCGCTCGTCGCGGCCGGGGAGGCCGGGCGGACCGCCGCCGCGGTGACCGAGGCCTTCGCCCGGGCCGGCCACCGGGCCCCCAGCACGTTCGTGGTCGCCCCCGGGGAGGGCGCGGGCCGGGTCCGCTGAGCCCGCGCCCCGCCCCCGGGGGACGTCCCGCGCCGCGGCGGCCGGCCGGACCCCCGGGAGGGGGCGCGCACCGCGGGGAGGCCCGCCCGCACAGCGGGCGGGCCTCCCCGCGGCGGCGACGACGGGGTGGTCACGAACATGACACGCGTCACCCCCACCGGGCCCGCGTGCCAGAATGACCGCATGAGCAACCCCATGGACATCTCCGGGCACAATCCCGCGAAGGAGGCCCGGTCGCACCGGCCCCCGGTCACGGAGCTGTCCCGGGAGCAGTGCTGGGAGCACCTCTACAGCGCCCGCTTCGGGCGGATCGCCACGATGGACGGCGACGAGATCGAGATCACCCCCATCAACCTCGTGGCCGACGACGGGAAGATCTACTTCCGCACCGCCCAGGGCACCAAGCTGCTGCACCTGGTGCTCAACGAGCACGTCGCGGTGCAGGTCGACCACGCCCAGGGCGGGGAGGCGTGGTCGGTGATCGTGCGCGGCACGGCCCGCCAGCTGACCGACCCCGAGGAGACCGCCCGGGTGGACGAGCTGCCGCTGCGGCCGTGGGTGGAGACCACCAAGCTCGAGTACGTCGAGGTGGTCCCCACGAAGGTCACCGGCCGCGTGTTCCGCCTGGGGCACTGATCCGGGCGCACTGATCCCGGGGTGCTGGGCCGGGAAGCGGATCCGGGCGGCGCGGGAGGCGCCGCGGCACTTGTAGCCTGGTGCGGTGGCACAGCACCGGATCCTCTCGCACTACGTCTTCGCCCCGCTGCCCGACCCCACGGCCGTGATGCTCTGGCAGCGCACCCTGTGCGAGGGCCTGGGGCTGCGCGGGAGGATCCTGGTCTCCCCGCACGGGCTCAACGGCACCGTGGGCGGTGAGGTCGGGGCGCTCAAGCGGTACGCGCGGGACACCCGCACCCACCCGCGGCTGCGGGACGTGGCCCTGAGCTGGTCGGACGGCTCGGCCGAGGACTTCCCCCGGCTGTCGGTCAAGGTCCGTGACGAGCTCGTGTCCTTCGGCGCCCCGGAGGAGCTCGCGGTGGACGAGCACGGCGTGGTCGGGGGCGGGGCGCGGCTGAGCCCGGCCGAGGTGGACCGCCTGGTGGCCCGGCGCGGCGAGGACGTCGTGTTCTTCGACGGGCGCAACGCCCACGAGGCGCGGATCGGGCGCTTCCGCGGAGCCCTGGTGCCGGACGTGGCGCACACCCGCGACTTCGTGGCCGCCCTCGACTCCGGGGCCTACGACCACCTCAAGGACCGGCCCGTGGTGACCTACTGCACCGGCGGCATCCGCTGCGAGGTGCTCTCCGCGCTGATGCGCCGCCGCGGCTTCGAGGAGGTCTACCAGCTCGAGGGCGGCATCGCCGCGTACGGCCGCGAGCGCGGGGACCGGGGCCTGTGGGAGGGGTCCCTGTACGTCTTCGACCGGCGGATGCACGTGGAGTTCACCCCGGAGGCCGTCACGATCGGGCGCTGCGACCGGTGCGGCAGTCCCGCCAACCGCTTCGTCAACTGCGCGGACGGCTCCTGCCGCGCCCTC
Organism: Kocuria sediminis; assembly: GCF_009735315.1. Taxonomy (NCBI): domain Bacteria; kingdom Bacillati; phylum Actinomycetota; class Actinomycetes; order Micrococcales; family Micrococcaceae; genus Kocuria; species Kocuria sediminis. The sequence goes on from NZ_WOGU01000002.1 coordinate 262,843, forward strand.
TTCCTGGCGTGCCCGGCCTGCCGCGGGGAGCATCCCGCGGCGACCTGCCCGGCGGGGTGCGGCACCGCGCCCGGCGACGCCCCGCCCCCCGCCCTGCTCCCGCACGGCGGGACCGCCCCCGGACAGGAGCACTGACATGGTCCCGGACGCCCCCGGCCGGCCCCCCGCCTTCTCCCGGGTGCCCGGCACCCCCGTCTCCGACGACCCGCGGCGGCTGGCCGCCCTGCACGGCGCCCTGCGCGGCAGCGGCTTCACCCACAACCGCGTGGCCGGGCTGCTGGGCGCGGCCGCGATGGACGCGCTCGCCCGGGACCAGGCCGTGCCCGCCCTGCGGGTGCTCGAGCCGGTGCTGGGCACCCCCGGGCACCCGGACCGGGGCACGGCGGGACTGGTCGTCCTGTTCCTGCTGGGCCGCGCCGTCCCGGCCGAGGTGCTCGCCGCCTCCGCCGTCGCCCCCGGGGACCTGGTCGGACTGGGCCTGGCGGAGCAGACCCGGGACGGGCTGCGCTCCACCGTGGACCTGCGGCCCCACGCCGCCGACGACGGGACCGAGCTCTACGTGGCGAGCGACCTGGGCGAGTCCCAGCGCCCCGGCGTGCTGCGCCGCGACCACGTGCTGGGCATCGGGCAGGCGTCGCTGACGCTGGCGCAGACCACCGACCGCCGGCCGGTCGGGCGGGCGCTGGACGTGGGCACCGGCTGCGGCATCCAGACCTTCCACCTGCTCGCCCACGCCCGCCACGTGACCGCCACCGACCTCTCCGACCGGGCCCTGGGCTTCACGCGGTTCAACCTGCTGCTCAACGCCCAGGCCCTCGCCCTCGACCCGCAGCGGCTGGAGGACCGGGTCAGCCTCCGCGCCGGCTCCCTGCTCGAGCCCGTGGCCGGGGAGCGGTTCGACCTGGTGGTCTCCAACCCGCCGTTCGTCATCACCCCCCGCGCCCCGGGGGAGACCCCGGCGGACCGCTTCACCTACCGGGACGGCGGACTGCCCGGGGACCGGATCGTGGCCGACCTCGTCCGGGCGCTGCCCGGGGTCATGGCCCCGGGGGCCACCGCGCACCTGCTCGGCAACTGGGAGGTCCTCGGCGCCGAGGACACCGGCGGCGCGCCCGTGCCCGTCGCCGAGCGGTGGATGCGCCGCCCGGAGAGCTGGGTGCCCGAGGGGATCGACACGTGGTGGATCCAGCGGGAGCTGGCCGGGCCGGAGGAGTACGCCGAGACGTGGCTGCGGGACGCCGCCGAGTCCCGGGACCCGGAGCACTACGAACGGGCCTACCGGGCCTACCTCGACGACTTCGCCGCCCGCGGCGTCGAGGCCGTGGGCTTCGGGATGATCCGGCTGCGCCGCCCGTCCGCGCCGCGCCCGCCCGGCGGGGCGCTGCGCCGCTTCGAGCACGTCCCGCACCCGGTGCAGCAGCCGCTCGCCCCGGCGCTGGCGGCCACGTGGGCGCGCGCCGACTGGCTCGCGGCGCACCCGGAGGACTGGCTGGACGCCCACCTCGTCGCGGCCGAGGACGTCACGGAGGAGCGCCACCAGCGCCCCGGCGCCGAGCACCCCGGCGTGATCCTGCTCCGGCAGGGGGCGGGGCTGCGCCGCACCACGGTGCTCACCAGCGAGGCCGCGGGCTTCGCCGGCGCCTGCGACGGCGAGCTGAGCGCCCGACAGATCCTCGCCGCGCTCGCCGCGCTGCTGGAGTGGACCGGGGACGAGCGGGAGCGGCTCGCGGACGAGGTCCGGCACCTCGTGCTCGACGGCTTCCTCGTGCCGCTCGAGCAGCCACCGGCCCCGACGGATGTGGGCGGATGAGCACGGGACGCCGGCGTGCCGCGAGTGGAAGGATGAGGGCATGAGCATCGGAGACAACCTCAACCCCATCAAGACCCTGGACAAGGACACCGTCTGGCGGCTGCTGGCCCAGCACCCGTTCGGCCGCCTCGCCGTGGAGGCCGCCGGGCTCGTGGACATCTTCCCGGTGAACTACGTGGTGCACCAGCACAAGCTGTACTTCCGCACGGCCCAGGGGTCCAAGCTCTCCAGTCTGATCGTCAACGACCAGGTGGCCTTCGAGATCGACGAGGTCACGGACGAGGACGTGGTGCGCTCCGTCGTGGTGCACGGCCGGGCCCGCCGGCTGGAGACCCGCGCGGAGATCGAGGCCGCCGAGGAGCTGCCGCTGAAGCCGTGGGCGCCCACGCTGAAGTACAACTTCGTGGTCATCGACGTGGAGACCGCCACCGGCCGCGAGTTCACGATCGCCGACGAGCCGGAGCACTGGCCCTCCTGAGCCGGCGGCCCGGCCACGGGCCCGGACCGCGCCGGCGGCGACCGCCGTCGTCCCCGTGTCCTCCGCGGCGCGAGGGACGCCGGCGGTGACGCGTTATGGTGGAGCGCAAGGCGGGCCGGACGACGCCCGCCCGTCCGACCCGACGTCCAGCAGCGCCGCGTCCCGCGGCCTGCGCGGACCGCAGCAAGGAGTACCGTGCCAACGAAGGCCACCCAGAGCCCGGGAACGGGCAAGAGCCTGCTCATCGTGGAGTCCCCCTCCAAGGTCAAGACCATCGCCGGGTACCTCGGCGACGCCTACGAGGTGGAGTCCTCCATGGGGCACATCCGTGACCTCCCGCAGCCCTCGGAGCTGCCGGCGGAGCTCAAGAAGGGGCCCTACGGCAAGTTCGCGGTGGACGTGGAGCACGGCTTCGAGCCGTACTACGTGGTGAACCCGGACAAGAAGAAGAAGGTCACCGAGCTCAAGCGCAAGCTCAAGGAGGCCGACGCCCTCTACCTCGCCACCGACGGCGACCGCGAGGGCGAGGCCATCGCCTGGCACCTGCTGGAGGTGCTCAAGCCCAAGGTCCCCGTCTACCGGCTGACCTTCCCCGAGATCACCCGCGAGGCCATCGAGCGCGCCTTCGGGGAGCTGCGCGAGCTGGACCAGGACCTGGTCGACGCGCAGGAGACCCGCCGCATCCTGGACCGGCTCTACGGCTACGAGATCTCCCCGGTGCTGTGGCGCAAGATCGCCTCCGGGCTCTCCGCGGGCCGCGTCCAGTCGGTGGCCACGCGCCTGGTCGTGGAGCGCGAGCGCCAGCGCATGGCCTTCGTGCCCGCCGACTACTGGGACCTCAGCGGGACCTTCGCCCGCACCGACGGCGAGGACGCCGGCACCGCCTTCGGCGCGCGGCTGTCCTCCGTGGACGGCAAGCGGGTGGCCGGGGGCCGGGACTTCGGCGACGACGGCGTGCTCAAGGGCGCCGCCGACAAGCTCGTGCACCTGGACGAGACGGCGGCCCGGGAACTGGCCGCCGGGCTCGAGGACGCCGCGTTCGCGGTCCGGTCGCTGGAGACCAAGCCCTACACCCGCCGCCCGGCCGCGCCCTTCACCACGTCCACGCTGCAGCAGGAGGCCGCCCGCAAGCTGCGCTTCACCTCGCGCACCACGATGCAGGTGGCCCAGAAGCTCTACGAGAACGGCTACATCACCTACATGCGCACCGACTCCGTGGCGCTGTCCGACCAGGCGGTCTCGGCCGCCCGGCGGCAGGCCGCGGAGCTCTACGGCTCCGACTCCGTGCCGGGCGCCCCGCGCGTCTACAGCTCGAAGTCGAAGAACGCCCAGGAGGCGCACGAGGCCGTGCGACCCGCCGGGGACTCCTTCCGGACGCCGAACCAGGTCCGCGGGGAGCTCTCCGCGGACGCCTACCGGCTCTACGAGCTGATCTGGAAGCGCACCGTCGCCTCCCAGATGGCCGACGCCAAGGGCTCCACGGCCACCGTGCGGCTCGGGGCGACCTCGTCCTCCGGGCGGGACGCCGAGTTCTCCGCGTCCGGCACCGTGATCACGTTCCGCGGCTTCCTCGCCGCCTACGAGGAGGGCCGCGACGAGGAGCCGGCCGAGGGCAAGGACGGGGACAAGCGGCTGCCGCGCATGGCGGAGGGCGACCGGCTCGAGGCCACCGACGTCGCCGCGGACGGGCACCGCACCTCCCCGCCCCCGCGCTACACCGAGGCGTCCCTGGTCAAGGTCCTCGACGAGCTGGGCATCGGCCGGCCGTCGACCTACGCGGCCGTGATCTCCACGATCATGGACCGCGGCTACGTCCGGGTCCGGGGTTCGGCGCTCATCCCCTCGTGGACGGCGTTCTCCGTGGTGCGACTGCTCGAGGAGCACTTCTCCGACTACGTGGACTACGACTTCACGGCCGAGATGGAGGAGGGCCTGGACCGGATCGCCCGCGGCGAGGAGGACAGCACCGACTGGCTGCAGGACTTCTACTTCGGCTCGCAGGAGCACGAGAACGGGCTCAAGCCCATCGTCGACGACCTCGGCGAGATCGACGCCCGCGCGGTGAACTCCATCCCCGTCACCGACACCATCACCCTGCGCGTGGGCAAGTTCGGCCCCTACCTCGAGGTCGCCGGCGCCGTGGACCCCGAGACGGGCGAGATCACGGAGCCGATCCGCGCGAACGTGCCGGAGGACCTGGCCCCGGACGAGCTGACCCCCGAGAAGGCCCGCGAGCTCATCGAGACCGGCAAGGCCGACGGCCGGGAGCTCGGCCGCGACCCCGGCACGGGGCGGGCCATCATCGCGAAGGACGGCCGCTACGGCCCCTACGTCACCGAGGTGATCCCCGAGCCCACCGCCGAGGAGCTCGCGGCCCAGCCGGTCGAGTACTACAAGAACGGCAGGCCCAAGCCCCCGAAGAAGCCGGTCAAGGAGAAGCCGCGCACGGGGTCCCTGCTGTCCTCGATGACCCTGCAGGACGTGACCCTCGAGGACGCGCTGAAGATCCTGTCCCTGCCGCGGACCCTGGGCACCGACGCCGAGGGCAACGAGATCACCGTGCAGAACGGCCGTTTCGGCCCCTACCTCAAGAAGGGCTCCGACTCCCGGTCCCTGCAGTCCGAGGAGCAGCTGTTCACGATCACCCTCGAGGAGGCGCTGCAGATCTACGCCCAGCCCAAGCAGCGCGGGCGGGGCACCGCCAAGCCGCCGCTCGCGGACCTGGGCACCGACCAGATCACGGAGCGGCCCATGGTGATCAAGGACGGGCGCTTCGGGCCCTACATCACCGACGGGGAGACGAACGTGACGGTCCCCCGCGGGGAGACCGTGGAGCAGATCACCCCGGCGCGCGCCAGCCAGCTGCTCGCGGAGAAGCGCGCCCAGGGCCCGGCGCCCAAGCGCGCCGCGAAGGCCCCGGCCAAGTCCGCGGCCCGGAAGCCGGCAGCGGGCACGTCCTCGGCGGCGAAGAGCGGCACGCGGAAGAGCACGGCCAAGAAGCCGGCGGCGGGCCGTCCCGCCCGCGCCGGGACCAAGGGCTGAGCCGCCCCGCACCGCGGGACGGACACGGAACTCGAAGGAGCACCACAGCATGCGTCTGGGAGTCCTCGACGTCGGATCGAACACGGTCCACCTGCTGCTGCTGGACGTCTACCCGGGCTCCCGGCCCGAGCCGTACGCGTCCCACAAGCTGGCCCTGCGGCTCGTGCAGTACCTGGACCAGGACGGCAACATCTCCGACGCCGGCCGGGACGCCCTGACCTCCTTCGTGGTCGAGGCCCGGGACTTCGCGGTGGACAACGCCGCGGAGGACTTCCTGGCCTTCGCCACCTCCGCGATCCGCGAGGCCGGCAACGGGGCCCAGGTGCTGGAGCACGTGCAGTCCCGCTCCGGGGTGACCCTCACCGAGCTGGCCGGGGACCAGGAGGCGGCCGTCACCTTCTTCGCGGTGCGCCGCTGGTTCGGCTGGGGCGCCGGCACCGTCCTGGACCTCGACATCGGCGGGGGGTCGTTCGAGATGGCGCTGGGCGACAACGCCCTGCCCGCCGTGGCGACCTCCGTGCCGCTGGGCGCGGGACGGCTCACCCGCACGTTCATCGCCGGGGATCTCGCCACGCCCCAGGAGATGAAGGCCCTGCGCAAGCACGTGCGCCGGGAGCTCAAGCCCGCCGTCGCGAAGGTCCGGGCGGCCGGGGAGCCCACCTGCGTGGCCGGCACGTCGAAGACCTTCCGCTCCCTCGCCCGGATCTGCGGGGCCGCCCCCTACGCGATGGGACCCTACGTCCCGCGGACCCTGCACCTGGAGGACCTGCGGCTGTGGACCCGGCGGATGGAGGCGATGACCCCGGACGAGCGGGCCGAGATGCCCGGGGTCTCGCCCGCCCGGGCCCGGCAGATCCTGGCGGGCGCGGTGGTGGCCGAGGCCGCCATGGACGCCTACGGGATCGAGTCGCTGCGGATCTGCCCGTGGGCCCTGCGGGAGGGGCTGATCCTCCGCCGCCTGGACCAGCTCAGCAGCCACGCCGACGTCCGCACCGTCGACCCCCGGCACCTGGTGGGGGCGGCATGAGCGAGCAGCAGGGCTCCGCCGCGGAGCCGTACCGGGCGCACGTGGCGCTGTCCACCAGCTCCCTCTACCCGCTCGGGGTCCCGGAGACCTTCGAGGCGGCCGTGGAGCTGGGCTACGACAGCGTGGAGGTGCTCGTCACCCACGAGCGGATGAGCCAGCTCAACCACCAGCTGCGCGACCTCGTGCAGCGCCACCAGCTGCCCATCTCCACCATCCACGCCCCGACCCTGCTCCTCACCCAGCAGGTCTGGGGCAAGTCGTGGACCAAGATCCAGATGGCCGCGGCGCTCACCGAGCAGGTCGGCGCGGAGGTCGTCGTCGTGCACCCGCCCTTCCGCTGGCAGCGCAAGTACGCCTCGAACTTCGTGGAGGGCGTGCGCGTGGTCTCCGAGGCCACGGGCGTGAAGATCTCCGTGGAGAACATGTACCCCTGGCGGGTGCGCGGGCGCGACACCGTGGTCTACGCCCCGCACTACAGCCCGCTCGGGCAGGACTACGACTGGGTGACGTGGGACTTCTCCCACGCCGCGACCGCCCGGATGGACTCCCTCGCCGCGATCCAGGAGCTCGGCCCCCGCCTGGGCCACGTCCACCTCACGGACGGGTCGGGGGAGAGCACCTCGGACGAGCACCTGTTGCCCGGCCACGGCGTGCAGCCGGTCGCCGAGTCGCTCCAGCACCTCGCCGCCACCCGGTGGCAGGGGATCATCGGGGTGGAGGTCTCCACCCGCCGCTCGACGAGCGCCGAGGAACGCACCCAGTGGCTCGCCGAGTCCCTGGACTTCGCCCGCCGCCACACGACCCCCGCCGAGGACGCCCCGGCCGAGGACGCCCCGGCCGACGAGGCCCCGGGCGCCTGACGTCCGACCCGACCCGTTCCCGCTTCGAGAGGACCCCACCGACCATGACACCTGTGCTCGCCTTCCTGGGCTGCGGCTCCATGAACGGATCCATCCTGCGGGGGGTGCTGGCCTCCGGCGTGCCCGTCGAGCAGGTCCGGGCCACCGTCCGCTCCGCGGAGAGCGCCCACCGGCTCCAGGAGGACACGGGGGTGCGCCCGTACGTCACCGGGGAGGACCCCGAGGCCAACCGCCGGGCCGCCCGCGAGGCCGACGTCGTGCTGCTCGGCGTGAAGCCGGTCGGCATCCTCGAGCTCGCCCGGGAGATCGCCCCCGCCCTGCGACCGGGCACCGTCGTGGCCTCCGTGGCCGCCGGCATCTCGGTCGGCGCCCTCGAGCAGGCCCTGCCGGCCGGCCAGCCCGTGGTGCGGACCATGCCGAACACCCCCTCGAGCGTGGGCCGCGGCGTCGTCTCGGTGACCCCGGGCACCGCCACCACCGCCGAGCAGACCCGCGCCGTGCGCCAGGTGCTCGAGGCCGTCGGCACCGTCGTGGAGGTCCCCGAGGACCAGGTCGACGCCGTGACCGGGGTCTCGGGCTCCGGGCCGGCCTACGTGTTCCTGCTGGCCGAGGCGATGCAGCAGGCGGGGGAGCGGATGGGGCTGCCGGCCGACGTCGCCCGGGTGCTGGCCAAGGAGACCGTCTCCGGGGCCGGTGAGCTGCTGCGCCCGGCCGGGGCCGATCCCGCGGCGCTGCGCAGGGCCGTCACCAGCCCCAAGGGCACCACGGACCGGGCGATCACGACCTTCCAGGAGAACGGCTTCGAGGACCTCGTCGCCGCCGCCGCCCAGGCCTCGGCCGACCGCTCCGCGGAGCTGACCCGGGAGTTCAGCGCCGGCTGAGCCGCACGGCGTCGCCGGCCCGGGCGCGTGCGGCCCGTGCCCCTCCGGCGGCCCGGCCGGGGCCGGTCAGGGCCGGGCGGCGAAGCGCTCGAGCAGGTCCACGTGCCCGGAGACGATGAGCAGGTCCCGGGAGGTCACCTTCGTCTCGGGTCGGGCGTAGGTGAAGTCCTCCCCGGGCGACTTCACGCCCACCACCGTCACGCCGTACTTGGAGCGCACGTGGGCCTCCCCGAGCGTGAAGCCCTGCACCTCCCGCGGCGGGTGCATCTTGACGATGGCGAAGTCGTCGTCGAACTCGATGTAGTCCAGCAGCCGGCCGGAGACCAGGTGGGCGGTGCGCCGGCCGGCGTCCGCCTCGGGGAAGATCACGTGGTGGGCGCCGATCCGCGAGAGGATCTTGCCGTGGGCCGGGGTGATGGCCTTCGCCCAGATCCGGCCCACGCCGAGGTCCACGAGGTTCGCCGTGATCAGCACGCTGGACTCGATGGAGGTGCCGACGCCCACCACGGCGGAGTCGAACTCGGCGGCGCCGAGCTGGCGCAGCGCGTCGATGTCGGTGGCCTCGGCCTCGACCACGTGGGTGAGCTGGCCCGAGAGCTTCTGCACCAGCTGGGCGTCCCGCTCCACGCCCAGGACCTCCCGGCCCTGCCGGGCCAGCTGGAGGGCGGTGGCCGTGCCGAAGCGGCCGAGGCCGATCACCAGGACGGGAACGCTGTGGGACGAACGGTCAGCCAATGATCGGCCTTTCCTCGGGGTACTTGTACAGACGGCGGCGCGAGCGCAGGGCCAGCGCGGCGGCCACGGTGGTGGTGCCGATGCGGCCCACGAGCATGATGACGGCGAGGACGTACTTGCCCTCCGGCGGCAGCTCCCCGGACAGGCCCACGCTCAGCCCGCACGTGGCGTAGGCGGAGATCACCTCGAACAGCACCCGGTCGAGGGGCTCCTCGGAGATCTCCACGAGGAGCCCGCAGCCGACCAGGACCACGGTGGCGCCCATCATGATGACCGAGATCGCGATGCGCAGGGCGTCCTCGGGAATGCTGCGGTAGAAGGCGATGACCGACCGGTCGCCGCGGGCCTCGGCCAGGATCGCCAGGAACACCACGGCGAGCGTGGTGACCTTGATCCCGCCCGCCACGGACGCGGGACCGCCGCCGGCGAACATCAGCGCGTCCGTCATGAGGAGGGTGACCGGCTCCAGACTGTTCATGTCCACCAGGTTGAAGCCGCCGGAGCGGACCATGACGGAGTGGAAGAACCCCTCGAAGACCTTCTGCGTCACGGGCCGCCCCTGCAGGGTGTCCGGGTTGGACCACTCGAAGGCCAGGAACAGCGCCCAGCCGACGACCAGCAGGACCGTGGTGGTCACCACGACCAGCTTCGTGTTGAGGTTCCACCGGGAGAAGCGCAGACCCGTCTGCCGGAGCACGAGGACCACGGGGAACCCCAGGGAGCCGAGGAAGACGCCCAGGGCGATCGGCAGGAGGATCAGCGCCGCGTCCGTGTAGGGCACGAGCCCGTCCGAGTGGGGGGTGAACCCGCCGTTGTTGAAGGCCGAGACCGAGTAGAACACCCCGTGCCACAGGGCGGTGAGGAAGGGCTCCCCGACCAGCAGGAAGCCGATCGTCAGGACGGCGGCCAGGACCGCCTCGATCACGACGGACATCACCAGGATGACCTGCAGCAGCGAGCCGACCTCGCCGAGGCGTCCGATGTTCAGCGCCTCCTGCGTGATCAGCCGGGACTTCAGGCCCAGCTTGCGGCCGATCGCCAGGGCCAGGATCGAGGTCATGGTCAGGGTGCCCAGGCCGCCGATCTGCATCGCGATCAGGATCACGAACTGCCCGACGAAGGACCAGTTCGTGGCGGTCGGCACCGTGGTCAGCCCGGTGACGGTGACGGCGGAGGTGGCGGTGAAGACGGCGTCCTCGATCTCCGTGTCCACCCCCGGGGCGGAGGAGACGGGCAGCCACAGCAGGAAGGAGAACACGGTCACGACCGCGGCGAAGGAGATGACGGCGAGACGGGCCGGGGAGCCGGCCGCGATCCGGTCCACGAGGTCGCGCAGCGAGGCGAGCAGCCAGAAACGGCCCCGCTCCTCGCGGGAGACCCAGGACCGGTGCTGCAGGTTGCTCACGGGCGCTCCTCCTGATGTCCGGTCCTGATGTCCGGGCCGCCCGGCCCGGACGGCGTCGGCCGCGGCGCGTGCCCCGATCCGAGACAGTATCCCACCCGAGCCCGCGCGGCGGAGCCCACGGCGCTGCCGGGCGACGCCCGTGCCGCCGGACCCCGTCCGGGCCCGCGGCCCGGCGGACACAAAGCGCGTCGGCACCCGGGGTCCGGCGCGGGGCGACGGCGCGAGTGGTCTAATGGCCGTGTGACTCCTGCTACATCCGGGCCCGGCGCCCCGCACCCCACGCGACTGTTCTGGGACCCCGCCCTGCTCGAGTACGACTTCGGGGCCCACCACCCGATGCACCCCTCACGGCTCGAGCTCACGTACCGCCTCGTCCAGGAGTTCGGCCTCGACCGGCGGGCCAACGTCACCGTGGAGGCCCCGGAGGTCGCCCCGGACGAGGTCCTGCGCCTCGTGCACCCCCAGCACTACCTGGACTCGGTGCGGGCGGTCGCCGCGGACCCCTCCCTGGAGCTCCCCGAGTGCGGGCTCGGCACCGAGGACACCCCCGCCTTCCCCCGGGTGCACGAGGCCAGCGCCCGGCTCGTGGGCGGCACCTACCAGGGCGCCGCGGCCCTGCTGGCGGGGGACGCGGTGCGCGCCGTGAACTTCGGGGGCGGGATGCACCACGCCCACGCCGAGCGGGCCAGCGGCTTCTGCATCTACAACGACTGCGCCGTGGGCATCCGGCACCTGCTGGAGCGGGGCGTCCAGCGGGTGGCCTACGTGGACGTCGACGGCCACCACGGGGACGGGACCCAGTCGATCTTCTACGACGACCCCCGGGTGCTCACCATCTCGCTGCACGAGACCGGCCTGGCCCTGTTCCCGGGCACCGGCTTCGCCAACGAGACGGGCCGGGGGGCGTCCGAGGGGTACTCCGTCAACGTCGCCATGCCCGCCACCGCCGACGACGCCATGTGGCTGCGGGCCTTCGACGCCGTGGTCCCGCCGCTGCTGCGCCAGTTCGCCCCGGAGGTCCTGGTCAGCCAGCACGGCTGCGACTCCCACTTCGCCGACCCGCTCACCCACCTGCGCGTCAGCGTGGACGCCCAGCGGCAGACCGCCGTCGCCCTCGCCGGACTCGCCGACGAGCTGTGCGAGGGCCGGTGGATCGCCACGGGCGGGGGCGGGTACAACTGCCACGACGTGGTGCCCCGGGCGTGGACGCACCTGGTCGGGATCGCCGCCGGGCACCCGGTGGACGTGGGTGCCGCGGTGCCGCAGCCGTGGCGGGACCACGTGCACGAGCGCTACGGGGTCGAGGCGCCGCGGGTGATGGGCGACGAGGTGGACCTGTGGTGGCGGTCGTGGGAGGTCGGCTTCGACCCAAACGACGAGACCGACCGCACGATCATGGCCACCCGCAAGGAGGTCTTCCCGCAGTGGGGGCTGGACCCGTGGTTCGACTGAGCCCCGAGCCCCCGGCTGCCGGCGGGCGGGGGAACGGGGTGGACGTGCCGCTGCCGGGTGCCGCCCGCCAACGCGTTTACAGTGATCGGATGGGCAACAACGACGTGTTCGCGGTGATCGCCGACAAGACCCGGCGGGGGATCCTCACCGTGCTCAAGGACGGCGAGCGACCCGTGGGGGACCTCGTGGCGGAGCTGGGCGTCTCCCAGCCCACCGTCTCCAAGCATCTGAAGATCCTGCGCGAGGCCGGTATGGTGTCCATGGAGGCACAAGGGCAGCGGCGGCTGTACGCCGTACGGCCCGAGCCCCTCGCCGAGGTGACCCGCTGGATCCACGAGGTCACCGGCGACGCGGTCCAGCAGCGGGCCGCTCCGGAGCCCATCGCGCCGGAACCGACCGCGCCCGGACGGGGCGGGACGTCCGGGGCTCGCACGGCCGCGGCGGACGAACCCGTCACCGGTGCGCCGGAGGAGCTGGTGGTCACCGCCCCCGCGCCGCGGGAACCGGGCCCCGAACTGCTCATGGCCGAGATCCCCGGATCCGATCCGTCCGAGGCCGGGCGTCCCGCGGGCGGGACGCCCCGGCGCCCCGCCCGGGGGGCCGGAGCCCGCGCCGCGGACCTCCTGGCCGGCCTGCCGGGCCTGCGCCGCCGTCCCCGGCACCCGCGGCGGTGACCGGTCCCACCCTTCCGACCAGCACGAGGAGCACCATGCACGAGGACCTGTATCCCATCCGCCAGGCCGTCCTGGCCCGCAACCCCGGTGAGGTGGAGTTCCACCAGGCGGTCGACGAGGTCTTCGACTCCCTCGGCCCCGTGGTGGCCCGCCACCCCGAGTTCCTCGACGCCGCGGTGCTGGAGCGGATCTGCGAGCCGGAGCGCCAGATCATCTTCCGCGTCCCGTGGACCGACGACGAGGGCCGCGTGCACATCAACCGCGGCTTCCGCGTGGAGTTCAACTCCGCGCTGGGGCCCTACAAGGGCGGGCTGCGCTTCCACCCGTCCGTCTACCTCGGCATCGTGAAGTTCCTGGGCTTCGAGCAGATCTTCAAGAACGCCCTCACCGGCATGCCCATCGGCGGCGGCAAGGGCGGCTCGGACTTCGATCCCAGCGGGCGCTCCGACGCGGAGATCATGCGCTTCTGCCAGTCCTTCATGACCGAGCTCTACCGCCACATCGGGGAGTACACGGACGTCCCGGCCGGCGACATCGGCGTGGGCGGGCGCGAGATCGGCTACCTGTTCGGCCAGTACAAGCGCATCACCAACCGCTACGAGTCGGGCGTGCTCACGGGCAAGGGACTGAGCTGGGGCGGGTCCCTCGTGCGCACCGAGGCCACCGGGTACGGCACCGTCATGTTCGCCGAGGAGATGCTGCGCACCCGCGGGCAGTCCTTCGACGGGCAGACGGTGCTGGTCTCCGGGTCCGGCAACGTGGCGACCTTCGCGATCGCCCGGGCCCAGCACCTGGGGGCCACGGTGATCACCGCCTCGGACTCCGGCGGCTACGTGGTGGACCCCGACGGCATCGACCTGGAGCTGCTGCGCCAGATCAAGGAGGTCGAGCGCGGCCGGATCTCGGAGTACGCCGAGCGCCGCGGCGGGCGCGCCCGGTTCATCGCCAAGGGCTCCGTGTGGGACGTCCCCGGCACCGTGGCCCTGCCGTGCGCCACCCAGAACGAGCTGGACGGCTCCCACGCCAAGAAGCTGCTGGCGCACGGCGTGGTGGCCGTGGCCGAGGGCGCCAACATGCCCTCCACCGGCGAGGCCACGCGGATGTTCCAGGAGGCCGGGGTGCTCTTCGGCCCGGGCAAGGCGGCCAACGCCGGCGGCGTGGCGACCTCCGCGCTGGAGATGCAGCAGAACGCGTCCCGCGACTCGTGGACCTTCGACTACACCGAGGAGCGGCTCGGGCAGATCATGACGTCCATCCACGACCGGTGCGCCGAGACGGCCGAGGACTACGGCATGCCCGGCAACTACGTGGCCGGCGCCAACATCGCCGGCTTCGTCAAGGTGGCCGGCGCCATGATGGCCCAGGGCCTCATCTGATCCGCGCCGGGCCCGGCCCCGGCCGGGCCCGGCAGTCCCACCCGTCCGCACTTCCGACACGTCCGGACCCGCGACCGCCCCACGGAGGGCCGCGGTGGACCTACCCTGGAGACTATGGCAACGCATCGACAGGTCCTGCAGTGGCTGGAGAACGAGCTCTTCGACGGCCATCTCGTGCTGGGCCAACAACTGCCCTCGGACCGCGACCTCGCGGCCATCCACCGCGTGTCCCGCAACAACATGCGGGAGGCGCTCAAGACCCTGGAGGCGCAGGGGATCGTCCGTCTCTTCGACGGGCCGCGCAAGTCGATCCTGCCCATGCTGGTCCGGGAGCCGGCGGCGTCCGCCGGTCCCGCCCTGCAGCTGCACATGGCCACCTCGGACTACCCGCTGCGGGACATCGTGCAGACCCGGGTGCTGCTGGAGACCTGGGCGCTGGAGCGCTCGGACCCCCGGCACCCGGCCATGGCCGAGCTGCGGGCGCTGCTCGAGCAGATGGGCCGGGACGACCTCTCGCTCAAGGAGTTCCACCACCTCGAGGTGAGCTTCCACATCGCGCTGTGCAAGACCGCGGGCAACTCGGTGGTCTCGGCCCTGATGTCCTCGCTGCGGGACTCGATCTACGAGTACACGATGGCCCTCGTGGGGCACGTGCCCCTGTGGAGCGCCACCTCGGAGCGGCTGCGCGCCGAGCACCAGGCGATCTACTCGGCCGTGGAGGCGGGCGACCGCAGGCTCGCGGCCCGGCTGGTGGCCGAGCACATCGAGTACCAGTACCGCGAGGCCGGCGTGGACCCCGACCAGGAGCAGCGCACCCCCGGCCCCGCCCCGGACGCGCCGGCCGACCCGGCCGTGCCCGTCGCCACGGGGGAGCTGCCGGTGCGCGCCGCGGGCGAGCCCGGCGGCCCGTCGGAGGTGCCGCGCAGCGCCTGAGAGCCGTCCACCGGGGACGAATACGGCAATTTCCCTGCGAGACGGTAGGGTGTCAGTGAACGTTTGCCCGGCCGTTCCCGTCCGAGGGCCGGCACCCCGGTTCCCGCCTGTCGCGGAGTTCCCGGGGAACACCACCGAGACATGAAGATGCGAGGGATCCTATGGGTTCAGTGATCAAGAAGCGCCGCAAGCGGATGTCCAAGAAGAAGCACCGCAAGCTCCTCCGCAAGACCCGCCACCAGCGCCGCAACAAGAAGTGACCCGGCGCTGACACCGCCCGCGGGGCCGCCGTCCTCCCGAGGACGGCGGCCCCGCGGCGTTGCCGGGGGCGGCCGGGACCGGCGCCGGGGCGGGCCGTAGCATGGACCCATGAGCTCCCCGACGCCCCCGGCCGTGACCCTGTTGACCCGCCCCGGGTGCCACCTCTGCGAGGCGGCCCGGGAGTCCGTGGACCGGGTCACCTCCGCGCTGGGCCTGGGCTGGGCCGAGGTCGACGTCGACGGCGACCCCGAGCTGGCCCGCCGGCACGCGGAGGAGATCCCGGTGCTGCTCGTCGACGGCGTTCCGCGCGACTTCTGGCAGATCGACGAGCGCCGGCTCGCCCGGCTGCTGCGCGAGCGCCTGGCCGGCTGAGCCGGGCCCCCGTTTTGGGTGCGGATGCGCCCGTCTGGGAGCATGGGAGCATGCCCTCCTCCACGATCCACCTGCTGCGCCACGGCCAGGTCCTCAACCCGGACCGCATCGTCTACGGTCGGCTCCCCGGCTACGGCCTCACCGAGCTGGGCGCGCAGATGGCCGAGGCCGCCGCCGCCGACCTCGTGAGCCGGGTCGGCGACGGCTCGCGCATCGTCCACCTCGTCTCCTCCCCGCTGCAGCGGGCGCGGGAGACCGCCGCGCCGGTGGCCCGGGAGCTGCGCCTGCCGGTGCACCCCGACGAGCGGGTGATCGAGGCCCCCAATCACTTCGAGGGCCTGCACGTGGACGCCCTCGAGCTGCTCAAGCCGCGGCACTGGCCCCACCTGCGCAACCCGCTGCGCCCCTCCTGGGGGGAGCCCTACCGGCGGCAGGTGGCCCGCATGGCCGAGGCCGTGCTGGAGGCCGGGCGCACCGCCGTGGCGCGCGGCGGAGACGGCGCCGAGGCCGTGGTGGTCTCCCACCAGCTGCCGATCTGGCTGGCCCGGCGCTCGGCCGAGGGCCGTCCCCTGCCGCACGACCCGCGCCGGCGGCAGTGCAACCTCGCCTCCCTGACCACGCTCGTGTTCGACGACCTCGACGCCGGGCGCCCGCCCCGGGTCGAGTACCGGGAGCCCGCCGCCGTCTACTATCCAGGGGTCAACCAGCTTCCCGGTTCATAATGGCGGGGCGCCGCCGCCGTCCCCGTCCCGTCCAGAGCACCAGGTGATCCGTCCGTGACCTCCCGTCCCTCGCCCTCCTCCCGTCCGTCCCGCCGCCGCGTGCTCTCGCTCGCGGGCCTGGGCGTCCTCGGGCTCGCCCTCGCCGGGTGCACCGAGGAGGACTCGCTGGCCCAGCAGGCCAACTCCGGGGACCAGAAGGGCTACATCGCCGGCGACGGCACCGTCTCCGAGTACGCGGCCGAGGAGCGCGAGGAGCCCGTGCAGTTCGAGGGCACCCTGTTCGACGGCACCGTGGTCTCGGCCGAGGACCTCCGCGGGACCCCCGCGCTGCTCAACTTCTGGTACGCCGGGTGCGCCCCGTGCCGGGTCGAGGCCCCCGACCTCCGGGAGCTCGCCGAGCGCTTCGACGGCCGGGCCGCCTTCTACGGCGTGAACCTGCGCGACGAGCAGGCCACCGCGGAGGCGTTCGAGCGCACCTTCGAGATCCCCTATCCCTCCTTCGAGGACAAGGACGGGGGCGTGCTGATGGCCCTGAGCGCCTACGTGCCCCCGCAGGCCGTGCCCACCACGCTGGTCCTCGACGCCCAGGGGCGGGTGGCCGCCCGCATCCTCGGCATCGCCGAGCGCTCCGTGCTGGAGACCCTGCTCGAGGACACGGTGGCCGAAGCGGCATGACGGCCGGCAACCCGTTCGCCGAGATCGTCCTCGACGGCTCCCTCCTCGTCGCCCTGCCCGTGGCCCTGCTCGCCGGGCTGGTCTCCTTCGCCTCCCCGTGCGTGCTGCCGCTCGTGCCGGGCTACCTGGGCTACGTGACGGGCCTGACCGGCGCGGACCTGCAGGACCAGCGCCGCGGCCGGGTGCTGGCCGGGATCGGCCTGTTCGTGCTCGGCTTCTCGGCCGTGTTCCTGCTCATGTCCGTGCTGCTCGCCCAGCTGGGGGCCTACGCCTGGTTCCTGGGGCAGGGCTGGATCACCGTGGTCCTCGGCGCCCTGGTGGTGCTCATGGGCGTCGTCTTCCTCGGCGGGGTGTCGTTCTTCCAGCGGGACCGCAAGATCGAGCGCCGCCCCCCGCCCGGCCTGTGGGGCGCCCCGCTGCTGGGCGTCACCTTCGGCCTGGGCTGGGCGCCCTGCATCGGCCCGACGTTCGCCGCCGTGCAGGCGCTCGTGTACGTGGACGGCGCCTCGGCCGGGAAGGCCGCCGTGCTCACGGTGGCCTACTGCCTGGGCCTGGGGGTGCCCTTCCTGCTCCTGGCCCTGGCGCTGCGCCGCGGCATGGGGGCCATGGCCTTCTTCCGGCGGCACCGCCTCACCATCCAGCGCGCCGGCGGGGGCCTCCTCGTCCTGGTCGGGCTGCTCATGATGACGGGGGCGTGGACCGCGTTCGTCTCCTGGGTGCAGGCCGAGCTCGTCACCGACTGGGTGATGCCGATCTGAGCGCCTCCGGCACCCCGTCCCGCCCCGACCACAGAAAGACCGGCATGAGCACACCAGCGCCTCCCTCGTCGGGTCCCGCGACCACGGAGCCGCCCCGCGGGCGCTCCTCCGACACCGAGCTCCCCGCCCTCGGGCCCCGCGGCATGGCCCGGTGGGCGTGGACGCAGCTCACGAAGATGAACACCGCCCTGTTCCTCCTCCTGCTGCTGGCCGTCGCGGCGGTGCCCGGCTCGATCTTCCCGCAGCGGATCCAGGACCCGGCGGCCGTGCAGGACTACCTGGACAACAACCCGGTCCTGGGGGAGTGGCTGGACCGGCTGCAGTTCTTCGACGTGTTCTCCTCGGCCTGGTTCTCCGCCGTCTACATCCTGCTGTTCGTCTCCCTCGTGGGCTGCGTGCTGCCGCGCGCGGCCAAGCACTGGCGGGCCTGGCGGGCCGAGCCCCCGCGCACCCCGCGGCGGCTGGAGCGGCTGCCCGAGCACCGTGCGCTGACGCTCGGGGGCCGCGACGGCGCCGAGGCCCCCGCCCCCGACGACGTCGTCGCCGACGCGGCCCGGCTGCTGAGGAAGCGCGGCTACCGGGTCGCGGTGCGGGACACCGGCTCGGGCACCCCCTCGGTCGCCGCCGAGCGCGGGATGTGGAAGGAGGTCGGCAACATCGTCTTCCACCTGGCGCTGCTGGGCGTGCTGGTCTCCGTGGCCGTCGGGTCCCTGTTCGGCTACAAGGGCCAGCGGGTGGTCGTGGAGGGCGAGTCCTTCGTCAACACCCTCATCGGCTACGACTCCTTCACCCCCGGCACCAACTACGACGCCGACTGGCTGGAGCCGTTCTCGGTCCGGCTCGACCGCTTCGAGGCCGAGTTCAACCGGGACACCACCAACCCGCGCAACTACGGGGCGCCGCTGGACTTCACCGCCGAGGTCACCGTGCAGGACGAGCCCGGCGCCGAGCCGCGGGAGGAGGTGCTGAAGGTCAACCAGCCGCTGAACGTGAACGGCGTGAAGAGCTACCTCGTGGGCAACGGCTACGCCCCGGTGATCCGGGTGACCGACGGCAACGGGGACGTCGCCTTCGAGGGCCCCGTGGTGACCGTCCCCTCCGACGGCGTGTACACCTCCTCGCTGGTGCTCAAGGTCCCGGACGCCCGCCCCGACCAGCTCGGCTTCGTGGGGCTGCTCCTGCCCACCGCCGTCGGCGGGGAGGGGGAGATGCCCCGCTCGGTGGACCCGGGCCTGGCCAACCCCCGGCTGATCCTCTCCGCCTACCACGGCGACCTGGGCCTGGACACCGGCGCCCCGCAGAACGTGTACGTGCTCGACGTCGAGCAGCTCACCGAGCTCAACGCCATGACCAACGAGAACGGCGCGATCACCCTCGACGCCGCGAACCCCGTGCACGAGCTGCCCGACGGCAAGGGCACCGTGGAGTTCCTCGACGTGAAGCGCTACGTGGGCCTGGACGTCCACTACGACCCCGGCAAGACGGGCGCCCTGGTCTCCTTCGTGCTGGCCTTCACGGGCCTGCTGATGTCCCTGTTCATCTCCCGCCGCCGCGTCTGGGTGCGGGCGGCGCGGGGCACGGACGAGGACGGCCGGGCCTGCACGGTGCTCGAGTACGGCCTGCTGGCCCGCGGCGAGGACCCCCGGCTCGCGGCCGAGGCCGAGCGGCTGGGCGAGCTGTGGACCGGGCAGTGGGAGTCCGCCGGCGTGCGCGACCGGGAGACCGCGGGGCCCGCCCCCGCCCGGGCCGGCTCCGAGCCGGCGTCCGGGAACGAGTGAGAGGATGAACGGCATGACCGTCAACGAGACCCTCGGCGCCTGGAGCGAGCTGTTCATGCTCCTGGCCGCCATGACCTACCTGGTCAGCTTCGTCGCCTTCGCGTGGGACATGGCCGCCCACTCCAAGGCCCTGCGCGGCACGGCCGGGACCGAGGAGCGCGAGCTCGTCGCCGCCGCGGCCCGGGCGGGCGCGCTGGACGCCGCCGAGCCCGCCGACGCGCGGGCCGGGCACGGGGCGGGCCACCGCGGCCGCGGCTACCGCACGGGCGCCCGGTCCGCGCTGGCCGGGCACGTGGCGGACGAGCAGATGCGCTACACCGGGGAGCGCCGTCCCGCCGCACGCGTGGCCGTGGCCGTCATGGTCCTCGCGTTCCTGGTCCACGCCGCCGCCGTGGTGAGCCGGACGTTCGCGGCGGGCCGGGTGCCCTGGGGCAACATGTACGAGTTCTGCACCACGGGCGCCCTCGTCGTCGCCGGGGTCTACCTGCTGGCCCTGCTCGCCCGGGACCTGCGCTTCGTGGGGACCCTCGTCTCCGGGCTCGTGGTGATCATGCTCTGCGCGGCGACGATCGGCTTCCCCACGCCCGTGGGCCCGCTGCAGCCGGCCCTGCAGTCCTGGTGGCTGGTCATCCACGTGTCCATCGCGGTGGCGGCCTCGGGCGTGTTCACCATCACCTTCGCCATGGCCGTGCTGCAGCTGCTGCAGGCCCGGCGCGAGCGGGCGATCCTGGCCGGGCAGGCCCCCGGCATGGACTTCCTGCGGATGGTCCCGTCCGCCCAGGCGCTGGAGAACCTCTCCTTCCGGCTCAACGCGGTGGGCTTCGCCTTCTGGACCTTCACCCTCGCCGCCGGGGCCATCTGGGCCGAGCAGGCGTGGGGCCGGTACTGGGGCTGGGACACCAAGGAGGTGTGGACGTTCGTGATCTGGGTGGTCTACGCCGCCTACATGCACGCCCGCGCCACCCGCGGCTGGACCGGCACCCGCTCGGCGTGGCTGTCGATCGCCGGGTACCTGTGCATCATCTTCAACTTCACGGTGGTCAACACGCTCTTCGCCGGCCTGCACTCCTACGCCGGCGTCTGAGCCGCCCGGCACGCCCGGCTCCCCGCGGCCCGCACCGGCACGAGCGCCGGTGCGGGCCGCGGTCCTCCCGGGGCGCTCAGCCCGCCGCGCGGGCGGGAGCCCGGGCCACGGCGGCCAGCACGGGCCGGGTGAGCTCCAGGCCGGCGCGCACCAGCAGCGCCCCGGCCGCCACGGAGCCGAGCATCAGCGCGAAGGTGCCCGGGGCCAGCACGGCCGCGGGCCCGGCCATGGGGGCGGCCAGCAGCAGCCCCGCCGCCCCGGCCACGGCCACCACCAGCAGCAGCGGCTGCATCACCGTGCGCACGCGCGCGGAGTGCAGCGTGCGCGTGTCCGCGCCGAGGGCGTGCAGGCCCGCGTAGAGCTCCTTCCGGTCGTGGATCAGGGCGGCCTGGGCGATCACCGCCGAGACGGCCACTATCAGGAACGAGATGCCCAGCGTGAGCAGGATGCCCGTGCCCACGTCCTGGACCAGCCAGACCTCCTCCTCGGTCATCGGAGCCGTCCCCGCCCCGCCGGGCCCGGCCCCGACCAGGGCGGCGCCGGAGCCCGCGAAGGTGGCCGTGAAGGCGGTCAGGGCCACCCCGGAGACCTGCGACCAGGCCTGCCGGGGGTCCTCCAGCACGCCGCGGGCGGCCAGCAGCTGCTCGGGGCTGCCCGCGCACCGCACCCGGCGCCGTGCCTGGGCGCCGACCAGCCACACCCCCACGAGATGCAGCACGAGGGCGCCGCCGGCGATCGCGGCCGCGCTCAGGGCGACCATCACCGCCACGGAGGGGGCCACGGTCTGCCCGGCCACCGCCGCGACCAGGGCCGCCGAGAACAGCGCCCCGCCCACGAGCAGCCGGACGGCACGCACCCGCGGGGCGTCGCGGCGCACCCGCACCGCCAGCGGGCCGACCGTGAGGCGGCGCACGCCCACGGCGGCGCTGCCGAGGGCGAGGACCAGCACCCCGGCGAGCAGGCCCGCCAGCAGCGGACCCGGGGGCAGCAGCGCGCGCCAGCCCAGGGGCGAGCCGCGGAACGGGACGAGCCCGAGCGGCAGGGCGAGCAGCGGTGCCGCCACGGCGCCGAGCAGCACCCCGGCGCCGGCGAGCAGCAGCGGCTCGAGCAGCGCCAGCCCGGTCACCGTGCCGCGGGAGGCGCCCAGGAGGGACAGGGTGGACAGCCGGTCGTCCCGCCGCCGCGCGGAGAGCCGGGCGGCGGCAGCGCCCAGGGAGAGGAACGGGACCAGCAGCAGGGCCACGGCCACGAGGGCGAGCGCCCGGTAGAGCACCGCCGACTCGCCCTCCGTGCGGAAGAAGGCGGCGGTGCCGCCGCCGACCACCACCAGCAGCGCCGTGGGCGCGGCGAAGGCCGCGACGGTCAGCAGGCCGGGGGCGGAGAGGAACGCGGACCGGGTGACGAACAGGGGCAGCAGGCGCGGCAGCGTCATCGGAGGGCACCTGCCGTCCCCGCCGGCGTGCGGCCGGCGGCCGCGGAGTCCTCGACCACGCGGCCGTCGCGCATCCGGACCACCCGGGCGCACCGGGCGGCCACGGTCTCGTCGTGGGTGACCACCACCAGGGTGGTGCCGGCGCCGGAGGTCGCGGCCAGCAGCAGGGACATCACCTCCTCGGAGGTCCGCGAGTCGAGGGCTCCTGTGGGCTCGTCGGCGAAGGTCACGGACGGCCGGTTCACCTGGGACCGGGCGATGGCCACGCGCTGGGCCTGCCCGCCCGAGAGCTGCCCGATGCGGCGATCGCCCAGCCCGTGCAGGCCCAGCCGCCCCAGCAGCTCGGTGCTCGACCGCTCGGCCTCCCGCCGGGACGTGCCGGCGAGCATCGCAGCCACCGCCACGTTCTCGAGCGCGGTCAGCTCGGGCAGCAGCAGGCCCTGCTGGAACACGAAGCCGAGGTGGGACCGGCGCAGGACCGCGCGCTGGTCCTCGGAGGCGGCCGAGAGGGTCACCGGACCGCCCGGGACGTCCAGGGTCACGCCGCCGCGGTCGGGCACGACGATGCCCGCCAGGCAGTGCAGCAGGGTGGTCTTGCCGCAGCCGGAGGCGCCCATGACCGCCACGGACTCCCCGTGGTGGACGGTCAGGGTGACGCCGTCGAGGGCCGTGGCGGCCCCGTAGGCCTGGTGCAGGCGGTGGGCGTGCAGAGCGGGGGGAGCGGTGGGGGTGATCATGCTGCCAGGCTCTCCCGGCGGGCCTGGCGGGCGCATCGGAGCCCGGCATGATTCCGGGCCGGGGCGTCTCATCCCCGGGCATGAGAACCGGCGCTCAGCCCATCAGCCCCGACTCGTAGGCGAGGACCACGGCCTGCACCCGGTCCCGGACGCCCAGCTTGGCCAGGACGTGGGAGACGTGGGTCTTGACGGTCGCCTCGGAGAGGAACAGCTCGCCCATGATCTCCCCGTTGGACAGGCCCCGGGCCATCAGCAGGAAGACCTCGTGCTCGCGGGCGGTGAGGGTCGCGATCGCCGCGGCGTGGGGCCGGGGCGCGGTGGTGTCCCCGGCGGACCCGGCCGCGGGCTCCTCCACGAAGTGGCCGATCAGTCGCCGGGTGGTGGACGGGGCGATCACGGCGTCCCCGCGGTGGACGGTGCGCACGGCGGCGAGCAGCTCCTCCGGCAGCGCGTCCTTGAGCAGGAAGCCGCTGGCGCCGGCCCGCAGCGCGTCCAGGGCGTACTCGTCGAGGTCGAAGGTGGTCAGCACCACGATCCGCACGTCCGTGCCGTGGCGGGCCAGGATCTGCCGGGTGGCGGCGATCCCGTCGAGCACCGGCATCCGGACGTCCATCAGGACCACGTCCGGTCCCGCCCCGGCTCGCCGCAGGCGCTCCACGGCCCGCACGGCGTCGGCGCCGTCCCCGCTCTCGGCGACCACCTCGAGATCGGGCTGGGAGTCGAGCAGCATGCGGAAGCCGCCGCGCACGAGCTGCTGGTCGTCGACGATGAGCACCCGCACGGGCTCGGGCACGGATCCGGGCGCAGGGGTGGTCGCGGGGAAGAGGGACACGGTCAGCGCTCCTGGTGGGGGACGGAGAACCGGACGCGGAAGCCGTCCGGAGGGCAGGGCCCGGCCGAGACCGTGCCCGCGTAGAGGTCGGCGCGCTCGCGCATCCCGCGCAGCCCGTTGCCCGGGGCCGGGACGCTGCCGGGCGGGGCCGTGACGCCGTCGTTGTGCACGGACCCGGTGAGCCCCTCGCGGGTCCACCGCAGCTCCGCGGTCACCGTGCGCAGCCCCGGCGCGTGGCGCAGGGCGTTGGTGAGGGCCTCCTGGACGATCCGGTAGACCGCCAGCTCGGCGCCGGAGGGCAGCCGGCCGGGCTCGGGCTCCCCGTGCACCCGCAGCCGCACGTCGGCGCCGGCGCCCCGGCAGCCTGCCACGAGGGCGGGCAGGTCCGCCAGACCGGGCAGCGGCGCGAGCTCGCCCCCGTCGTCGGTGCGCAGCACCCCGAGCAGGCGGCGCATCTGGGCCAGCGAGGACCGGCCCGTCGCCGCGATCGTGGCCAGCGCCGCCGAGGCCGTCTCCGGGGCGGGGGCGCCCCCGGCCGAGGCGACGGCGTAGCGGGCGCCGTCGGCCTGGGCGATGATCACGGACAGGGAGTGCGCCACGACGTCGTGCATCTCGCGCGCGATGCGGGTGCGCTCGTCCTGGGCGGCGAGCCGCCGCTCCTGGTCCCGCTCGCGCTCCAGCCGCCGGGCCCGCTCCAGGAGCTCGCGGTCCCGGAGCAGGCTGAGCCGGCGCCACCCGCGGAAGGCGAAGGCCGCGAGCACCACCACGGCGGCGCCGCCGCTGACGGACAGCCACATCAGCCCGCGCTCCCACCAGCTCACCGGGTCCGCGCCGCCGAAGGTCGCCCGGGCCAGGTGGTGACCGAAGAGCACGGCGCCGAGCACGCCCGCGGCCAGCAGGGCCCGCCGCCCGCGCACGCCGCCGTGCGCGGAGACCGAGTACACGGCCCAGGGCACCGCCCACAGGGCCGGATAGGGCACCGCCTGCAGGACCAGGGCCAGCAGCAGGGCCGCGGCCACCGCGGCGGCCGCGGCCGTGGGGCGGGTGCGGCGCCAGCACAGCGGGACGGTGGCGGCGAGGGACAGGAGCCAGACCGGGGCGGCTCCGGCCGGCGCCTCGGCGCTGAGGGAGAGGGTGAGCAGGGCCGCGGGCAGCACCCACAGCGCGTCGGCGCGCGCGGGGTGGCGCCGGGCGGCGCTGTGCAGGCGGGGGATCACGGACATGGTGCCCCGAGTCTAGGGCCGTCCTCGGCCGCCGCCCCCGGACGGGGGTGTCAGTCGCGCGGCGGCCGGTTCTTGCCGGGGGAGTCGTCGGAGGCGTCGTCGGCGCGGCCGGCCGAGGAGCCGCCCGGGGACCCGCCCGGGGAGCCGCTCCCGGGCCCGTCCTGACCGGGGCGCCCGCCGGCGGCGCCGCCACCGCGGCGCAGCTCCTCCTCCCACCGGCGCAGCTTCTCGGCCTGCTCCTGCTGCCGGCGGCGCTCCTCGAGGTTGCGCAGGAACTGGGGGTCGTCGTCCGGGCCCTTCCCGCGCGCGGGGGCGGAGGAGTCCGCGGTGCCCCGGGGGCGGCCCAGGAACAGCCACAGGAGGGCGCCGAGCAGCGGGAGGAGGACGATCACCGCGATCCAGCCCCCCTTGCGGAGTCCGCGCATGGCGGCGCTGTCGGTCCGGGCGCACTCGATGAGGGAGTACACGATGACGCCCACCGCCAGTGCGGCCGCGCCGATGATGAGGATGGCTCTGCCCATGCCGACAATCGTAGGGGAGTTGCCTGGGCGCAAGCTCTGCGCCCGGGGAGATCTTCCAGGTCGGCTCGGTAGACTGGCGGGGTGAACTTCCTGAAGTACTCCCTGCTCCGCTTCGGCCTCCTCGTGCTGGTCTTCCTGCTCAGCATGTGGCTGGGCGTGGGGCTGATCCTGTCCGGGATCGCCGCCGTGGCGGCGTCCTTCGCGGTCTCCTACCTGTTCTTCCCGCGCCTGCACACGGCCGCGGGGGAGGAGCTGCGCCGGTGGGTCGCCCGCTCCCCGCGGCCCCGCAGCCGGGTGGCGCTCGAGGACCAGGAGGTCGAGGACGCCTACGTGGACCGGAAGCTGCGCGAGGACGGGCGCGAGGTCTGAGCGCTCAGCGGGGGCTCACAGCCACTGCTGCAGCAGCACCGCCAGGGAGAACAGCACGGCCCACCCCACGTTGAGCACCCCGCACTGCTTCAGCACGGGGATGAGCTGGCGGCGGTCCTGCACCCGCAGGACCGTGGCCACCGGCGGCAGCGCCAGCGGCACGAGCAGTAGCACGACGAGCATCCACGGGTTGCCGGGCACCAGGAACAGCACCAGCGCGAGCGCCACGGCGATCTCGGCGGCGAACACCACCCGGGCCAGCGGATCGCCCAGCCGCACGGCCAGCGTCCGCTTGCCGACCTCCCGGTCCCCGGGCAGGTCCCGGATGTTGTTGGCCATCAGCAGGGCGGTGGCGATCAGGCCGGTGGACAGGGCCGCGACCCACGCCTCGGGGTTGAGGGCGCCGGCCTGCGTGAGCGTGGTGCCGAGCACGGCCACGAGCCCGAAGTAGACGAACACGAACACGTCGCCGAGCCCCCGGTACCCGTACGGGGTCCTCCCGCCGGTGTAGCCCCAGGCGGCGAGCACCGCGGAGAGCCCCACGGGGATGAACCACCACTGGCGGCTGAGCACCACCAGGGCCGCGCCGGCGAGCGCGCCCAGGCCGAAGCACAGCAGCGCCGCCGCCTTCACCTGCCCGGGGGCCGCGACCCCGGAGCCGGTCAGCCGCAGCGGGCCGACCCGCACGTCGTCGGTGCCCTTGATGCCGTCGGAGTAGTCGTTGGCGTAGTTCACGCCGATCTGCAGGAACAGGGCCACCAGCAGGGCGAGGACCGCCCGGACGAGGTCGAAGGAGTGCAGGGCCTGGGCCGCGGCGGAGCCGGCCACGACCGGGGCCACGGCCATGGGCAGCGTCCGGAGCCGGGCTCCCTCGATCCACTGGGCTGGCGTGGCCACGGGCTACCTCCGTCAAGATGCGTCTCGCGCGGCCGCGATGCGTTGCGCGCGTGGTGGGGGACCGCGGCGGGGCCCCGGGCCGCCCACCATTGTGTCACGGTCCCGGGCGGGGCCCGCCCGGCTCAGGCGAGCAGGCGGGCCACCGCCGCGCGGTCCGGCTTGCCGGTGGGCAGCATCGGCAGCTCCTGCGGCCAGGCCCAGCGGCGGGGCACGGCGGCGCTCCCGTGCTCGGCGCGCACCGCCTCCGCGAGCTCGGCGCGCAGCCGGGCCCGGTCGGTGCCCGCGGCCGCGACCACGGCGGCGCCCACCGCCTGGCCCCACTCGGGATCGGGCACGCCCAGCACGAGGGCCTGGCGCACGGCCGGGTGCCGGTCCAGCACGGCGGTGACCCGCCCCGCGGAGACCTTCACCCCGCCGGTGTTCAGGACGTCGTCGACCCGCCCGTGCACCGTGAGCACCCCGTCCGGGGAGAGCTCCCCGAGGTCGTCCGTGCGGTACCAGCGGGTCCCCGCGGCCTCGTGGAAGTGCCGCGCGGTCTGCTGCGGGTCCCCGGCGTAGCCCGCGGCGACCACGGCCCCGCCCAGCCAGATCCGCCCGGGCCCCGGCGCGGACGGGGTGCCGGGCCGCCCGCCGTCCTGCTCGACGTGCACGGAGACCCCGTCCAGGGCCACGCCGTCGTAGACGCAGCCCCCGCACGTCTCGGACATCCCGTAGGTGCTGATCACGCGCAGGTCCGCCTCCCGCGCGGCCGCGAGCAGCCGCGGGGAGGCCGCCGAGCCGCCCAGCAGGACCGCGGAGAAGCTCTTCAGGGCAGAGACGGCGTCCCCGTTGCGGACCCCGGACTCCGGTTCGAGGATCCGCTGCAGCTGGGTGGGGACCAGGGAGGTGAAGCGCACCGGGTCCTCCAGCCGCGCGGCGGCCGCCGCGAAGGCCTCCGGGGTGAAGCGGGCGGCGGGGTCCAGCACCACGGGGTCCGTCCCGGCGTAGAGCGAGCGGACCAGGACCTGGAGCCCGGCGACGTAGTGGACGGGCAGGGCCAGCAGCCACTGGCCCACCGCGCCCGTGCGCACCGCGGTGGCCATGGAGGACGCGGCGAGGGCGTCCCGGGTGAGCACCGTGCGCTTGGCGCGGCCGGTGGACCCGGAGGTGCGCACCACGACGGCGGGCCCCGGTCGCCCGAGGGCCCGGGTCAGCGGGGACAGCAGCCGCAGGGGGTCGCCGGCCACGGGGCCGTCGAGGACCACGGCGTCGTCGGGAACGATCAGCTCGGCCATCGCGGCCCTCCTCCTCGTGCTGCCGCCCGCTTCCCGGGCGGGACGGTCCCGGGACGTCCCGGCCGGGACCGCGGCCTGGAAATCGCGGCCTAGAAGTAGTACGGGAAGCCGGACCAGTCCGGGTCCCGCTTGCCCAGGAACGCGTCCCGGCCCTCGACGGCCTCGTCGGTCATGTACGCCATCCGGGTCGCCTCCCCGGCGAAGACCTGCTGGCCGACCATGCCGTCGTCGGGCAGGTTGAACGCGAACTTCAGCATCCGGATCGCCTGCGGGGACTGGGCGGCCACGTCCCGGGCGGCGGCGACCGCCGCGTCCTCCAGCTGCGCGTGCGGGACGACCTCGTTGACGGCGCCCATCTCGAGCATCCGCTGGGCATCGTACTCGCGGGCGAGGAAGAAGATCTCCCGGGCGAACTTCTGCCCCACCTGGCGGGCGAGCAGGGCCGAGCCGTAGCCGGCGTCGAAGGAGCCCACCGTGGCGTCGGTCTGCTTGAAGCGGGCGTGCTCGCGGGAGGCGATCGTGAGGTCGCAGACCACGTGCAGGGAGTGGCCTCCGCCGGCGGCCCAGCCGGGCACCGCGGCGATCACCACCTTGGGCATCGTGCGGATCAGCCGCTGCACCTCCAGGATGTGCAGCCGCCCCGCGCGGGCCGGGTCGATGGACTCGGCGGTCTCGCCCCCGGCGTAGCGGTAGCCGTCGCGGCCGCGGATGCGCTGGTCCCCGCCGGAGCAGAACGCCCAGCCGCCGTCCTTGGCGGAGGGGCCGTTGCCGGTGAGGACCACGGCGCCCACGTCGGAGCTCATCCGGGCGTGGTCGAGGGCGCGGTACAGCTCGTCCACGGTGCCGGGGCGGAAGGCGTTGCGGACCTCCGGGCGGTGGAAGGCGATCCGCACCCACGGCAGGTCGCGCAGCACGGCGCCGTCGCCGTCCCGCTCCACGCCGCGGTGGTAGGTGAGGTCCCGGAGGTCCTCGAAGCCCTCGACCGTGCGCCACTGCGCCGGGTCGAAGAGCTCGGAGACCCGCTCGGGGAGGTGGCTGCCGGCAGGGGTCGAGGTCGCATCGGTCACGGGTCCGAGTCTACGGGGCCTTCCCCGCCGGTCTCGAGGCGGGCCCCCGGACCCGCCGGAACGGTGCCGTGGCGAACGGGAGGCCTCGGGCCCGAGCCGCGGCCGGGCCGCGGTCAGCGTCCGGCCCGGTCCGCGCCCGCAACGTCCGCCAGCAGCGCCCGCACCTCGTCGGCGGAGCCGCAGGCCAGGGCCCGCCGTGCGAGGTCCCGCGCGCCGGCCAGGGTCACGTCCCGCAGCCGCGCCTTGACGAGGGCCACCTGGGTGGGCACCACGCTGAGCTCCTCGACGCCCAGCCCGGCGAGCAGCACCGCCGCGGCGGGGTCACTGGCGAGGTCGCCGCACACCGCGACGTGCGTGCCCTCGGGCGCGTCGGCGCAGACCCGGGCCACGAGGTCGAGCACGGCGGGGTGCCGGGCGTCCGCCAGCGCGGAGACCGCGGTGTTGCCCCGCTCGGCCGCCATCGTGTACTGCGCGAGGTCGTTGGTGCCGATGCTCACGAAGTCGAGGCCCTGCGCGACGCGGCGGACGGCCAGGGCCGCGGCCGGGACCTCGACCATGACGCCGACCCGCATCCCCGCCGGACGGCCGCCGGCCGCCGCGGCCGCCTCGTCAAGCCGCTCCAGCGCCCACGCCACCTCCTCGGCGGTGCTGACCATGGGGAACATGACGTGCACCGGGTGGTCGCGGGCCACCCGGCAGACCGCGGCCAGCTGGTCGCGGAGCACCTCCGGTGCCCGCCGCATGAGCCGCAGCCCGCGCTCGCCGAGGAACGGGTTCGCCTCGGTGGGCGCCGGCAGGAAGGGCAGCGGCTTGTCCCCGCCCACGTCCCAGGTGCGCACGGTCACGGGCCGCCCGGCGAACGCCTCGGCGATCCCGGCGAACGCGGCCGCCTGCGCCTCGACCGAGGGGGCCTCGTCCAGGTGGCCGAACAGGACCTCGGTGCGCAGCAGCCCGCACCCCTGCGCGCCGGACGCGACGGCCCGGCCGGCGTCGGCGGGCGTCGTGACGTTGGCGAGCACCGGCACCGGGTGTCCGTCCGCGGTCGCGCCCGGCTCGTGGGCACGCGCCAGGACGCGTTCGGCCTCGGCGGCCCGGGCGGCCGACAGCTCGCGGAGGGAGCGCCGGGTGTCCTCGTCGGGGTCGACGGCGAACCGCCGGGCCCGCGCGTCGAAGCCGACGACGGCGCCGGGTGCCACGGCGGCCGCGGCCGGCCCGGCGTCGTGGTACACCGGGACGCCGCGGGAGCGGGCGACCAGCACGCCGTGACCGGTGTCCCCGCCCGTCAGCGTGACCACGCCCGCGACCCGCAGCGGGTCCAGCGTCGCCGCGGTCGCGGCGTCGAGCTCCCGCAGCACGAGGACCACGGGCGGACCGTCGGCCGGGACCGCCTCGTCGGGGGTGCCGGGTCCCGCCAGGGCGGCGAGCACCCGCTGCCGCACGCTGCGGACGTCCTCGGCGCGCGCCCGCAGGTAGGGGTCCTCCATCGCCTCGAGCTCCGCGCCCAGCGCGGCGAGCCGGTCCCCCCACGCCGTGGGCGCGGGCGCGCCGGCGGCGATGCCGGCGGTCACGGCGTCGGTCAGCTCGGGGTCGGCGAGCAGGGCCTCGTGGGCCTCGAGGACGGCGCCCGCCGGACCGGGGCCTCCGGCCGCGGACCGGCGCAGGGCGGCCAGCTCGGCGAGCGCGCGGGCCACGGCGGCGTCCGAGCGCCGCCGTTCCTCGGCCGGGTCGCCCGGCCGGTAACCGGAGAGGTCGATCGCGCCGCCCCGCACGACCGCCGGGCCGAGGGCGACGTCGGTGCCCGATCCGGCGGCGGGCGGCGCGGATGCGCCCGCCGGACCGGCCGGCTCGGGACCCGCGGGGGCAGCCGGCTCGGGGGGCCGGTCGCCCCAGGCGTCCGCGGCCAGCGCCCGCACCGCCTCGGTCAACGACGCGGCGCCGGGTCCGGACGCCTCGAAGCGCAGCCGGTCGCCCTGCCGGACGGCGAGCGTCACGAGCCCGGACAGGCTGCGGGCGTCGACCGGACCGCGGCCCGTGCGCAGGTTCGTGACCGCGGCGACCGCGTCGGCGGCGCGCACGAGCCCGACCAGCCGGGCGGCCGGGCGGGCGTGCAGGCCGTGCGGGGTGTCCACGGGCAGCTCGGAGACGACCTCGGGGGCCGCGGGCGGGGCCGCCGTCCCGGCCGGCGCCGGGTCCGCCGCCTCCCCCAGGTGGTCCCGCTTGGCGACCAGCCCGCGGCCGGCCTCCTCGAGCACCGCGTCCAGCGGCGCGCCGGCGGCCGCCGTCACCACGGCGGCCACCAGCCCCTCGACGAGCGGAGCGGGGGACAGGCGCACCCGCTCGGCGACGTCGGGCGGGACGAACTCCAGCGCCATCTCCGCGCTGAGCACGGCGCTGCCGAGGTCGAGGAGCACCAGCACGCCGTCCGGCGAGTCGACGGCGGTGATGGCCTCGGCGACCGCGGCGGCGTCCGTGCCGAACCCGTCGCCGGCGCCCGCCGCCAGGGCGATCGGCGGGCGCTCGTCGACCATCTCGCAGGCCAGCTCGACGGCCGCCTCGGCCAGCGCCCGGCTGTGCGAGACGACGACGATGCCGATCACGGCAGGCTGTCGGCCGCGGACCGCAGCAGCAGCGCCGTGCTGGTGGCGCCCGGGTCCTGGTGGCCCGCGCTGCGCTGCCCCAGGTAGCTGGCCCGGCCCTTGCGCGCCACGAGCGGGATCGTCGCGGCGCAGCCCTCCTCCGCCGCGTCGGCCGCCGCGGACAGCGCGTCGGCGATGCCGGCGCCCCCGGCCACGGCCGCGTCGTACGCGTCGAGAGCCGGCACCAGGGCGTCCACCATCGTCTT
This sequence comes from Kocuria sediminis, assembly GCF_009735315.1. NCBI lineage: Bacteria > Bacillati > Actinomycetota > Actinomycetes > Micrococcales > Micrococcaceae > Kocuria > Kocuria sediminis. Next base: position 294,360 of record NZ_WOGU01000002.1, read on the forward strand.
GTCGCCCGGTTCGGCCTTGCCCCGGGCGACCACGCCCTCCAGCCCGGCCCGCAGCGCCCGGCCCAGCGTGGCGGCGTCGACGGCCTGGCCACCGGCCAGCCCGCCGCCGGCCCGCAGGAAGAACGTGCCGTACAGCGGGCCGCTGGCCCCGCCGACGGTGCTCACCAGGGTCATGCCGGCCTTCTTCAGCATCGCGTCGGCGTCGCCGGCGTCGCCGCCGTCCAGCACGCCGACGACCGCCCGCATGCCACGGTCCATGTTGCTGCCGTGGTCGGCGTCGCCGATGGCGGAGTCGAGCTCCGTCAGCTCGGCGGCGTGGTCGTGGACGACGTCGGCGAACCTCCGCAGCCAGCGCTCGAGACCCTCGGCGGTGACCTCCGGCATCACATGCCCCAGCGCAGGCCGGGCGTGCTGACCGGGGCGTCCCACAGGCGGACGAGCTCGTCGTCCGCGCGCAGCAGGGTCACGGAGCAGCCGGCCATCTCTAGCGAGGTGATGTAGTTGCCGACCAGGCTGCGGGCCACCGGGACGCCGGCCTTCTCCAGCAGCTGCTGCACCTCGGCGTACATGATGTACAGCTCGATCAGCGGCGTGCCGCCCATGCCGTTGAGGAAGGCGATCACCGGGGCGCCGTCGGCCGCGGGCAGGTCGGCGAGGACCGGCTCGACGAGCATGGCCGCGACCTCCCGCGCGGGGGCGAGCGGACGCCGCTCGCGTCCCGGCTCGCCGTGGATGCCGATGCCGACCTCGATCTCGTTCTCGCCGAGCTCGAACGTCGGCCGGCCCGCGGCCGGGACCGTGCACGAGGTGAGCGCCATGCCCATGCTGCGCCCCTGCCCGTCGACCCGCCGCGCGATGTCGGCGACCTCGGCGAGCGGACGGCCCTCCTCGGCCGCCGCACCGGCGATCTTCTCCAGCAGCACGGTCACCCCCACGCCGCGGCGTCCGGCGGTGTACAGGCTGTCCTGCACCGCGACGTCGTCGTCGGTGACGACCGAGACCACCTCGACACCGTTCTCGGCGGCGAGCTCGGCGGCCATCTCGAAGTTCATGACGTCGCCGGTGTAGTTCTTCACGACGTGCAGGACGCCGGCGCCGCCGTCGACACCGAGGGTCGCGGCGAGCATCTGGTCCGGCACCGGGGAGGTGAACACCTCGCCGGCGCAGGCGGCGTCCAGCATGCCCGGGCCCACGAACCCGCCGTGCATCGGCTCGTGGCCGGAGCCGCCGCCGGAGACCAGGCCGACCTTGCCGCGCCGGGGAGCGTCGGCGCGGAAGACGACGCGGTTGGAGTGGTCGACGCGCAGGCGGTCCCCGTGCGCCGCCTGCATGCCGAGCAGGGCCTCCCGGACGACGTCGGCCGGGTCGTTGATGAGCTTCTTCATGTGCCTATCGGACCACTCCGCCGGTGGCCGTGACAACACTTTCGGACGACTGTGGGGCATTGAGTCCACGGCGCGCGACCGGGGCCCGGGCCCACGGCCGGCCGGCCCCGGGGACCGCTCCCCGGACGCCGGGCCGTCCTCCCGCCGTGCGGGCCCGCGGCGTCCGAGACCCTAAGCTCGGAGGATGGCTGACTTCCGGACGAGCACCCTGCACACGACCCGCGTCGGGGACGACGGTGACCGCATCGTCTTCCTGCACGGCCTGTTCGGCCGGGGCAAGAACTTCACCCGGATCGCCAAGGACCTCCAGCCGGACTTCCGCAGCCTGCTGGTGGACCTCCCCAACCACGGCCGCTCCGGGTGGACGGACCGGGTGGACTACCGGCAGATGGCCGACTCCGTGGCCGAGACCCTCCGGGAGGACTTCGCCGCGGAGGGGCCGGTCGCCGTCGTGGGGCACTCCCTCGGCGGCAAGGTGGCCATGGTGCTGGCGCTGCGGCACCCGGAGCTCGTCTCCCGGCTCGTCGTGGTCGACATCGCGCCCACCCGCTCCGGGGGCGGCGAGGGGGAGTTCGCCCACCTGCTGGACAGCCTGGCGGCCGTGGACCTGACGGCCGTGCAGCGCCGATCGGACGCGGACGAGGCCCTCAAGGAGCCCATCCCATGGGACACCACCCGCAGCTTCCTGCTGCAGAACCTGCGCCGCGGCCCGGACGGGCTGTCGTGGGAGCCGAACCTCGAGCTGCTGCGGTCGAGCCTGGACGCCATCGGCGGCTTCCCGGACACCGGGGAGGCCGTCTACGAGGGGCCGGTGCTCTGGGTGGCCGGCGGGCGCTCGGACTACGTCCGCGACGAGCACGCACCGCAGATGCGCCGGCTGTTCCCCCGCACGCACCGGGTGACGATCCGCGAGGCCGGCCACTGGGTGCACTCGCAGGAGCCGGAGAAGTTCGTCGCGGTGCTGCGCGGGTTCCTGGCGCACACCGAGGCCTGAGCCCCCGGCGGGCACCGCGCCGCCCGGCCCGCACCGGCACTCCCGCGGCCGCCCGCCGCTGCCGTGCGCCTCCGGCCGTCCGTCCCGGGGCGCGGTGCCACAGCGGTGCCACACTGGGAGCGTGAGCCCCGCACCCTTCGACCTCGACGCCATCGGCGCCGGCCTGCCCGTGGCCGGGGCCGCCGGCGCCCTGCGCGCGGCCCTGGCCGGCGGCGCCGCCGTGGTCCAGGCCCCGCCCGGGTCCGGCAAGACCACCCTGGTGCCGCCGCTGGTGGCCGCGCTGCTGCACGAGCGCGGGTCCGGGCCCGCCAAGGTGGTCGTCACCCAGCCGCGCCGGGTCGCCGCCCGCGCCGCCGCCCGGCGCCTCGCCTTCCTCGCCGGCACCCGCGTCGGCGGGCTCGTGGGCCACACCGTGCGCGGGGACCGGCGGACCGGGCCGGGCACGCTCGTGGAGTTCGTGACCCCCGGGATCCTGCTGCGCCGCCTGCTCCACGACCCCGAGCTGCCCGGCACCGGCGCCGTGGTCCTCGACGAGGTGCACGAGCGCGGCCTCGAGACGGACCTGCTCGTGGGAATGCTCGCCGAGCTGGGCGAGCTGCGGGAGGACCTCGTGCTCGCGGCGATGTCCGCGACCGTGGACGCCGCCCGCTTCGCGGCTCTGCTCGGCCGGGACGGGCCGGTGCCCGTCGTCGACAGCCCCGCCGTCCTGCACCCGCTGGGCGTCGAGTGGGCCCCGCGTCCCGGCCGGCGCACCGACGAGCGCGGGGTGCGCCCGGAGTTCCTCGACCACGTCGCCCGCACCGCGGCCGCCGCCCACGCCCGGGCCCTGGCGGCGGATCCCGGCACGGACGCCCTGGTCTTCCTCCCGGGCGCCTGGGAGGTCGCCCACGTCGCCCGGCGGCTGCGGGAGCAGGCCCCCGGCACCGAGGTCCTCGAGCTGCACGGGCGGGCCGGGGCCGCGGAGCAGGACCGGGCCACGGCCGGGCGCGCGCCGGGCGGGCCCCCGCGCGCGGTCGTGACGACCGCCCTGGCCGAGTCCTCCCTCACCGTCCCGGGCGTGCGCCTGGTCGTGGACTCCGGGCTCGCCCGGGAGCCCCGCCGGGACGCGGCCCGCGGGATGACCGGGCTCGTCACGGTCGCCGCCTCCCGCGCCTCCGCCGAGCAGCGGGCCGGGCGCGCGGCCCGGCTCGGCCCCGGCACCGTGGTGCGCTGCTACGACGAGCGCACGTGGACGGCGATGCCCGCCCACGGCACCCCGGAGGTCGCCGCCGCCGACCTCACCGGCGCCGCCCTGCTGCTGGCCTGCTGGGGCTCCCCGGGCGGGCGCGGCCTGGCCCTGCCCGACCCGCTCCCGCCCACCGCCCTCGCCGAGGCGGAGGCGGTGCTGCGCGGTCTCGGCGCGGTCGACGCCGAGGGCCGCGCCACCGCGGCCGGCCGCGCGCTCGCCCGGGTGCCGGCCGACCCCCGGCTCGCCCGCGGCCTGCTGGCCGGGTCCCGCCTCGTGGGGGAGCGGGCCGCCGCCGAGGTCGTGGCGGCCGTCGCCGACGACCACCGGGCCCCGGACGGCGACCTGGCCCGGCTGCTGGCCGAGCTGCGCTCGGGGCGCGCCCCGGGCGCCCGGCGGTGGGCCGAGGAGACGGACCGGCTCCGCCGCGCCGCCCGCGAGGCGGGCCCCGACGGCGCCGGGACCGCCCGGGCCCGGGCGGAGCGCCCCGCGCCGGTGCCCGCCGATCCCGTGCCCTCCCAGCTGGTGCCCGGCGCGGTGCTCGCCCTGGCCTTCCCGGAGCGGATCGCCCACCGGTCGGGCGGCACCTGGCTGCTCGCCTCCGGCACCCGGGCCGGCCTCCCGGAGGGCAGCCCGCTGGCCGCCCACGAGTGGCTGGCCGTCGCCGAGGCCACCCGCGCCGCCGGGCGGGCGGCCGCCGGGACGGGCGCGGTCGTCCGGGCCGCCGCCGCCCTCGACCGGGAGACCGCCGAGCGGTGCGCCGAGCACCTGCTCACCGACGCGGTGGACACCCGGTACGACGGCGGGCGGGTGAGCGCGCGCCGGACCCGGGCGCTGGGGGCGATCCAGCTGTCCGCCACCCCCGTGCGACCGGCCCCCGCGGCGGCCCGCGAGGCCGTGCGGGCGGCCCTGGCCGAGCACGGCCCGGAGCTGCTGGCCTGGTCCGGGGCGGCGGACGGGCTCCGGCGCCGGCTCGCGCTGCTGCACCACCGGCTCGGCGCCCCCTGGCCGGACGTCTCCGACGACGCCCTCCGGGCCCGGCTCGACGAGTGGCTCGCCCCCGAGCTGGACGCCCTCGCCGCCGGCGGGTCCGTGGACCTCGCCGGGGCCCTGCGCCGGCTCCTCCCGTGGCCGGAGGCCGGCCGCCTCGACGAGCTCGCCCCCGAGCGCCTGACCGTGGCCAGCGGGTCGCGGGTCCGGATCGACTACCCGGCGGCCGACGACCCCACGGGCCGGCCCGTGGTGGCGGTGAAGCTGCAGGAGTGCTTCGGCTGGGCCGAGACGCCCGCGGTCGCCGGCGGGCGGGCACCGGTGCTGTTCCACCTGCTCTCCCCGGCCGGGCGGCCCCTGGCGGTCACCGACGACCTCGCGTCGTTCTGGTCCGGGCCCTACCGGCAGGTGCGGGCCGAGATGCGCGGGCGCTACCCCAAGCACCCGTGGCCCGAGGACCCGTGGTCCGCGGCGGCCACGGCCCGCACGACGCGCCGGGCCTGAGCCGCGCGGTTGGCGCCGGCATGTGATGTGCGTTACGGTGAGGTCACCGCACCTGCCGAGCGCGTCGATCCAGCGCGCACGGACCGGCTCGCCCACTCCGCGACCCCCGGCCCGAGGCACGCACCGGACGGACCCCCGCGACGCCATCTTTCCCGCGGGACCGCCACCGGTCACGGTTCCGCCGGGCAGCCCCCGACCTCCCCGGCTCGGGCGCCCCGGCACGCTTGTCGCCCCGCAGCACGCTGCGCCACACGGAATGGGTACGCACTCATGACTGCCACCTCGATCGAGTCCACCACGACGACCCCGACCACCACCGCCCCCTCGCCGCTGGCGCCCCAGGTCGCCGCGCCGGCGGTCGGCCCGGAGCTCGCCCGCTCCTGGCTGCTCGTCAACGGCGCCCAGCCCGAGCGCTTCGCGGCCGCGGCGGGCAGCGCGGCCGACGTCGTCGTCCTGGACATCGAGGACTCCGTGGCGCCCAAGGACAAGGAGCGCGCCCGCCGCAACGTGACCAGCTGGCTGGACGCCCGGGACCAGCACGGGGTGCAGCAGCACGCCTGGGTGCGCGTCAACGGCTTCGGCACGCAGTGGTGGGAGGACGACCTCCGCGCCCTCGCCGGGATCCGCGGCCTCGACGGGGTGATGCTGGCCATGGTCGAGTCGCCCGAGCACGTGACCCGCACCGCGGAGCTGCTCAAGGACACGAAGATCGTCGCGCTCGTGGAGACCGCCCGCGGGGTGCAGCACCTGCAGGCCATCGCCGGCGCCCGCTCCACCTACCGGCTCGGCTTCGGCCTCGGCGACTTCCGCCGCGACACGGGCTTCGGCGAGAACCCCATGACGCTGGCGTACACGCGCTCGCAGTTCACGATCGCCTCCCGGGCGGCCAACCTGCCCGGGCCCATCGACGGCCCCGCCGTCGGGGCGCTGGGCCCGAAGCTGGCCGAGGCGACGTCCGTGACCCTGGAGTTCGGCATGACCGGCAAGCTGTGCCTGATGCCCGAGCAGGCCGCCACGGTCAACGAGGGCCTGAGCCCCTCCCTGTCCGAGCTGTCCTGGGCCACCGAGTTCCTGCAGGAGTTCGACGCCGACGGCGGGGAGATCCGCAACGGCTCCGACCTGCCCCGGCTCGCCCGGGCCCGGAAGATCCTCGGCCTGGCCGGGGCCTTCGGGCTGAGCATCCCCGAGGGCTACGACGTCCACTTCGAGGCGCCGACCGACACGTACCACTGCTGACCCGGTGGTGAGGGGCCGGCCACCGGCCCGTCCGCGCGCGGCGGCGCACCCCCTGCCGCGCGCCCGAGGGACCGGCGGGTGCCGTGCAGACACGGCACCCGCCGGTCCCTCCGCTGTCCCGTCCTCCCGGCACCGGCCTTCCAGCGGCGCGCGACCGAGGCGCTGCCGAGCGCGCGCCGGGCGCCGCCGGCGCAGCGGGTCAGGCGGAGGTCAGGGACGCCGCCAGCGCCTCGACGATCGCCTCGGTGATCTCGTTCGTGTCGGCGGTGCCGCCGATGTCACGGGTGAGGTGGCCGGCGGCGGTGGTGGCCTCGATCGCGGCCTCGAGCCGGCGGGCCTCCGCGTGCAGGCCGAAGTGGTCGAGCATCAGGGCGGCGCTGGCGATCGCCCCGATCGGGTTGGCGATCCCCTGGCCGGCGATGTCCGGGGCGGAGCCGTGGACGGGCTCGAACATCGACGGGAAGCGGCGCTCCGGGTTGAGGTTGGCGCTGGCGGCCAGGCCGAGGCTGCCGGCCAGCGCGGAGCCGAGGTCGGAGAGGATGTCGGCGTTGAGGTTGGAGGCCACCACCACCGAGAGGTCCTCGGGGTGCAGCACGAACTTGGCGCTCATCGCGTCCACCAGCACCGACTCCGTCTGCACGTCGGGGTAGTCTCCCGCCACGCGGGCGAAGACCTCGTCCCACAGCACCATCCCGTACTGCTGGGCGTTGGACTTCGTCACGCTGGAGACCTTCCGCACCGTCCGGGTCCGGGCCAGGTCGAAGGCGAAGCGGATGATCCGCTCACAGCCCTTCTCCGTGAACAGCGAGGACTGGACCGCCACCTCGTTGCCCGGTCCGCGCCCGGCGAGGTTGCGCCCGCCCAGCCCGGCGTACTCGCCCTCGCTGTTCTCCCGGACCACGACCCAGTCCAGCTCGGTGTCGTCGGCCTTGCGCAGCGGGGACTGCACGCCGGGGAGGAACTTCACCGGGCGGATGTTGGCCCACTGGTCGAAGTTCTGGGTGATGTTCAGCCGCAGCCCCCACAGGCTGACGTGGTCGGGGACGTTCTCCCAGCCCACGGCCCCGAAGTAGATGGCGTCGAAGGGCTTCAGGGTCTCCAGCCCGTCGGCGGGCATCAGCACCCCGTGCTCGGCGTAGTACGCGGAGCCCCAGGGGAACTCGGTCCACTCGAAGGAGAAGGCGCCCTTCGACTGCTCGGCCAGCGCGTCCAGGACCGTGCGGCCGGCGGCGACGACCTCCTGGCCCACCCCGTCGGCGGGGATCGAGGCGATCGTGAAAACCTGGTGCTCGGCCATGCTGGTGCTCTCCTTGTCCGTGGGGTCGCCGTCCGGTGCCGCGGCGTCCTGCGCCAAGTAGAACGGGCACGGGCCCCCGCGGTCCAAGACCGGGTTCGTATCCCCCGGATAGCAGGCGCCTATGCCGGCCGGGCCGGGGCCGCCGCGTGCCGCTCGGCGACGTCGAGGAACGCCCGGGCGGCGGGGGTCAGGTCGGCCGGGCGGCTCACGACCGCCACGTGCAGCGCGGTGACCGGTTCGATCCGGACCACGCGCAGACCCATCTGCCGCGCCAGGGGCGTCCAGGAGGAGGGCAGGACGGCGTGCCCGACCCCGGCCAGGACCAGGGGCAGGACCGACGTGCGGTGGGCGACCTCCGCGGCGATGTCGACGCGGATCCCGGCGGCCAGCATGTCGTCGACGAGCGACCGCATCAGGGAGCCGCGCTGGGAGACCACGACCCGGTGCCCGTCGAGGTCCTCCCGCCGGACGGCGTCCCCGGCGGCGAAGGTGTCCGCCCGCGGACTGACGATCAGCACGAGCGGCTGCTGCTCCAGGTGCCGGACCTCGACCTCGGCGGAGCGGAACGGGCGGTCCGAGCCCAGGATCCCGATCTCCGCCCGGCCGGTGCGCACGGCACCGGTCACCTCCTCGGGGGTGAACGCCGCCTCGACGTCGACCGTCACGGCAGGATGGGACCGCGCGTAGGCGGCGATCATCGACGTGAGCGGCTCCACTCCCGGGGAGGGCATCGCCACCACGTCCAGGCGGCCGCTGCGCACCCCGCGCAGGTCGTCGACGGCGGCCCGGGCGGCCTCGAGGTCCCGGAGCACGACCCGGGCGGGGCCCACGAGCTCCTCGCCCGCCTCGCTGAGCACCACCCGCCGGCCGATCCGGTGGAACAGCGGCACGCCCAGCTCCCGCTCCAGCCCCTTGACGGTCTGCGACAGCGACGGCTGGGCGATCAGCAGGTGCTCCGCCGCACGGGTGAAGCCGCCGTGGTCGACCACCGCCAGGAAGTACCTCAGCTGCCGGACGTCCATGTGCTCCCTCCCTGCGCGAACCCGGGCGGCCCCGGGGGACGACGCGGCACGCAGTCCCGCTGCCCGGTCGTTCCGTCACCCATTGTTTCTGCCTATCGGCGTAGAAGACAGCAAACCTTGGACGTGACACACGTCACAGGAGCATGGTAGAGCCATCCCGACGAGGAAGGACCAGGACCGTGCAGACCCAGCAACCCGCAGCCGCCAGTTCCCCGACCACATCGCAGCGCACCGACGTGCGCGCCGCCCTGCTGGGGGGCAAGACCTTCCGCAGCCTCAGCGAGCAGACGCTCTCCCCGCGGGAGGAGAGGTTCGAGCGCGCCCGCCAGACGACCGGTCTGTTCCTCGCCCCGGCCGTGGCCATCGTCTTCGCGCTCCTGCCGCTGAACCTGGACCGCACGCAGCACCTGCTGGCCGCCGTGCTGCTGGGGGTGATCATCCTGTGGATCTGCGAGCCGGTGCCCATCCCGATCGGCGGTCTCATCGGCGTGGCCGCCGTGGTGGTCCTGGGGGTGGCACCGGCCTCCGACGTGCTCCAGCCGTTCGGCTCCACGACGATCTTCACCTTCATCGGCGCGTTCATCCTGGCCCAGGCCATGCTCAAGCACGGCATCGCCCAGCGGCTGGCGCTGGCGGTGCTCTCCCTGCCCGGAGTGGGCAAGTCCACCTACCGGATCGTCATCGCCTTCGGCGTGATCACCTGCATGCTCTCGGCCTTCGTCTCCAACACCGCCACGGTGGCCATGCTCATGCCCACAGCCCTGGGCATCCTGGCCGTCATCGCCGAGATGATGCAGGACCGCGGCGTGGTGAAGGCCGACTTCGACCCCCTGCGCCTGCGGATCGGGGCCGCGCTGCTGCTCATGCTCGCCTACGGCGCCTCCGTGGGCGGGCTGCTGACCCCGGTGGGCTCCCCGCCGAACCTCATCGGGCGCGGCCTCATCGAGGAGGCCACCGGCACCCGGATCTCCTTCGCCCAGTGGATGGCCATCGCCTTCCCGGTGTGCCTGGCCATGTTCGTGGTGCTGGCCCTGGTCATGCTCCTGCTCAACAAGCCCGAGGTGCGGCGGATCGAGGGCGTGGAGGAGTACATCCGCGAGCACCGCGCGGCCCAGGGGAGGATGTCCCGGGCGGAGAAGAACACTCTGGTGGCCTTCGGGATCACCGTCACCCTGTGGCTGCTGCCGGCCTTCGCCAGCCTGTTCGGCGGCACCGAGTCCGCGGCCTACATCTTCCTCGACGACCGTCTCGACGAGGGGATCGTGGCGGTGCTCGGCGCCTCCCTGCTGTTCATCCTGCCCACGAACTGGGCGAAGCGCGAGGCGACCCTCACCTGGACCGACGCGGCGAAGATCGACTGGGGCACCATCGTCCTGTTCGGCACCGGCATCATCTTCGGCTCCCTGCTGGCCGACACCGGCCTGGCCGAGACCATCGGCACCGGGGCCTCGGAGAACCTCAACATCACCAACGTGGTGGCGATCACCGTGTTCTCCGCCGTCCTGGCGGTCCTGATCTCCGAGACGACCTCCAACACCGCCTCGGCGGCGGTGATCGTCCCGATCGTCATCCCGCTGTGCCAGGCCATCGGCGTCGACCCGTTCGTGCCCGCCCTGGCCGCGACCTTCGCCGCCTCGTTCGGGTTCATGCTCCCGGTCTCCACGCCGCAGAACGCCATCGTCTACGGCACCGGCGCGGTGCCCATCACCCGCATGATCCGCACCGGCATCGTCTTCGACGTCCTCGGCGTGATCCTGATCATCTCCATCGTCCCCGTGATGATCGCCGCGGTGGGCCTCGGCGGATGACGTCCGGCGCACCGCGCCGCCCGTCGGTCCTCCGCGCCCGGGCGCGCGGAGGACCGGGCGCGCGGAGGACCGGTGGCGCGGAGAAGCCCGGGCCGCCGGGGCCCCGGCGGCGGTCGGCCCGACGACGTCCCGCGGGCCCGGTGCGTGATCCCACGGTGGGGTGCCGCCGCGTCACGGCGGCTCATGTCGGCTCCCGGGGCGGAGCGTCCCGCTAGATTGGTCGGGTGCGCACCGACCAGTCCTCCGCCTCCCGCCCCGCTCCGCGGCCCCCGGCGCCGCGCCCGGCCGCCCGCCGGGCCGCGGCACTCTCGCTCGCGCTGAGCGCCGGGCTCCTGGCCTCCGGCTGTTCGGCGCTCGCTGCCGACGACGGGCGCGAGAGCGCCGAACGGGTCGCCGCGGCACTGACCGCGGGCAGCGTCGAGGACCTGGGCTTCGGCGCCGTCGCCGGGCCCTCCGCCCAGCAGCAGTACGAGGAGGCCACCGCCGGGCTGGGCGGGGCCACCGCGTCCGTCGAGGTCACGGCGGTGGAGGACACCGGACAGGAGGACCGGCGGGAGGCCACCCTGGCCTGGTCCTGGGACCTGCCGGGCACGGACCGGGAGTGGGCCTACGACGCGGTGCTCCCCCTGGTCCGCTCGGAGGGCGGGGAGTGGGTCCCCGAGTGGTCCGCCGGTGTGGTGCAGCCGGGGCTGGAGGAGGGCGAGGCCCTGCGCGCCCGGACGGTGGCCGCCGACCGCGGGGACATCCTCGGCGCGGACGGGGAGACCCTCGTGACGGAGCGACCGATCCGCCGGGTCGGGATCGACCGGTCGCAGCTCGACGGGGCGGACCCGGGCGCGGCGGCCCGCCGGCTCGCCGCGGCCGTGGACATCGACGCCGACGCCTACGCCGAGGCCGTCGAGCAGGCCGGGCCCGAGGCGTTCGTCGAGGCCGTCCCGCTGCGGCTGGAGGACTTCCGGGAGCTGGACGCGCAGCAGATGGAGGCCGTCCCGGGGCTGCTCGTGGTCGAGGACGAGCTGCCGCTGGCCCCCTCCCGCGGCTTCGCCGCCGACCTGCTGGGTGGGGTGTCCACGGCGACCGCGGAGGATCTCGAGGCCTCCGGCGGCGACCTGGCGACCGGTGCGCTGGTCGGCCGCGGCGGGGTGCAGGAGCGCTTCGACGACCGGCTGCGCGGCGCCTCCGGCGTGGTGGTCGAGGAGGTCGTGCCCGGCGGCGACGGCGTGCAGGCCTCCTCCGGCGAGCCGCTGTTCGAGGTCCCCGCGGAGGCCGGCGAACCGGTCACGGTGAGCCTGGACCGCGGGCTCCAGTCCACCGCCGAGGAGCTTCTGGCCGGCATCGAGTCCCCGTCCGCGATCGTGGCGGTCCGGCCCTCCACGGGCGAGGTCGTCGCCTCGGCCAACGGACCGGGCTCCGAGGGCTACTCCACCGCGCTGCTGGGCCAGTACGCGCCCGGGTCCACCTTCAAGGTGGTGACAGCCCTGAGCATGCTCCGCGAGGGGGACACGCCGGGCACGGAGGTGCAGTGCCCGCCCTCGACCACCGCCGCGGGCGTGCGGGTCGCCAACGTCGAGTCGTACCCGCCCGAGTTCACCGGCTCCATCACGCTCACCGAGGCGATCGCCCACTCGTGCAACACCACCTTCGTGGACCAGCACGAGCGGATCAGCCAGGCCGAGCTGGCCACCGCGGCCGGGTCCCTGGGGATCGGCGCCGACACGGACCTCGGGGTGCCCGCGTTTCCCGGAACCGTCCCGGCCGAGGAGGACCCGGCCCAGCACGCCGCCGCCCTGTTCGGGCAGGGGCGCACGCTGGTCTCGCCGCTGGCCATGGCCAACCTCACGGCCTCGGTCGCCGCCGGGGAGCTCGTGACCCCCCGGCTGGTCACCACCGAGGGCCTGCTCGACGACGCCGCCACGACCGGGCCCGGCCCGGCGGAGCCCCTGACCGGCCCGGAGGCGGAGCAGCTGCGCACCATGATGCGGGCCGTCGTCTCCTCCGGGCACCTGGAGGTGCTGCAGGAGCTGGAGCCGGACACCGCGATCGGCAAGACGGGCACCGCCGAGTTCGGCGACGAGGACCCGCCCCGGACCCACTCGTGGGTGATCGCCGAGCACGAGGACCTGGCCGTCGCGGTCTTCGTGGAGGACGGCGACCTGGGCTCGATCACCGGCGGACCGCTGATGCGCGACTTCCTGGCGGCCGCCTCCGAGGCCCCCACCGGCTGAGGACCCGCACCGGCTGAGGACCCGCACCGGCTGAGGACCCGGGCCGGCTGACGGGCCGGACCGACGGAGGGACCGTGGCGGACGGCCCCTCCCGGGCGGCGGCGACCCGGACGGACGCGGCCCCGCCGAACCGGGCCCCGCCGGAGCGTGCGGGGCCCGTGCGGAGCGGGCCCTTCCGGCGCGCGCCCCGCGGGCGGAGGATGGGGGAGGACGTCCCGTCCGCCGCCGCAGACCCCGACCCCGTCAGGAGCTCCCCGTGCCCGAGACTGTTCCCTCATCCTCCGCGCGCACCAAGATCGGTGTGGTCGGCGCCGGCTCCGTCGGCTCGTCCCTGGCCTACGCGGCGCTCATCAAGGGCGTCGCCCAGGAGGTCGCCCTCTACGACCTGGCCGGGGACCGGGTCCGCGCCGAGGGCCTGGACCTCGCCCACGGGGCCATGTTCACCCCCAGCTCCCGGGTGACCGGCTCCGACGACGTCGCCGTGCTGGCCGGCTCCGACCTCGTCGTCGTCACCGCCGGCGCCAAGCAGCGGCCGGGGCAGACCCGGATGGAGCTGGCGGGCGCCAACGCGCGGATCCTGGAGACGCTGATGCCGCGGCTGGTGGAGCAGGCGCCCGAGGCCGTGTACGTGCTGGTGACCAATCCGTGCGACGTGCTCACGGTGATCGCGCAGAAGCTCACCGGCCTGCCCCCGGGGCGGGTGATGGCCTCCGGGACCGTGCTGGACACCTCCCGGCTGCGCTGGCTGCTGGCCGAGGAGGGCGGGGTCTCCACCACGAGCGTGCACGCCACGATCGTCGGCGAGCACGGGGACACCGAGTTCCCGCTGTGGTCGAACGCCAACATCGGGCAGATCCCGCTGCGGGACTGGACGGTGGATGGACGCCGGCCCTTCACCGAGGAGCGGCTGGACGACATCACCCATCGGACGATCAACGCGGCCTACACCGTGATCCAGGGCAAGGGCGCCACCAACTACGCGATCGGCCTCGCCGCGACCCGGGTGGCCGAGGCCGTGCTGCGCGACGAGCACGCCGTGCTGCCGGTGTCCACGGTCATGGAGGACTACCGCGGGATCAGCGGGGTCGCCCTGTCGGTGCCCTCGATCGTCGCGCGGCAGGGCGTCGTCGAGCGCCTGGTCGTGCCCATGGACGAGCAGGAGCTCGCCATGCTGCACCGCTCCGCCGAGGCGATCCGGGAGACCCTCGCCTCGATCGGGTACTGACCCGCCAGCAGGCGCCGGCCCGCGAGGGGGATCCGGACCGGGAACGGCGTCGGGGCCCCTTCCGGCGGAACGGGCCCCGATCGTGCAGAGCGGGAGGTCAGCGCGCGGCCATCTCGTCCTGCGCCGCGTGGGTGAGGCGCACGGCGTCGTCGAACTCGCGCTCGACGTCCTCGTCGTGCCGGTACGTGGCCTTCGAGACCAGCATGGCGGAGACCAGGGAGACGACGAAGCCGGGGATGATCTCGTAGAGGTCGGCCCACGGGGTCACGGTCCAGGCGAACACGGTGACCGCGCCCAGGACCATGCCGGTGATCGCGCCCAGGTCGGTGAGCTTGCGCCAGAACAGGGAGAGGATCACGATCGGGCCGAACGAGGCGCCGAAGCCGGCCCAGGCGAAGGCCACGAGGCCGAGGATCGTGTTGTTCTGCTCCCAGGCCAGGAACACCGCCACGAGGGCGACGGCGGCCACGCCGGCGCGGCCCAGCCACACCTGCTTGCGCTCGGACGGGGACTCCTTGACGGTCAGCTTGTAGAGGTCCTCCACCAGGGCGGAGGAGGAGACGATGAGCTGGGAGGAGACCGTGGACATGATGGCCGCCAGCACCGCGGCCAGGACGAACCCGGCGATGACCGGGTGGAAGAAGACCTGGGCGAGGTCCAGGAACACGGACTCGGGGTCGGTCGGGCTCTCGTCGGGGCGGTTGCCGTAGTAGGCCACGCCCACCAGAGCGGTGGCGATCGCCCCGAGGACGCTGAGCACCATCCAGGTCAGCCCGATCCGGCGGCCGGTCTTCGCGTCGGCGGGGGAGCGCATGGCCATGAAGCGGACGATGATGTGCGGCTGGCCGAAGTAGCCCAGGCCCCAGGCCAGGGCCGAGATCACGCCGATGGCCGTGGCCCCGGAGACCATGGAGAGGGCGTCGGGCTGGACGGCGCGGATGTTCTCGGCCATCTGGCCGAAGCCGCCGACGTTGATGACGCCGACGATCGGGACGAGCAGCAGGGCCGCGAACATGAGCAGGCCCTGGGCCACGTCGGTGTACGTGGCGCCCAGGAACCCGCCGAAGAGGGTGTAGGCGATGGTGACGCCCACGACCAGCAGCAGCCCGGCGTGGTAGCTCGAGCCGAAGGAGGACTGGAAGAACAGCCCGCCGGCGACCATGCCGGAGGAGACGTAGAAGGTGAAGAACACCAGGATCACCAGGCCGGAGACGATGCGCAGCATCCGGGTCCCGCCCTTGAGCCTGTTGTCCAGGAACGAGGGGATGGTGATCGAGTTGTGCGAGACCTCGGTGTAGGAGCGCAGCCGGGGCGCGACGAACTTCCAGTTCACCCACGCGCCGACGATCAGCCCGACGGCGATCCAGGCCTCGACCATGCCCGAGAGGAACACCGCGCCCGGCAGGCCGAGGAGCAGCCAGCCGGACATGTCCGAGGCGCCGGCGCTGAGCGCGGCGACGCCGGGCTTGAGGTTGCGCCCGCCGAGCATGTAGTCGTCGAGGTTCTTGGTCCGGCTGTTGGCGTAGAGACCGATCGCGATCATGGCGGCGAAGTAGATGACGATCGCGATCGTCTGGGACATCTCTTGGGTCATGGCGTCCTTTCCGCCCGGCGCCGGCCCGGTGGAGCGCAGCGTCCAGGAGGGTGGGTGGGTCGGAGGTCCCACGTCACATTACGCGTGCTCCCGGCCACTGACCAGCTACTACAGGTATAGGGGGCCGCCCCCGGCCCGGTCCGGAGCGGCTCAGCCGCCGTCGTGGGCCTGCAGGAACTCGTACACCTCGCGCTCGTCCACGCCCGGGAAGGCCCCCTCCGGCAGGGCCGCGAGCACGTGGGAGTGCGCCCGGGTGTTGGGCCACGCGTGGCCGGCCCAGACCCGGCTCAGGTCCTCCGGCGGGCGCCGGCAGCAGGAGGGGTCCGGGCAGGTGGAGACGGTGCGGTGCGGGGTGTCCCGGCCGCGGAACCAGCGGGCGTCCGTGAAGCCCACGCCCACGCCGATCGAGAAGGTGCCCTGGCCGGAGAGCTCCGTGCGGGTGGAGCACCAGTAGGTGCCGGAGGGCGTGTCGGTGTACTGGGCGAAGGCCGTGAACTGGTTGGGCTGGTCGAAGACCGTGCGCCCGGACCACTTGCGGCAGGAGATCTGCCCCTCGATCGCGCCGGTGTGGTCCGTGGGGAACGCCAGCCCGTCGTTCTCGTAGGCCTTGTGGATCACCCCGGACGAGTGCACCTTGTGGAAGTGGGTGCGGATGCCCAGGTGGCGGGTCGCGAGGTTCGTGAAGCGGTGGCCCGCCGTCTCGTGCGAGACGGCGAACCGGTCCTTGAGGTCCTCCAGGAAGAGGTCGCGGTTCTTCTTCGCCTCGAGCAGGAACGGGACGGTCTGGTCCTCGGGCAGCATGACCGCCGCGGCGAAGTAGTTCGCCTGCACCCGCTGGGCCAGGAACTCGGCGTAGTCCTTCGGGGGCTCGTGGCCCAGCACCTGGTGGCCGACCGCCTGGAGCAGCACCGCGCGGGGGTCGTGGTCCGCCCGCGGGCTCTGCACCAGGTAGATCCGCCGGTTGAGCAGGTCGGTGACCGACCGGGTGGAGTGGGGCAGGTCGGTGACGTGGTGGATGCTGTAGCCCAGCTTGCCCACCATCTCCGAGATCACCGAGTTGGAGACCGGCCCCGAGGAGTACCCGCCCAGGGTCAGCAGCTCCTTGGCGGCCTGCTCGAGATCCGGGAAGTAGTTGTCCCGCTCCCGCATCAGCCGGCGCAGCTGCACGTTGGCCCGGCGGGCCTCCTCCGGGGTGGCCGAGTTCTTCTCCAGCGCCTGGGCCAGGCGGTCCTGCAGGGCCACCAGCGCCTCGAGCACCTCCGTGGACAGGGCCGAGCTCACCCGGACCGTCGGCAGGCCCAGCTGCTCGTAGAACGGGGAGCGCTGGGCGCGCTCGAGCCGGATCTCCAGGGCCTCCCGCCGGTTGGCGGGCTCGGCCCCGAGCAGGGCGTCCACGCTGGTGCCCAGCACCTCCGCGAGCCGCTGCAGCAGGCTCAGCCGCGGCTCCCGCCGCCCGTTCTCGATGACGGACAGCTGCGAGGTGGCCGTGCCGGCACGGCCGGCGAGCTCGGCCAGGGTCAGGCCCCGGTCCTTGCGCAGGGACCGGATGCGCCGGCCGAGGCCGATGAGGTCGGTGGTCCGGGGCTGCTCGTCCGAGGACGGCTGCTCGTAGCCCCACGCACTGGTCGTCATTTCTTCATCCTAGGCGAAGAACCCGGAAAGTTCGCGGAGAAATGTGGGTCCAGCCGGGGTGATCAGGGCGCAGAGTGGTGTGTGTCACCAGGAAGACGCGAACTTCCGGGGGACCCACGAACCTATTTCGCACCACCTCCGTACCACCGTGGACCACTCGACGAGGAGCTGACATGTCCTACCCCAACGCCCCCAAGACCGCCGACGAGATCCGCCAGGAGTGGGACGCCGACCCGCGCTGGCAGAACATCACCCGCGAGTACACCGCGGAGGAGGTCGTCCGTCTGCGCGGCACCGTGCAGGAGGAGCAGACCCTCGCCCGCCGCGGCGCCGAGCAGCTGTGGCAGAAGCTGCACACCGAGGACTTCGTCAACTCGCTGGGCGCCCTGACCGGCAACCAGGCCGTCCAGCAGGTCAAGGCCGGCCTGAAGGCCATCTACCTCTCCGGCTGGCAGGTGGCCGGTGACGCGAACCTCGCGGGCCAGACCTACCCCGACCAGTCGATCTACCCCGCCAACTCCGTCCCGGCGGTCGTGCGGCGGATCAACAACGCGCTGATGCGCGCCGACCAGATCGAGCACTCGGAGGGCATCCGCACCGTCGAGGACTGGCTGGTCCCGATCGTCGCCGACGCCGAGGCCGGCTTCGGCGGCCCGCTCAACGCCTACGAGCTGATGAAGTCGATGATCGCGGCCGGCGCCGCCGGCGTGCACTGGGAGGACCAGCTGGCCTCCGAGAAGAAGTGCGGCCACCTCGGCGGCAAGGTGCTCATCCCCACCCAGCAGCACGTCCGCACGCTCAGCGCGGCCCGGCTCGCGGCCGACGTCGCCGACGTCCCCTCGCTGATCATCGCCCGCACCGACGCGGAGGCGGCCACGCTGATCACCTCGGACGTCGACGACCGGGACAAGCCGTTCGTCACCGGTGAGCGCACCGCGGAGGGCTACTACAAGGTGCGCAACGGCCTGGAGGCGTGCATCGCCCGCGGCAACGCCTACGCCCCGTACGCCGACCTGCTGTGGATGGAGACCGGCACCCCGGACCTCGAGCTGGCCAAGCAGTTCGCCGAGGGGATCCACGCGGAGCACCCGGACCAGATGCTCGCCTACAACTGCTCGCCGTCCTTCAACTGGAAGAAGCACCTGGACGACGACACGATCGCGAAGTTCCAGCGGGAGCTGGGCGCGATGGGCTTCAAGTTCCAGTTCATCACCCTCGCCGGCTTCCACGCGCTGAACTACTCGATGTTCGATCTGGCCCACGGCTACGCCCGCAACCAGATGACGGCCTACGTGGAGCTGCAGGAGCGGGAGTTCGCGGCCGAGGAGCGCGGCTACACCGCCACCCGGCACCAGCGGGAGGTGGGCACCGGCTACTTCGACCTGGTCTCCACCGTGCTCAACCCGCAGTCCTCCACCACGGCGCTGGCCGGCTCCACGGAGACCGCCCAGTTCTGAGCCGATCGCGGGCGGGGCGGCCGGGGACCCGAGCGGGTCCCCGGCCGCCCCCCCATCCCGGCGACGGCCGCGTCCCGGCGGGACGCCCCACCCGATCTCTTCCCGGACACTTCCCAGGCGAGGACCCAGCCATGATGACCATGACCAGCGACCCCGTGACGATCAACGGCGTGACCCTCACCGGTCACCACGTGCCCCGGCAGAACAGCGTGCTCAGCCCTGACGCGCTGGCCTTCCTGGCGGCCCTGCACCGCGAGTTCGAGCCGCGCCGCCGCGAGCTGCTGGCCGCCCGCGAGGAGCGGCGCAAGGCGATCGCCCGCGGCACCGACCCCACCTTCCTGCCCGAGACCGCGAGGATCCGCGAGGACGACTGCTGGCGGGTCCCGCCGCCGCCGCCGGGGCTGGAGGACCGGCGGGTCGAGATCACGGGGCCCACCGAGCGGAAGATGACCATCAACGCCCTGAACTCCGGGGCCCAGGTGTGGCTCGCCGACATGGAGGACGCCAACACCCCGCACTGGACCAACGTGGTCACCAACCAGCTGAACCTGATCGACGCGCTCGAGGGGACCATCGAGTTCACCAACCCGGACGGCAAGCGGTACGCCCTGCAGAACAAGGACCCGCGGGCCAACCCGACGATCGTGGTGCGGCCCCGCGGGTGGCACCTCGAGGAGAAGCACCTGTCCGTGCGGGGCGAGCCCATCGCCGGGGCGCTGGTCGACTTCGGTCTCTACTTCTTCCACAACGCCCGCCGGCTCAAGAAGCTGGGGCTGGGCCCGTACTTCTACCTGCCCAAGACCGAGTCCCACCGCGAGGCGCGGCTGTGGCACGACATCTTCACCCGGGCCGAGTCCATGCTCGGCGCGGACCACGGCACCATCCGCGCGACCGTCCTGATCGAGACGATCACTGCGGCGTTCGAGATGGAGGAGATCCTGTGGGAACTCGGCGAGCACGCCGCGGGGCTCAACGCCGGACGCTGGGACTACATCTTCTCGATCATCAAGAACTTCCGCACCCGGGGGCCCCGCTTCATCCTCCCCGACCGCAACGCCGTGACCATGACCCAGCCGTTCATGCGGGCCTACACCGAGCAGCTCGTGCGGGCGTGCCACCGCCGGCAGGCCATGGCGATCGGCGGGATGGCCGCGTTCATCCCGTCCCGCCGCGACGAGGAGGTCAACCGGGCCGCGATCGAGAAGGTGCGCGCCGACAAGATGCGGGAGGCCCAGGACGGCTTCGACGGGTCCTGGGTGGCCCACCCCGACCTCGTGCCCGTGTGCCGGGAGGTCTTCGACGCGGTGCTGGGCGAGAAGCCCAACCAGCTCGACCGGCGGCGGGACGACGTGGTGCCCGACGACAAGGCGCTCATCGACATCGCCTCGGCCGAGGGGAAGATCACCGAGGCCGGGATCCGCAACAACATCGAGGTCGGGATCCGCTACATCGAGGCCTGGCTGCGCGGCAACGGCGCGGTCGGCATCCACAACCTCATGGAGGACGCCGCGACCGCGGAGATCTCCCGCTCCCAGATCTGGCAGTGGGTGAACTCCCGGGCGATCACGGACCACGGCGAGGAGATCACCCGCGAATGGGTGCAGGAGCTCCTCGAGGAGGAGTTCGGGCGGATCGAGCGGGCCGAGGGCGACCGCTTCGACGACGCCCGCTCGATCTTCGAGGAGGTCGCCCTGGGCGACGACTACCCGGCGTTCCTGACGACCCCGGCCTACGAGCGGTTCCTGGCCGAGCCCGAGGACCCGCACGCCCCGGAGGAGGCCGGTCCCCGGTCCCGGATCCGCGCCTGAGGCGCCCAGGCCGAGGGGTCCACCACCCAGGGCTCCCGCGGCAGGACGTCCTCGGCGAAGACGGCGAGGACGTCCTGCGCCGTGCGGACCGGGCCGGGCAGGCCCAGCGACGCCGCCATCCAGCCCAGCACCTCCTCCGCGCGGTGACCCGCCGCGGCGAGCTCGGAGAGGGTCACGGCCCCGTCGCGTTTGGCCAGCCGCCGGCCCTCCGGGTTGAGCACGAGCGGCACGTGGGCCCACTGCGGCTCGGGCAGCCCGAGCACCGCCGCCAGGTAGGCCTGCCGCGGGGTCGAGGGCAGCAGGTCGTCGCCGCGCACCACCTGGTCCACGCCCTGGTGGGCGTCGTCCAGGACCACCGCGAGGTTGTAGGCGGGCCGCCCGTCGTTGCGCAGCAGCACGAAGTCGTCGACCAGACCCGTGTACGGGCCGGCCCAGCGGTCCACGACCGTGCGGGAGCGCACGTCCGCCCGCAGCCGCACGGCCGGCGGCCGGTCGCGG
The DNA here is from genome assembly GCF_009735315.1 of Kocuria sediminis. Taxonomy (NCBI): domain Bacteria; kingdom Bacillati; phylum Actinomycetota; class Actinomycetes; order Micrococcales; family Micrococcaceae; genus Kocuria; species Kocuria sediminis. The sequence continues at coordinate 315,260 of NZ_WOGU01000002.1, forward strand.
CGGCGGCGTGCGCGCTCCGCGTCGCCGAGGTCCCGGCACGTGCCCGGGTAGGCGCCCGGCGCCCCGTGCGGGGCGCTCGCCGCCGCCTGGATCTCCCGGCGCGTGCAGTAGCACTCGTAGGTGCGCCCCGCCGCGGTGAGCTCCGCGACCGCGGCACGGTGGGCGGTCTCGCGCGTGGACTGCAGCAGCGGCGTGCCGTCCCAGTCCAGTCCGAGGCGGGCGAGGTCGGCCAGCTGCTGCTCGGCGGCGCCCGGTCGGACCCGGTCGATGTCCTCGATGCGCAGCACGAAGCGCCGCCCGCTCGAGCGGGCCGCAGCCCACGCGACCAGGGCCGTGCGCAGGTTGCCCAGGTGCAGGTCCCCGGAGGGGGACGGCGCGTAGCGACCGGCGCCTCCGGCCGCACGCCACAGGGAGGAAGTGGTCATGGGTGTCAGGATAGACAGCGCCGGTCGGTACCCTGGCAGGGTGGCCCGCATCAACGAACTCCGCGACGGCGTCTTCGCCGTGAGCACGGACAACTGGAGGCTCAACTCCGGTCTCGTGCTCGGGACCCGTCGCGCCCTCGTGATCGACACGGGCGCCGGCCCCCGGCAGGCCCGGGAGATCCTGGGGGCCGTGCGCTCGCTGACGGACCTGCCCCTCACGGTGGTGAACACCCACGCCCACTACGACCACTTCATGGGCAACGCGGTGTTCCAGCGCGACGGCGCCGAGGAGTTCTGGGCCCACCGCGGCTGCGCCGAGGCGATCCAGGAGCACGGCGACTACCAGCGCTCCTACGTGGGCACCCACGAGCCCGAGATGGCCGCCGCGGACGGCCCCGACACCCGCCTGGTGGTGCCCAACCGGCACCTGCCCGGCACCGGCCGGCGCCCCGCGCTGACCCGCGTGGACCTGGGCGAGCGCGGCGCCGTGCTCTTCTCGCTCGGGCGCGGGCACACCGACAACGACGTGTGCGTGGGCGTGGACGACGTCGTGTTCACGGGGGACATCGTGGAGCAGGGCGCCGATCCCAGCTTCGACGACTCCTATCCGCGGGGCTGGGCCACGGCCCTGGAGAACCTCGCCGCCCTGGACCGGTACCGGGTCTTCGTCCCCGGCCACGGCCACCCCGTGGAGCGCGGCTTCGTGCTCCAGCAGGCGCAGACCATGCGCACGGCGATCGAGCGGGTGGACGCGAGCGAGGCCGCCGCCGCGCAGCCCGAGGGCATGCGGCCGGTGACGGCCTCGATGTTCCGCCTGCCCTACAACCCCGGCGCGGCGCGCATCCTCCTGGACCGGCTCGAGCGGATCAGGGTCGAGGACGCCGCGACCGCGGCGCTTGCAGCGCTGCCAGGGCCGCAGCCGCGAGCAGACTGACCCCCAGGATCGCCGCGCAGCCGGCCATCGCCGCCCAGCCGCCGCCCGGCACCCGCAGCGCGGCCCACAGCGGCAGCAGCCCGGCCGCCAGCGCGCCGGCGCCGAGGACGGCCAGCAGCGCGACCAGGCCCCCGCCGCGCACGGGGCGCTCCACCGGACCGGTCACGCGCAGCACCAGCCCGCCCAGCGCGGCCCACCCCGCCACGACGAGCAGGGAGGCCACGACGTCGGATGGCCGGTGCCAGCCGTTGAGCAGGGTCGCGACTCCGGTCGCGGTCGTCGCCGCCGCCCCGAGCAGGGCCACGAACGGGCGGGACCGGGCCGGGGCGGCGAGCAGCACCACCGCGACGGCGGCGGCCGCGGCGGCCGTGTGCCCGGAGGGGAAGGAGTTGCCGGCCGCCTCCTGGATGCCCAGGTCCGGCTTCTCCACGAGCACGCGCTTGAGCAGCTGGACCGTGAGGTTGGAGAGCACCACCACCGCGGCCCCGGTCAGCGCGGGGGCCAGACGCCGGGACCGCGCGACCAGCACGGCCAGGCACACGGCGGAGACCGCCCCCACCGCCCAGGGGAGGAGGTCGAGCAGCTCCCGGGCCCGGTCGGAGAGACCGGGGAACGCGCCCGTGGCCTGCCGCAGGGCCAGCTCGTCGAGCCACTGGCCGGTCGGGGTGGTCAGCGCCACGACGCCCACCGCCACGGCGCCGCCGAACAGCAGGGCGGCACCGAGCACGTGGGCGAGCGCCTGGAGGGCGGTCGGAGCCGGGCGGTGGTGGGCGGTCGTGGTCATGGAGCTCCTGGTGATCGGGCGGGCGGGTGTCCCCGGTGCGGCCGGGCCCGCGCCCGCGGAGCCCTCATTGTTCCACGGGCGGATCGGAGCGGGCTGAGCAACCGCGCCTAGGCTGGTGGCCATGACCGAGCCCGCGCCCCTGCCCCCGCTCGACGAGCTGCTCGCCGACGCGCACGTCGTCGCCCTGCCGATGCGCGTGCGCTTCCGGGGGGTGGAGGTGCGGGAGACGATGCTGCTGCGCGGGCCGGCCGGCTGGGGGGAGTTCGGGCCGTTCCCCGAGTACGGGGACGCCGAGGCCGCCGCCTGGCTGCGCGCCGCGGTCGACGCCGCGTGGCACGGCTTCCCGGCGCCCCGGCGCACCCGGATCCCGGTCAACGCCACCGTGCCCGCCGTGCCGGCGGACCGGGTGCCCGAGGTGCTGGACCGCTTCGGGACCGGCGTGCGCGCCGTGAAGGTCAAGGTCGCCGAGCGCGGCCAGGACCTCTCCGACGACGCCGCCCGCGTCGCGGCGGTGCGGGCCCGGCTCCCGGACGCGGAGCTGCGGGTGGACGCCAACGGCGGGTGGGACGTGCCCGCGGCGCTCGCGGCGCTGGAGCGGCTGGGGGAGCACCGGCTGGCGTACGCGGAGCAGCCCGTGCCGACCGTGGCCGGTCTGGCCGCCGTGCGGGAGGGCCTCGCCGACCGCGGCGTGCCGGTGCTCGTGGCCGCCGACGAGTCCGTGCGCAAGGAGAGCGACCCCCTGGCGGTGGCCCGGGCCGGGGCGGCGGACCTGCTCGTGGTCAAGGCCGCCCCGCTCGGCGGGGTGCGCCGGGCCCTGGACGTGGTGGCGCGGGCCGGGCTGCCGGCCGTGGTCAGCTCCGCGCTGGACTCCTCGGTGGGCATCCGGGCCGGGCTGGCCCTCGCCGCCGCGCTGCCCGAGCTGCCGTACGCCTGCGGGCTGGGCACGGTCTCGCTCATGCGCGAGGACGTCCTGCGCGAGCCGCTGCGCCCGGTGGACGGGGCGCTCGAGCTGCGGGAGGCCGTCCCGGACCCCGGGCTGCTGGCGGCCCGGGCGGTGCCCGCGGACCGGCGCCGGTGGTGGCTGGAGCGGGTGCGCCGGGTGCACGCCCGCGCCGCAGGAGCCGCGCCGGCCTGACCGCGGGGCCCGTGCTCCCCGCGGCATCCGGCCCGCGGGTGGCGGGTCCGGCGGGCGCCGCGGGCCGCGGCACCCCGCCGTCACACAGGGGCGGCTCCGGGCCCGACCGGCGCGTCGTGCCCCCGGGCCGTCACCGCCCGTTAACGTGGGCTTTCCCTCGGCACCCCCCGCGCCTCACGCAGCGGTGGTGCAGTGGCGGAGCACCCGTTCCCCGCCCGCGGTCCCCCGCGGGACCGATCCCCTGGGAGAGCCATGACCGACCTCGCCAAGCGCCCCCTCCTTCCCATGCTGGGCCACGCCCGCGGCAAGCGCAGTCCCCTCACCTGCCAGCTGAAGTGCGGCAACGCCTGCGCCGGCCCGGAGTGCAACACCTCCGGCAACGGCTACTTCCGGGACATCGCGAGCGCCGCCCTGTCCCGCCGCGCCGCGCTCGGGCTGGGCGCCGCGGCGGCCGTGACCGTCGGTGTCGTCGGGGCCACCCCCGAGGCGGCCCAGGCCCACGGCCGCGGCCGCTCCGGGCTGTCCTTCACCCCGATCGCCCCCGTCCCGAACACCGTCGACGACCTCACCGTGCCCGAGGGCTACGACTGGTCCCCGATCATCCGCTGGGGCGACCCGCTGTTCACCGACTCCCCGGAGTTCGACCCGCTGCAGCAGACCCCCGAGGCGCAGGCGCGCCAGTTCGGCTACAACTCGGACTATCTGGACATCCTGCAGGACCGCGGCGGCCGCACCGGCGTGCTCGTGAACAACCACGAGTACACCAACGAGGCGAACATGTTCCCGGCCGACCAGCTCGGGGACCTGGAGCGCGTGGCCCGGGTGGCCATGGCCGCGCACGGGATGTCCGTCGTCGAGATCGCCCGCACCGGACCCGGCCGGCCCTGGTCCTACGTGCGCGGCGGCAGCCGCAACCGGCGCATCACCCTGAGCACCCCGTTCGCGGTGGATGGCCCGGCCGCGGGGTCCGAGCTGCTGAAGACCCGGGACGACCCCACCGGCACCGTGGTGCTGGGCACGCAGAACAACTGCGCCGGCGGCACGACCCCGTGGGGCACCGTCCTGTCCGGGGAGGAGAACTTCAACCAGTACTTCAAGGGCAACGGCTCCGCCGAGCAGAAGCGCTACGGGATCTCCACCGACGCCCCGAGCCGGCGCTGGCACGAGGTGGACCCCCGCTTCGACTCGACCCTGCCCGGCTACGAGAACGAGCCGCACCGCTTCGGCTGGATCGTGGAGATCGATCCGCAGGACCCGTCCTCCACCCCGGTCAAGCACACGAGCCTGGGCCGCTTCAAGCACGAGGGCGCCAACGTGCGCGTGGCCGAGGACGGCACCGTGGTCGCCTACTCCGGCGACGACGAGCGCTTCGACTACCTCTACAAGTTCGTCTCCGCCCAGAAGTACGTCGAGGGCGACCGGGCGCACAACATGACCCTGCTCGCCGAGGGCGACCTCTACGTCGCCCAGTTCACCGGGGACACCGCCGCCGAGATCGACGGCTCCGGGCGGCTGCCCTCCGACGGCGCGTTCGACGGCTCCGGGCGGTGGCTGCCGCTGGTCGTGGACGGCGAGTCGGCCGTGGACGGCATGTCCGTCGAGGAGGTCCTGGTCTTCACCCGCCTGGCCGCGGACAAGGCCGGGGCCACCAAGATGGACCGCCCCGAGGACGTCGAGCCGTCCCCGCTGACCGGCAAGCTCTACGTGGCGCTGACCAACAACACCCAGCGCGGCACCGCCGGGAAGGCCGGCCCGAACGAGGCCAACCCCCGCACCCAGAACCGCGACGGGCACGTGCTCGAGCTCACCGAGCGGGACAACCGCGCCGCCGCCCTGGAGTTCGACTGGAACATCCTGCTGGTCGCCGGGGACCCCGCGAAGAACGCGTCCGCCTACTTCTCCGGCTACCCGGCGGAGAAGGTCTCCCCGATCTCCTGCCCGGACAACCTCGCGTTCGACTCCGCCGGCAACCTCTGGATCTCCACCGACGGGGCCCCCGGCACGATCGGCTACAACGACGGGCTGTTCAAGGTGGGACTGTCCGGGCGGCAGCGCGGGAACGTGGAGCAGTTCCTCGCCGTCCCCCAGGACGCCGAGACCTGCGGCCCCGTGATCCACGACCGCGAGCGGATGGTCTACGTGGCCGTGCAGCACCCGGGGGAGGACGGCTCGTTCGAGCAGCCCCGGTCCTACTTCCCCGACTACGTCCTGCCGACCCGGCAGGGGGAGGGGGAGTGGTCCCTGCCACGCCCGTCCGTGACTCAGGTGTTCGCCGTCGGGCGCCACGGGGAGGCCGAGTTCCCCGGAGGGATCTCCGACCACCCCGGGCGGGGCCGCAGCCAGCACAAGCGCCGCAAGAACGGCGAGCGCGGGCCCCGCTACCGCGGCTACAAGGGCAAGGCCACCGCGGAGACCAAGGCCGCGGCCCGGACCGCCGTCCGCTCCTACTGAGCGCCCCCCGCACCGGACGGTCCCCGTCCCGCCGCCCGGCGGGACGGGGACCGTCCGTCTCCCGGGACTACCCTGGTCTCCTGTGACCACACCGTCCCTCGACACCGCCCGCGCCGTCCTCGAAGAGCTCGTCGGCGCCGGGATGCGCCACCTCGTCGTCGCCCCCGGCTCCCGCTCCGCGCCCCTGGCCTACGCCGCGGCGGCCGCCCACGCCGCCGGCGCCCTGGAGGTGCACGTGCGCGTGGACGAGCGGGGCGCTGCCTTCACCGCCCTCGGCATCGCCCGGGCCACGGGCCGGCCGGCCGGCGTGGTCACGACCTCCGGCACCGCGGTGGGCAACCTGCTCCCGGCGGTCATGGAGGCCGACCACGGCGAGGTGCCCCTCGTCGTGCTCTCCGCCGACCGCCCGCCGGAGCTGCGCGGCACCGGCGCCAACCAGACCACCCGCCAGCCCGGGATCTTCGGCGAGCACGTGCGCGCCGCCGTCGACCTCCTGCCCGAGAACGACGACGTCCCCGCCCGCCTGGCCGCGCCCCTGGCCGCGCTCGCCGGCCGCGGGCCCGGCGGACCCCGCCCCGCCGGGCCCGTCCAGCTCAACGTGGCCCTGCGCGAGCCGCTGCACCCCGCCCCGGAGGACGGCGCCGCGCTCGCCGGGCGGGCGCGCCGCCTGGCGGCCCGCACCGCGACGGCCCCGGACCCTGGCCCGCGCGCCGTCGCCGCCGGACCCGTCGCGGCCCCGTCCCCGGCCGCGGGGCAGGCCCGCTCCGTGGTCGTCGCCGGGGACGGCGCGGGCCCCGCCGCCGCCCGCTTCGCCGAGGCCTGCGGGCTGCCGCTGTTCGCGGAGCCGTCCTCGAACGCCCGGTCCGGCCCGCAGGCCGTGGGCGCCTACCGGCTGCTGCTGGAGGCGCCCCTGGGGCGGCGGATCGAGCGGGTCCTGCTGGCAGGCCGGCCGACGCTCTCCCGTCCGGTCGCAGCCCTGCTGGCCCGGGCCGACGTGGCCACCGCCGCCGTCCAGCCCGGCCCCGTGGCCTGGTACGACCCGGGGCGCCGGCGCGAGCGCGTGCTCGGGAGCTGGGCGGAGGCCGCCGCCTTCACCGGCCGCGGGGCCCCCGGCTGGGCCGCCGCCTGGCGGGAGGCGGGTGCCGCCGCCGACGGGGCCGTGGCGCGGTTGCTCGCCGCGGAGCCCCCGGGGCGGCCGACCGGCCCGGCCGTGGCCGCCGCGCTGTGGGAGGCGTGCCGGCAGGACGGGTCGGTGCTCGTCGCCGGCTCCTCCAACCCGGTGCGGGACCTGGACCTCGCCGCCCGCCCCGGCCCCGCGTCCCCGCTGGTGGTCGCCAACCGCGGGCTCGCCGGGATCGACGGGACGGTGGCCACCGCGGCGGGCGTGGCGCTGGGCGCCGGGCGCCCCGTCCGCGCCCTCGTGGGGGACCTGACCTTCCTGCACGACGCCTCCTCCCTGCTGCTGGGCGCCGGCGAGCGGGAGCCCGACCTGCAGGTCCTGGTGCTCAACGACGGCGGCGGCGGGATCTTCGCGACCCTCGAGCACGGCGCGCTGGGGGAGCAGCAGGAGTACCGCGACGTCGTCGAGCGCTTCTTCGGGACCCCGCACGAGGCGCGCCTGGACGCGCTCTGCGCGGGCTACGGGGTCCCGCACCGGCGGGTGGGCAGCCTGCCGGAGCTCGCCGCGGCGCTCGCCGGGCCCGTGCGCGGCCGCTCCGTGCTCGAGGTGCGGGTGGACCGGCGGGAGCTGCGGGCCCTGCACGCCCGGATCCGGGCCGCGGTGGCCGCTCCCGCGCACTGAGCCGTCCGCCGCCGCGCCCCCGGCGGGGCGCTCGTGCCGCGGCGACGGGCCGGTGCCGGGGTGCCCGGGGCCCGTCCCCGGGGGACGGGCGGTGCGGCGGGGCGTGCCGAAGGGCCCCGTCCCCGGGGGACGGGCGGTGCGGCGGGGCGTGCCGAAGGGCCCCGTCCCCGGGAGGGGACGGGGCCCTTCGGCGCCCGGCGGGAGGAGCGGCCGCCGGATCAGCTCTCCGGGGCCTGCACCTGGGTGGGGTTGAGCACCCGGGAGAGGAACGACTGGGTGCGGGGCTCCTTCGGGGCGCCGATGACCTGGGCGGCCGGGCCCTCCTCGACGACCACGCCGCCGTCCATGAAGACGACCTTGTCGGCGACGTCGCGGGCGAACTCCATCTCGTGGGTGACCACGAGCATCGTCATGCCCTCGGCGGCGAGGTCGCGCATGATGGACAGCACGTCGCCCACCGTCTCGGGGTCGAGGGCGGAGGTGGGCTCGTCGAAGAGCATCAGGGACGGGTCCATGGACAGGGCCCGGGCGATGGCCACCCGCTGCTGCTGCCCGCCGGAGAGCTGGCCGGGGTGGCTGTCGGCCTTCTCGGACAGGCCCACGCGGTCGAGGTTGGCCCGGGCGATCCGCTCGGCCTCGGCCTTGTCCCGCTTGAGCACCTTGACCTGGGCCACGGTGCAGTTCTCGAGGACGCTCAGGTGCGGGAAGAGGTTGAACTGCTGGAAGACCATGCCCACGTGCCGGCGCATCCGGTCGACGTCGGCCTCGGGGTCCGTGACGTCGAAGTCGCCGATCGTGATCCGCCCCTGCTGGGGCCTCTCGAGCAGGTTCACGCAGCGCAGGAGGGTGGACTTGCCCGAGCCCGAGGGGCCGATGAGGCAGACCACCTGGCCGGCCCCCACGCTCAGGGAGATGCCCTTGAGCACCTCGAGGGGCCCGTAGGACTTGTGCAGGCCCTCGATCACGACGGAGGCGGCGCCGGCGAGGCCGTCGGCGGACCGGTGCTGCGGGGAGGATGCAGTGCTCATCGTCTGGCTCCTAGGACTTCTTCATGCGGTCGGTCTTGGACTCGAAGCGGCGGGTCAGGATGCCCAGCGGCACCGTGATGATGAGGTAGCAGATGCCCGCCACCACCAGGGGCGTCAGACCGGCGCCGGCGCCCGAGATCGCCTCGCGGCCGTACTTGGTGAGCTCGTACTGCCCCACCCCCATGCCCAGCAGGTAGACCAGCGAGGAGTCCTTGGTCAGCAGGATCACCTCGTTGGTCAGCGGCGGCAGCACGATCCGCAGGGCCTGCGGGATGACGATCGTGACCATCGCCCGGGCGTGGGACATGCCCAGGGACCGGGCGGCCTCGTACTGGCCCTTCGGCACGGCCTGCAGGCCCGCCCGCAGCGACTCCGCGATGTAGGCGGCGGCCACGAGGCCCAGGGCGACCATGACCGTGACGTAGTGGTTGAAGCGGAAGCCGAAGGCCAGCGGGATGCCGTAGCCGAAGGCGAGGAAGACCAGCAGGGCGGGCACGCCGCGGAAGAACTCGATGTACAGCGTGGCCAGCCACCGGTACGGCGCCACGGAGGAGAGCTTCATCAGCGCCAGGACCACACCGCCGGTGAGACCGACCACGAAGCCCAGCAGCGTGTAGATGAGGGTGTTCTTCAGCGCGGTGGTGATGATGCCGGGGAACTGCTGGGCCGCGATCTCCGGGTTGAACACCTTCTCGATCAGCAGCGGCCAGTCGGCGATCGCGAGCAGCGCGAGGACGACGACGATCAGGACGGCGTACTGGATGCCGCGGGAGAGACGGGCTCTCTGGTGCATGGTCATGGCCATGGGGTGGTCCGTTCTGGGTGGTACGGGCGGTCGGTGGCGGAGCCGGCGCCCCGGGTGCGGGGCGCGGGTCCTTCGGTCAGTCCTTCTCCTGGACGGGGATCCACTGCTCGACGATCTGCTCGAGCGTGCCGTCCTCCTCGATGCGGTCCAGGGTGGCGTCGACGGCCTGGAGCATCGCCGCGTCGCCCTTCTGGACGGCCACGCCGAGCTGGTCGTCGAGGTCCGCGGTCTCCTGGACCACGAAGTCCGGGTCGTCCTGGGCGTGCTCGGCGATCGCGGTGACGTCGTCGAGCACGGCGTCCACGCTGCCGGTGCTGAGCCCGGTGAACAGCGTGGTGGCGTCCTCGAACTGGACGGCGTTGAGGCCGAGCTCCCGGGCCTGGGTCTCCCCGACGGTGCCCTGCATGACCCCCACGCGCACCTGCTCCTCGCGGGCGGCGTCGATCGAGTCGACGCCGTCCTCCCCGTCGGTCACGAGGCCGACCTCGTTGTCGTAGTAGGGGTCGGAGAAGTCCATCACCGTCCGCCGCTCCTCGGTGATGGACAGCGCGGAGATCGCCACGTCGCACTGGTCGGTGTCGAGGGCGGCGCCGGACTGGATGGACTCGAAGGCGAGCGTGACGTTCTTCATCTCCACCCCGAGGTCCGCGGCGATCTCCCGGCCCAGGTCCATGTCGAGGCCGACCATCTCGCCGTCCTGCTCCATCTCGAACGGCGGGTAGTTGGACTCCGAGCACACGGTGAGGAAGCCGGGCTCCACCAGGGCCACGGCGGCCGATCCGCCGTCCACCGGGGTCGCGGGCTCGGCGGCGGTGTCCTCGGGAGCGCCGCCGGAGCAGGCCGTGAGGGTGAGGGCGGCGGCGACGGACAGGAGGCCGGCGGCGCGGCGGCGGGACGGGCGGGGCATGGGCGGTTCCTCCGGTGGGAGCGGGCGTCGACGGCGCGGTCGGGCCGCGCGAGGAGCCGGCTCTACGGGGCGGTCACCCCCGACTGCGTTCGGGACACAAGGATACGGTGCAATCCGGGCATCCGGGCGCGCCGACGCCGCGGCCCGGCCGCGGCGGGCTCAGCGGGCGGAGAGCCCGGGGGCGGGCACGAGCCGCTCGGGGGCGCCGTCGGCGCGCTGCCCGAGGGCCTGGAGCATGGGGCGCAGCTTCGCCCAGGTCTCGGCGAGCTCGGCCTCCGGGTCGGAGGCGGCCACGATGCCGCACCCGGCGTAGAGCCGCACGGTGCGCTCGTCCTCCTGCACCGCCCCGCGCAGGGCGATGCCCCAGTCCCCGTTGCCGGCGGCGTCCAGCCAGCCGACCGGCCCGGCGTACAGGCCCCGGTCCATCTGCTCCAGCTCCGGGATGGTGGCCGCCGCCACGGCGGTGGGCGTCCCGCAGACCGCGGCGGTCGGGTGCAGCGCCTCGGCCAGCTCCAGGGCGGAGGGCGGGTCCCCGGCCGGGCCCGGGCGCAGCGCCGCGGTGACGTCGGAGGCCAGGTGCCACACGTTGGGCAGCTCCAGGATGAACGGCTCGGGGGAGGTGGTCACCGCGTCCGTGTAGGGCGCCAGCGACGCCACGAGGGAGTCGATCGCGAAGCCGTGCTCGTGCTGCTGCTTCTCGGACTCCCCGAGCACCCGGGCGGCGTACTCCTGGGGGTCCTCGTCCACCGGGGCCGCGTCCCGGTCCAGGGTGCCCGCGAGCACCCGGGCGTGGGCGGCTCCGTCGAGCACCTGCACGAGCATCTCGGGGGTCGCCCCCATCAGCCGGCCCGCGGCGGCCCCGCCGAAGCCCACGCAGTACGTCCAGCACTGGTCGTAGCGGTGGGCGAGGTCCCGGACCACGGCCACCGGGTCGAGCGGCTCGTCGGTGCGGGCCAGCACGTCGCGGGCCAGCACCAGCTTCTCCAGTCGGCCCGCGCGGATCAGCTCCACGCCGTCGCGCACGGCCCCGGTCCACTCGTGCTCGCCCAGCGTGCCCGGGGACAGCCGGACGGCGGCGGGCACCGCGGCCGGATCCTCCTCTGCGGCCGGCGGGCGGCCGGGGGCGGTGCCGAAGCGGCGCAGCCAGGCCGCGGCCACGTCGTCGGCGCTCAGCGCGAAGGGCGTGCCGGGGGCCACGGCCACCACGAGGCTGGCCCAGGCCAGCTCGTCGCGCCGGCCCACGAGCAGCTCCGGCACCACGAGCCCGGAGTCGGCCCCGGAGGCCGAGGCGAAGGTGAACGCGCCGAAGGCGGTGAGCCCGGTGCCGGGAACGCCCACCCGGTCCTCGACCACGGCGGCGGCGACCACGTCGTCCCACCACACGCGCGCGGCGGTGAAGCGGTCCGGGCCGCGCACCGTGTGCTCGGCCACCCGGCCGTGGGCCACGAGGCCGCGCCCGTCCACGGTCCAGGTGAGCAGGTCGGGCCCGGTCAGCAGCTCCCGCAGGTCCGGGGCGTCCGCGGGGTCCGCGCCGAGGGCGGACAGCGGGACCGTGAGGGCGTGCAGCACGGGGACCGGCGGGGCGGTGGCGGGGTCGGTGGAGGACATCGCCCCCCAGTCTAAGCCGCACGGCCGACAGCCCCGGCCCGCGCCCGCGTGCGCCCGGACCGCCGGGCGCGGGCGGGCCGACGGACGGCCCGGGGCGGACCGGGGCCGTCGGAGGGAGGTGCGACAATGACCGGGTGAACCGAGCAGACCTGTCCAAGCAGCCGCACGAAGTCTCCGCCATGTTCGACGACGTGGCGCCGCGCTACGACCTCGTCAACGACATCCTCTCCCTGGGCCGGGCCCGCGGGTGGCGCAAGGTCGTCGCGGAGGCCGTCGCGGCGGTGCCGGGGGAGCGGGTGCTCGACCTCGCCGCTGGGACCGGCACCTCGTCGGAGCCCTACGCCGACGCCGGCGTGGACGTCGTGGCCGCGGACCTCTCGCTCGGGATGCTCGAGGTGGGCCGCGCCCGCCGCCCCGACATCGAGTTCGTGCAGGCCGACGCCACGCAGCTGCCGTTCGCGGACGCCTCCTTCGACGCCGTGACGATCTCCTTCGGCCTGCGCAACATCCAGGGCCACCGCCGGGCGCTGGCCGAGATGCTGCGCGTCACCCGCCCGGGCGGGCGGCTGGTGATCTGCGAGTTCTCCACCCCCACCCTGGCCCCGCTGCGCACCGTCTACACGGAGTACCTCATGAAGGCGCTGCCGGGGATCGCCGCGCGCACCTCCTCCAACCCCGCGGCCTACCAGTACCTCGCCGAGTCCATCGCGGCGTGGCCGGACCAGGAGGAGCTCGCCGCGCAGATCCTCGAGACCGGCTGGGCGGGCGTGCAGTACCGCAATCTCACCGGCGGCATCGTGGCCGTGCACCGGGCCGTGAAGCCCTCCCCGGCCGCCCCCGCCCGATGAGGGCGCTCGTCCTCGGCGGCGGCCCGGCGGGCGCCACGGCCGGGTACTGGCTCGCGGCGCACGGGATCCGGGCCACGGTCCTGGAGAAGACCGCGTTCCCCCGGGAGAAGGTCTGCGGCGACGGGCTGACCCCGCGGGCCGTGCGGGAGATGCAGCTCATGGGCCTGCCGCACGGGCCGGAGCTGGGCTACGCCCGCAACCGGGGCCTGCGCCTGGTGGCCCGGCGGCGCACCGTCGAGGTGCCCTGGCCGGAGCTCAGCGACTTCCCCGGCTACGGGCTCGTGCGCACCCGCACCGGCTTCGACCAGCAGCTCGCCGAGCACGCCCGCGCCGCCGGGGCGCGGGTGCTCGAGCGCCGCTCCGTCACCGAGGTGCTGCGCGACTCCACCGGTCGGGTCGTCGGCGCCCGGGCGAACGTCCTCGACGACGCCGGGCGGCGCACCGGCGAGACCGAGGAGCACCGCGCCGACGTCGTGCTCGCCGCCGACGGCAACTCCGCCCGGGCCGCCGTGTCGGCCGGGCTGCACAAGCGCGACGACCGCCCCATGGGCGTGGCGGTGCGCGCCTACTACGAGTCCCCCCGCTCGGAGCTGGACTGGATGGAGGGCTGGCTCGAGCTCACCGACGGGCACGACCCGCGCCGGGCGCTGCTGCCCGGCTACGGCTGGGTCTTCGGCGTCGGGGACGGCACGGCCAACGTGGGGCTCGGGATCCTGGACACCTCCCCGGCGTTCGGGGCCCTGGACTACCGGAGGGTGCTCGCCGGCTGGACCGCCTCCATGCCGGCCGAGTGGACCTTCGACGAGGAGCACCGCCGCGGCCGCGTGCTCGGGGCGGCCCTGCCGATGGCCTTCAACCGCACCCCGCACCACGTCCCGGGGATGCTCCTGCTCGGCGACGCCGCGGGCCTCGTCTCCCCGTTCAACGGCGAGGGCATCTCCAACGCGATGGAGTCCGCCCGCTACGCCGCCGAGCACGTCGTGGCCGCGGCGGCCGCCAACGGCCCGGCCCAGCGCGAGCGCGTGCTCTCCGGCTACCCCGGCCGGGTGCGGCAGGAGTGGGGCGCCCACTTCACGCAGGGCCGCGTCCTGGCCCAGCTGATCGGCAGCCCCGCCGTGATGAAGGCCGCCGTGCGCACCGGCATGGCGGTGCCCGCCCTGATGCGGTTCGTGGTGCGGGTCATGACGGAGCTCTCCGACCGCCCGGCCGCCGCGTGGGAGGACCGCGTGATCGCCCTGCTGGACGCCCTGACGCCCCCCACGGACAACACCCGACCCCCGAAAACTCGCTAGAGTGGTGGACCGTGACTGAATCCTCCTCCGCGAGCGCCGGCGGCCCCTCCACGGGTCTCGGCACCGATCAGGTGAAGCTGCCGGCCGGCTTCGACCTCATCGCGACCGACGACCGGCTGGGTCCGGTCGTGCTGCAGGCGCTCGCCCGGATCGAGGAGCGCCTGGACGAGGCGGTGCGCAGCGCCGACCACCTCGCCGACGTCACCTCACGCCACCTGCTCCAGGCCGGCGGCAAGCGGGTGCGCCCGCTGCTGACCGTGCTGGCCGGGGAGATCGGCGGCGGCGTCAACGACGCCGTGCTCGAGGCCGCCGCGGTGGTCGAGCTCACGCACCTGGCGACCCTCTACCACGACGACGTCATGGACTCCGCGCCCCTGCGCCGCGGCGTGGCCACGGCCCAGACGGTGTGGGGGAACTCGGTGGCGATCCTCACCGGCGACCTCATCTTCGCCCGCGCCTCCTCCATGGTCTCCGACCTCGGCCAGCGCGCCCTGAAGATCCAGGCGGACACCTTCGAGCGCCTCGTGCTCGGCCAGCTGCACGAGACGGTCGGCCCGCGCGACGGGCAGGACCCGCTGGAGCACTACCTCGACGTGCTCGCGGGCAAGACCGGATCCCTCATCGCCGCCTGCGGGCACTTCGGCACCGTGCTGGCCGGCGCCCCGCAGGACGTCGTGGAGGTCATGGTCGAGTACGGGGAGAAGGTCGGCATCGCCTTCCAGCTCGCCGACGACGTCATCGACGTGACCGGCGAGGACGAGGTCTCCGGCAAGTCCCCCGGCACCGACCTGCGCGAGGGCGTGCCGACCCTGCCGGTGCTGCTCCTGCGCCGCATGGCGGGGGAGGGCGACGCCGGGGCCCGGCGCGCCGTCGAGCTCCTCGACGGCGACCTCGCGTCCGACGAGGCCCTGGCCGAGGCCGTGGCCGCGGTCTCCGGGCACCGGGCCACGGACGAGGCCTGGCGGATCGCCCGCCGGTGGGCCGACGAGGCCATCGCCTCTCTCGAGCCGCTGCCGGACTCGGTGGCCAAGCGCGCGCTCGTGGCGTTCGCCCACGCCGTCGTCCACCGCGAGGCCTGAGCCCGGGCCGCTCCGCGGGCTCCTCGGTGTGTCGCAGCGGTCGGACGGACTAGCCTGTAGCCGTCCACAGACCACTTCCCGCACCGAGGACGACCATGACCCCTCAGTCCCCACCCGGCCGTGCCGCCGCGCCCCGCGAGGCGTTCTCCAGCCGCACGGTCTTCATCTTCGCCGCGATCGGCTCCGCCGTCGGGCTGGGCAACATCTGGCGGTTCCCGTACATCGCCTACGAGAACGGCGGCGGCGCGTTCATCATCCCCTACCTCGTCGCGCTGCTCACCGCGGGCATCCCGCTGCTGATGCTCGAGTACGGCGTGGGCCACCGCTTCCGCGCCTCGGCGCCGCTGGCCTACCGCCGGCTGCACCCCAAGACGGAGTGGATCGGCTGGTGGCAGATGGGCATCAGCTTCGTGATCGCCATCTACTACGCCGTGATCCTGGGCTGGGCGATGCTCTACACGTTCTTCTCGATCGACAAGGCCTGGGGGACGGACCCGGGCACCTTCTTCCTCGGCGACTTCCTGCAGGTCTCCGAGGAGGTCACCGTCGGCTTCGACTTCGTCCCGAGCGTGCTCGTCGCCACCGGAGTGGCGTGGCTGGCGCTGCTCGTGGTCCTGCTCCTGGGCGTGCAGAACGGCATCGGGAAGGTCAACCTGATCCTCATCCCGCTGCTCGTGCTGATGTTCCTCGTGATCGTCGTCATCGCCCTCACCCTGCCGGGCGCCACGGACGGGCTCAACGCCCTGTTCACCCCGAACTGGGCGGCGCTGGGCGACAGCGCCGTGTGGGTCGCCGCCTACGGCCAGATCTTCTTCTCGCTGTCGGTGGGCTTCGGCATCATGATCACCTACTCCTCCTACCTCAAGCCCAAGACCGACCTCACCAGCTCCGGGCTCGTGGTCGGCTTCGGCAACTCGAGCTTCGAGATCCTGGCCGGCATCGGCGTCTTCGCGGCCCTGGGCTTCATGGCGTCGGCGGCGGGCACGGCCGTGGACGAGGTGGCGACCTCCGGCATCGGCCTGGCGTTCATCGCGTTCCCCACGATCATCTCGCAGGCCCCGTTCGGGACCCTCATCGGGGTCCTCTTCTTCGCCTCGCTGACCTTCGCCGGCTTCACCTCCCTCGTGTCGATCGTCGAGGTCGTCGTGGCGGCCGTGCAGGACAAGCTCGGCCTGCGCCGCCGCACCGCCGTGATCGCGGTGGGCGTGCCGATGGCGATCATCTCGCTGGGGCTGTTCACCACCACCACGGGGCTGAACCTGCTGGACGTCACGGACAACTTCGTCAACCAGTTCGGCATCGTGGCCGCGGCCCTGGTCTCCGTCATGCTCCTCACCGCGGGCTTCTCCGCGCTGCCGACGCTGCGGGACCACCTCAACTCGGTCTCCTCCTTCAAGCTCGGCCGCACGTGGATGGTCGTGGCCGGCGGGATCACCCCGATCGTGCTGGGCTACATCCTCATCGACACGCTCACCACGACCGTGGCGGAGGGCTACGGCGAAATGCCCACCTGGTTCGTCAACACCTTCGGCTGGGGGATGGCCATCGGCCTCGTCGTGATCGCGTACGTGCTCTCGAAGCTGCCGTGGCCGGCCGCCTCCCGGGCCAACGAGCTCAGCCCGTCCCCGGCGATCCTGGACGCCTTCACGGACCGCAACCGGATCCAGGGGGACGACCACCTCTCGCGCTGGTCGGACACCGCCCTGCGCACCCCGGCCCTGGACCAGGAGTTCTCCTACCGCACCGTGGCGGAGGGCACCGTGGCGCAGGGCACCGCCACGGGCACGGGCCGGCACGCCGCTCCCCCCACCGGAGGAGCCGGGCAGGCGCCGTGGAGCTCCGACACCCCGCCCCGCACGACCGGATCCCAGGAGGACCCCCGATGACCGCTTCCGCCATCGTCATGCTCGTCGTCGCCGTGCTCACCGTGTGGGGCGGCTTCATCGCCGCGGTCCTGCACCTGCGGCGCGTGCCGGAGGAGCCCGACAACGACCAGGGCTTCGGCGCCGAGGACTACCCCCGCACCACCTGACCGCCCTCCCGGGCCCGGCCCGGGACGACACGAGGGCCCCCGGCGCCGCACGGCGCCGGGGGCCCTCCTTCATGTCCTCGGACCGTTCCCGCACCGTTCCCGGACCGTTCCCGGCTGTTCCCGGGGCCTGCGCGGACTCGCGGCACCTGCTCCCCTCGGCTGCCTCCCCGACCGGTACCGGCCCGTCCGCGGCCGTCGTCGAGGCGGTGCCCCGGAACGGGCTCAGGCCCGCCGCGCCCGCGGCGCGCGCACGGCGTCGAGCACGAGCAGCAGGACGGCGAGCCACACGAAGCAGAAGCTCACCCAGCGCACCAGCGGCATCTGCTCGCCGAGCACGAGCACGGCCAGCAGGAACTGCATGATGGGCGTCAGGTACTGGATCATCCCCACGGTGGACAGCGGGAGCCGGCTCGCCGCGGCGCCGAAGAGGATCAGGGGCACGGCCGTGATCACACCGGCGGCCAGCAGCAGCGCGGCGTGGCCCGGGCCCTCCGTGCCGAGGGTCAGCGAGCCGTCCGCCGACAGCGCCGCCACGACCACCGCGGCCACGGGGGTCAGGGCCAGCGTCTCCACGGTGAGGGTCACCACGGCGGGGAACGAGGCGCCCACCCGGTTCTTGACCAGCCCGTAGAGGCCGAAGGAGAAGGCCAGGCCGAGGGACAGCCAGGGCACGCTGCCGTAGAAGACGGCCATCACCACGACGGCGACGAACCCCACCCCGACGGCCGCCCACTGCAGCCGCCGCATCCGCTCCCGCAGCACGACCACGCCGAGCAGGATGGCCACGATCGGGTTGATGAAGTATCCCAGGGAGGCCTCGATGGTGTGCCCCGTGGTCGTCGCGAGCACGTAGAGGAACCAGTTGATCCCGATGAGCAGGCCCGCGAGGGCGAGGGCCGCGAGCGTGCGGGGGGTGCGCAGCGCCCGGCCCAGCGTGCCGAGCTGCCGCGTCAGCGCGAGCAGCACCAGGCAGAACAGCAGGGAGAAGAGCACCCGCAGCGCCACGATCTCCAGGGGCGTGGCCGGCTCCAGGACGACGAAGTAGAGGGGCAGCAGCCCCCAGATGCCGTAGGCGCCGAAGCCGGCCAGCAGACCGGCCCGGGTCCTCGACTGCTCGTCGGGATCCGGGCCGGGCGCGGTGTTGTATGCGGTCACGCTCGAGGGTAACGCCCGGGCTCAGAGGCCGAAGAATCGGCTGAAGAAGCCCTTTTTCCGCTCGCCCTGCTCCTCCTCGGCCGGCTCCTCGCCCTCCACCACGGGCTCGGCCTCGGCGCTGCCCGGGACACCGGGACCGGCCACGACCTCCCGCTCCACCTCGCGCTCGGGGGCCGGCTCCGGGGCCCGCTCGACGACCGGCTCGGGGGCCTCCTCCGCGGCGGGGCGGACGGGCTCGGGCCCGGGCACCACCGTGGTGCTCACCCGGCCGGGACGCACGTCCCGGTCCGAGGGCTCCTGGTCGAAGGGCAGATCGCCGTCCGCGGCGGCCGCGACCGGCTCCGCGGTCTCCCGGGGCTGCTCGGCCTCGCGCACCGGCGCCGCGTGCTCCGTCTCCACGAAGTCGGGGACCTCCAGCGGCTCGGGCTGCTCCTGCCGCGCGGCGGCGGGCGCCGGGGCCGCCTCGGCCGCGGCGGCCTGCGGCCGGCTCGCCTCGCGGGCGGCCGCGCTCTCGGCAGCGGCCCGGTCCTCGCGCAGGGTCACGGCCCGGGCACGGGCGTCCGCGGCGAGGTCCGCGAGCACGTCGGGGCCGACGGTGGGCTCGGCGGGCTCGACGCCGGAGATCTGGTGGTCGTCGAACCAGAAGCGCTGGGCGCCGTCCCGGACGGTGACCACGCACGTGGCCTCGGTGTCCCACTCGATGTGCGCGCCGCGCAGCTTGGCGTAGGAGTCCACCGCGAGGTTGTGGTCCACCGCGGTGTCGGTGGTCAGCGCCTCGGCGATGACCCGCATCATCCGTTCCACCGTGAGCTCCGGCAGCTCGAACTCGGGGCCCTCCAGCAGCAGCCACGCGGTGACGCCGCCGCCGGCGCCGGCCGGGTAGTGCGCGTAGACGCCGGTCACGGCCTTGGCCGCGAGCGTCAGCCGGCGGGCGAGTCCGTCCGCCACGGGCAGCTCGTCGGTGGACAGCTCCTCCACGCCCAGGCGCCGGCCGGCCTCCCGCGCCTGGACCGCGGCGGAGACCACGGTGTCCGGGAAGTGGCCCAGCTCCTGCCAGGACCAGATCCAGGACCCGCGCGATGCGGACTCGGTGCCCAGCAGGTACGGGGTGAGGCTCACGGGCGGGTCGGTCTGCAGGGTGAACGCCGGGGCGGAGAAGTCGACGTCCCACTCGGCGCCCTGGGTCAGCTCGGCCAGCCTGGCCTGGTACTCGGTGGAGATGAAGATCGACTCGTCGATCAGATCCTGCAGCGTTTTCGTCATGCGTCCAGGCTAGCAACCATCACGGGCGCGGGAGCGTCACGGCGGGGCCTCCGCCGTGCGTCGGGGACCCCGGCCGCGCCGCCGCGCGAGGGTGCGGCCGAGGGCCTTCGGTAGGGTGGAGGGCGAGGCCTCCGGGCTCCGCGGCGCCGCGTCCTGCCCGTGGCCGTCCGGCGAGACCACCACGATCCGAGCAGGCCCCGCGCGGGCCGGGAACGAGCCACCGCATGAGCCAGACCCCCGCCACCCCGACTCCTGGACCGGGCCGGCAGGAGCTGCTGAACACCATCGGCACCTGGATCCTCTCGGTGCTGCGCACCGAGCCGGGATGGGACCGGATGATCGTGGACCTCAAGTTCCAGGGCGGCCGCGTCCACCTGCGCGTGCGCGAGCAGCGCGGGCAGGAGGTGGTGCCCGGCACCGTGGGCCCCGTCAAGGAGGACAGCGCCGTCATCCCGGCGGTCGAGCAGCTGCGGGAACGCTCCTACGTGCGGGGCCGCGGGACCTGGTTCACCGCGACCGTGGTGATCCTCGCGGAGGGCTGGCCCGAGCCCACCCACCGGATCGGCGGGACGTACGACCTCGACGGCGAGCCGCGGCCGTGGGGCACCGAGGGGCCCTGGACCGCGCAGGACGTGCTGGAGCACCTCCGGAGGTTCCCGCGCACCCGGGCCAGAATCCCGGGGTGGGCGGCGGAGCTCGCCGCCCGGGAGGGCGTCGAGCTGCCGGCCCTGGACCCGGGCGCCGAGCAGGAGCCGGACGGCGAGGGCGTGGTCCACCCGCTGGTGCGAGCGGCGATCGACCGGTTCGTCGAGGCCCCCGACAACAAGGCGATGATCGAGGTCATCCGCCAGTGCATGGCCGGGTCCCTGCTGCTCGACGTCACCTCGAGCACGCTGGTGGAGGGCCCCGACGGGCAGGCCGTGGGGCCGGGCTCGACGCTGCGCGTCCAGACCCTCGCGGAGCCGGACGGAACCCGGTCGCTGGCCGCCTACACGTCGGCCGCCGAGGCGCAGGCCATGTTCGACCGGCACCACCCGGACGGGGGCAAGCCCGTGCTGCTGCGCGAGCCGGCCGTGAAGATCCTGCAGATGCTGGTGGACGACCCCCAGCACGACCACCTGGTCATCGACCCCGCCCACCGGGGCTGCCGGATCAGCCGGCCCCAGATCCAGTGGGCCGTGCGCGCGCCGCACAACGACGTGGTCAAGGCGGCGATGCTCGAGAACAACATGTCCCAGCTGCTCGCCGGGCTGCTGGCCCCGGACGGGGTGCTGCTGCTCGGCGCCCGCGTGCAGGGCGAGCGGGCCGTCCCGGTCTACGCCAAGCCGCAGGAGGAGGGCGCGACCCCCGACACCCTGCTGCTGTTCACCTCCGCGGCGGAGGTCGCCGCCCTGGACCCGGGCCTGGAGGCGCGCTCCGCGCCGTCGCGCCAGGCGCTGCGCTTCGCCCTGGACTCGGGGGCGGCGAAGGTGTGCATCAACGCGCACCCGCCCGTGGCGACGCTGACGGCCGAGCAGCTCCGGGAGCTGCTGGCCCTCGTGGAGAAGGAGGACGCGCAGAGGGGGAGCGCGCGGGAGGAGCAGGCGGACCCGTCCGCGGGAGAGCGCACCACCCGGGCGCCGCGGGAGGACTGACCCCGGCGGCGCCGTTCCGCCGAGGACGTTCAGCCCGCGCTGTTCACCCGACGCTGGTCAGCCGGCGTCGGGCAGCGGGGCCGGTGCGGCGGCCAGGCAGTCGGCGCAGATGCCCTGGTAGACCACGTCGGCGGCCAGCAGGCGCATGCCGTGGTGCTCCGAGGGCGTGAGGCACGGGGCGTGGCCGACGGCGCAGTCGACGTCGACGACCGCCCCGCAGCGCACGCAGTAGGCGTGGTGGTGGTTGTCCCCGGTGCGGGTCTCGTAGAGGGCCGGTGAGGCGGGCGGCTCGAACTTGCGCAGCATGCCGACCGCCGTGAGGTCCGAGAGCACCACGTAGACGGACTGCACGGTGATCGCCGGCAGCACCGCGCGGACCTCGGCCACGACGTCCTCCGCCGTGGAGTGCGGGCGGCGTTCCACCGCGTCGAGGACGGCCAGCCGCTGCTTGGTGACGCGGCGGCCGTGGGAGCGCAGCCGGTCCGACCACGCGGCGTTGCGGCCGGCGTCCGGGGCGGGGCGTTCCGTTGTCTGCATGCCACCACCGTAGCGTTATCACGATGAACTCACAATAGCGCGGGAGGCCACCGGGCCCGCCGGTGTGCGCCCCCACGCCCGTGTTACGAACGGAAAGGCGGCGTGACGCGGGCGCCGTGCCCCGTCCGGCGGCCCCGCCTACCATGGGGAGCGGGGGATCGGGGGATCCGCAGCAGGAGGCGCACGCCTCGGCCGCGCGCCGTCACCGTCCGGGCAGGGCCCGGACGTCGCCAGAGCACTTCCGGGTCGCCCGCACCACCCTGCAGCCGCCCCCTCCCGAGAGCGACGGAGACCTATGACGCGCACCACCGACGAGGAACTGCTCGCCGCCGTGCGGGCGGGACAGCCCCACGCGTTCCAGGACCTCAGGGACCGGCACTGGCCCACGGCCGTGGCCGTGGCCCGCCTCCACACCCCCAGCCGCCCCGATGCGGAGCAGCTGGCCGGCACCGCGGTGGACCAGGTCGTCGAGGACCTGCCCGCCGGCGACGGCCCGGAGGCCTTCCTCCGCGCCCGGCTGGTCGGCGTCGTGGGCCGGGCCGGGGCGGAGCCGCCCCGCTCCGCCGAGGCCGTGTCCCGCGTCTACCTCGGGCTGCCCCCGTCCTGGCAGGCCGTGCTGTGGCACACCGAGGTGGAGGGGCTGCCGCTGGACCGGACCGCCGCGGTCCTCGGCCTGAGCCCCGCCGCCACGACCGCGCTGCACCTCGAGGCGCGGGCCGGGCTGCGGGCCGCCTACCGGCGGCTCCGGCTCGACCACCCCCGCACGTCCGCCTGCGAGCAGTGCGCCGGAGAGCTCGGGGCCGTCGTGGACGGGGCCCTGCCCGAGCCGCGGCGGCGCGAGGTCGAGGCGCACCTGGACGAGTGCCCCCGCTGCACCGCCGATCTCCTGTACCTGCAGGACACCGAGGCCGGTCTCCGCGGCTGGGTGCTGCCGGTCCTCGCCGGTGTGCCCCTGTGGGGGGACGCCGTGGACGAGCTCGGCGAGATCGTGCGCACGGCCGGCCGGGCAGGTGCGGAGCGCCCGGCCGCGGCCCCCGGGACGGACCTCGCCGGAGGATCCCTGGCCGCCGTCGGCACCGCACGGCGGGGGAGGAAGGTCCTGCTGGGCGCCGGCGCGCTCGCGGCGGCCGCCGCGCTCGCCGGGCTGGCGGTGACGGGAACGGGCGGACCCGGGGACGGGACGACCCGGGCCGCCGACAGCGGGGGCGCGGGCGTGGGCGCCCCGAGCGGCTCCTCCTCGACGTCCACCGCCGAGGACGGGGACGGCCGGGCGCTCGCGAGCGGCCCCGGCACCTCCGGAGCCGGCGTGCCGTCCCTGCCCGTCGTCGATCCCTCTCCCGGCCCGTTAACGGAGGCCGCCGCGACCGCCCGGAGTGCGGCCCGCGGGGCGACCGACACGGCGGGCGGGGGAGCCGCGGACGCCGGGACGGCGGCCACGGGCGACGACGGCGACCCGACCGCGACCTCCCGGAGCACGGGCGGCGGAGGCGGCGCCGCGGCGGAGCGCGCCGGGACGGACGCGCCGGCGGGGGCGCGTGCCCCCGACAGCCGCAGCACCCCGGACGGGCGGGATGCCTCGGGCGGGCGGAGCGCCTCGGGCGGCGCCGTGACGGGCGGTGGGAGCGGCGGGACGCCCGCGCCCCCGGACGACCCAGCCCCTGCTCCCCAGGACCCGGCCGGACCGCCGGCCCAGGACCGGCCCGGCGACGGCCCGGCGGAGCAGCCGAGCAGCCCACCCGCCGAGCAGCCGGGCACCGATCCGGCGCAACCGCCCAGTGCTCCGCCGACGGCGCCTCCGGCGAGCCCGCCGGCCGAGCAGCCGGGCACCGCTCCGGCCGAGCCGCCCAGCGCTCCGCCGCCGTCGCCGACCACCCCGCCCGGCGGCACGCCCAGCATGCCGCCGGCAGCCGATCCGGGACCGCCGGTCCCGGACGTCCCGACCACCGCACCCGTCACGGACCCTGCACCCGGCGACGGTGCTCCCTCCACCCCTGCCGGCCCGGCGCCGAGCGCCTGAGCCGGGGCGCCGCCGCGTCGTCGGACCGCCGGACCACGCAGGAGTGCCCGGTGCGGAAGCCCGCGGACGAGGAATGCGCGGACGAGGAATGCTCGGAGCCGGCTGGGAACTCGCCGTGCGCACGGCGGGCAGGGAAGAAGAGCAGCCCTCGCAGCCGTTGTCATGAGCAGTAGTCCACGCCCCCGGCAGAAGGAGCCGCGCCCACGATGCACCAGCACCACAACGGACTGAAGACCGTCCTGCTGCTCGGCGGCCTGTGGGGGGTGCTGCTCGCGATCGGGTGGGTGGTGGCCAGCGGCACGGGCAGCAGCGTCTTCATCTGGGTCTTCGCCCTCATCGGCCTGGCCTCGACGGCCTACAGCTACTGGAACAGCGACAAGCTCGCGCTCCGGTCCATGCGCGCCATTCCCGTCACGGAGCAGCAGGCCCCGGGGTACCACCGGATCGTGCGGGAGCTGTCCCGGCGCGCGGACCAGCCGATGCCGCGGCTCTACATCGCCCCGACGATGAGCCCCAACGCCTTCGCCACGGGACGCAACCCCGAGAACGCGGCCGTGTGCGTGACCGAGGGCATCCTGCAGCTGCTCGACGAGCGGGAGCTGCGCGGCGTGCTGGGCCACGAGCTGATGCACGTCTACAACCGCGACATCCTCACGTCCTCGATCGCCGCGGCCGTCGCCGGCATCATCACGTCCGCGGCCCAGTTCCTGCAGTTCACGGCCATCTTCGGCGGCGGCCGGGACGGCGACCGCGGCAATCCTCTGGTCGGGCTGCTGCTGGCCTTCCTCGCCCCCCTGGCCGCCACGATCATCCAGCTCGCCGTCTCCCGGACCCGCGAGTACGACGCGGACCAGGACGGCGCGCAGCTCACGGGCGACCCGCTGGCCCTGGCCTCGGCCCTGCGCAAGATCGAGGCGGGCACGAGCGCGCGGCCGCTGAACGCCGCGGACCAGAAGCTCGTCAACACCTCGCACCTGATGATCGCCAACCCGTTCCGGGGCGGCGGGGCGTCCAGCCTGTTCCGCACCCACCCGCCGACCGCCGACCGGGTGGCCCGGCTGGAGGGCATGGCCGGCCTGGGGCGCCGCTGAGCCGCGGGTTTCACCTCCGGTTCATCCGGGGGCGGTACGGTCGTGCCGTCCACCCCCGGGGACGGGTGCCCGAGACCCCCATCGGGTACAAGGACGCCCCGTCTGCCGCACGGCAGGCGGGGCGCTCTCGTCACCGCTCGAGCGTCGCCTCGGCGTGCTCGAGCAGCTCGGCCATCATGCTGAGCACGGCGTGGCGCTCCAGCGCGTTGATCGCCGCGGGATCCGTCCGGTACCTCGTCGACAGCGCGGTGTGGAAGGTGCGGATCTCCTCGAGCCGGTGCGCAGTCATCATGCACCGACCGTAGCCGCGGGCCGGACCGCCGACCAGCTGTTCCGCTGTGACCGTGCGACGTCGGGGAAGCCCCTCCGTAGCCCGCGCGCCGGCCGGGGCCGGCGCCCGGACTCAGCGGTAGTTGATGAACTGCAGGTCGACCTCGAGGTCCGAGCCCTTGAGCAGGGCGATCACGTCCTGCAGGTCGTCGCGGGACTTGGAGGACACCCGCAGCTCGTCGCCCTGGATGGTGGCCTTCACGCCCTTGGGGCCCTCGTCGCGGATGAGCTTGGTGATCTTCTTCGCCTGGTCCTGGGCGATGCCCTCCTTGACGGAGGCCTCGATCCGGTACTCCTTGCCGGAGGCGAAGGGCTCCCCGGCGTCGAGAGACTTCAGGGAGATGCCGCGCTTGACGAGCTTCGACTGGAAGACGTCGAGCACCGCACCGACCCGCTCCTCCGAGTTGGCCTTCATGAGGATCTTCTCGCCGGAGAAGTCGATCTCCGCCCCGACGCCCTTGAAGTCGTAGCGCTGGGCGATCTCCTTCTGCGCCTGGTTCAGGGCGTTGGACACCTCCTGCTTGTCCACCTTGCTGACGACGTCGAACGAGGAATCGCTGGCCATTGTGCCTCCCGGACTGTGAGCTGCGGAGCGGGCGACGTGCGTCCCGCCGGACTGGGCGCCAGTCTAACGGGCGGTCCCCGTCACCGTTTCGTGACCCGCACCCAAGGATCCGTCCAGGTCGGCCTTCGAAGATGGCGGCATGAGCACACCCCAGGACCCCGACGACGTGGTGCCCGGTCCGGCTCGGAGCCTGCGCGGGACGGCCGTGGCGGCGACCGCCCTGGCGGCCGCCCTGCTGATGGGCA
Source organism: Kocuria sediminis (assembly GCF_009735315.1). Taxonomy (NCBI): domain Bacteria; kingdom Bacillati; phylum Actinomycetota; class Actinomycetes; order Micrococcales; family Micrococcaceae; genus Kocuria; species Kocuria sediminis. The sequence continues at coordinate 341,226 of NZ_WOGU01000002.1, forward strand.
TCGGGCTCGGCCCGGTCGCGGCCGACCCGGCCGCCGCTCCGGGGGGCACGGTCACCGCCGCCCCCGCAGCGATCGGCCCGGAGGCCGCGGAGCGGCTGGCCGGGATCGCCGAGGATCTCGCGGAGGCCGTCACCCACGGGGAGATCACCACCCAGCAGGCCGAACGCTTCCTCCTGCAGGTCCACCACCGCATCGTGTCCTGAGCCCGCCGGGACGGGGGACCGGGCAATTTCGCATCCCGCTCGATCTTCTGTACTGTTGAAGTGCTCCCGCACGCGGGGGCCGCACCCCGGCAGATTACCCGAGCGGCCAAAGGGGGCTGACTGTAAATCAGCTGGCATTGCCTACGGGGGTTCGAATCCCTCATCTGCCACAGTGAGATGTCGCAGGACATCGGAAACACCCCGGACCTGTGGTCCGGGGTGTTTTTTCGTGCCCGGGCGCTGATGGCCGGGTCGCCGGCGAGGGCGTCGCCGCAGCGTGCGCCGGCCCCGATGTCCTTCCGGCCTGCCGTGGGCCCGCGCCGGTCCCTCGCCGCCGGGACGGGAAGGGCCGGCGCCGGACCCGCTCCGGCCGTGGGGAGGTCCGGCGGTCGCGGCGCCACCGGTCCGTCGTCGCAGGCGCCGTGTCCGCGCCGTCCCGCGGGCGGCGCCCCCGGAAGAGGGGACCGGGCGGCGGAGCCGCCGCGCCGACGCGCCATTAACAATTGCTAAAAAGATGCAAATCCTTGTAGCTTGAACCGACAGCATCATCCGGCCGCGCTCCAGCACCCCCCGAGCTGGGCGCCGGGACCCCCCACACCGGATGAACCAGCAGCACGACGAACCCTGCCGCGATTCCGCCGGTGCACGTCCCCGGGACGCCAGGAGAACTGTGCCGCGCGCTGGTACCCCAGGGGCAGGCCCGGGGTTCTGAACGATCTGAGGAGACGTACCGATATGACTGCTGTGAAGAAATGGGTGGCCGCCGGTTCGTCGGCCGCGGTTCTGGCGGGCGGCCTGTTCCTGGGTGCTCCGGCGGCCCACGCCGACACCTGCACCGCTCCCGAGATGAGCGCCACCGTGAGCAACCTGGTCACGGCTGCCGACCACCTCCACGACACGAGCGTGCACTTCAACTCCCTCGTGGCCGACGCGGGGACCCTCGCCCAGCTCGAGACGGCGCAGGCCGACCTGGAGCAGGCCATCGTGCACGCCGACACCATGGGCCCGGCGCGCGACGCCTGGAACACGATCCTCGGGCTGCAGCAGGGCTACGCCGACGCCACCGAGGACCCGGCGGTCGACGAGGCCGCCGCGGCCTCCGCCGCCGCCGCCGCGCACTTCCAGACGGCCGCCACGGACGCCCGCGCCCAGGGTGAGGTCTACATGGAGGACGGCGCCGCGCTCCTCGCCCTGTTCCAGGGCAGCTGCGGCGGCCTGCTCACCGGCGCCGACGACTGGACCGGCGCCGAGGGCGACTCGGCCGCCGGCGTGAACGAGGGCATCAACATGCAGACGGCCGAGCAGAGCGGCCCCGGTGCCGGCGTGCTCGCCGCGCTGCTGGCCTCCGTCGCGGCCGTGGCCGGGGCCGTGGCCTTCCGGGTGCGCCGCGCCCGCGCCTGATCCCGTCTAGGCTGGAACGCCCTGGTGCCGCGCCCGCGCGGCACCAGGGCGCAGTCGTCTGCCGACCCGAGCACGGAGGCTCCCCGCATGGACCCCACGCAGCACCAGGCACCACGCCGCCGGTCCGTGGCGCGCTGGACGGCCGCGGCCGGCGGCCTCGCCGCCGTGGCGGTCCTGTCCACGGTCCTGCTGACCGACCCGCTCGGTGCGACCCCGCCGGAGCCCGCCCCGCAGGCCCCCGCCGCGTCCGTGACCGCGGCGCCCACCCCGGCCCCGGCCGCCGAGGCCGCGCCGGAGCCGGACGCCGCCCGCCCGGAGGCCGCTGCGCCCGTCCGGCTGCGGGTCGAGGACGCCCAGCTCGACGTGGCGGTGCTGCCCCTGGCCCCCAGCGAGCAGGAGCTGGCCACCGAGATGCTCGTCCCGCCGGACACCCTGGACGGCTACTGGCTCACCCCCTACGGCATGCCGGGGGAGGGCTCGGAGAACACCACGTACATCACGGGGCACAGCTGGGAGGGCCGTGACGCCCCGTTCAACCGGCTGAGCGACCCGGGGCTCGTGGGCAGCGAGATCGAGCTGGAGACGGAGACCGGGACCCTCGAGTACCGGGTGGACTCCGTGGTCACCCACGACAAGAACACCCTCAAGGACAGCGACATCTGGCGGATCGTGCCGGACCGGCTGGTCGTCGTCAGCTGCTACACCGAGGACCTCTGGGGCAAGAACGTCGTGCTCACGGCCTCACCGGTGCCGCCGGAGCAGGCCTGAGGACTGCCGGGGCGCTCAGCACAGCGCGGCCCGCACCCGGGGCACCACCTCGGTGCCGAGCAGCGTGATCGCCTCGAGCGCCAGGCGGTGGGGGACGCCTCCGGCGTCCATCCGCAGCAGCAGCCGCCCGTGGCCCAGCGCCTGCTGCTGGGCCACGATCTTGGCGACGACCTCGTCCACGTCCCCCACCACGAGGGAGCCCTCGGGGGCGCACTGCCGGTCGTACTCCTCGCGGGTCCACCGGGGATCACGCGCGAGGACGGGGCCGTGGCTGCGGGCCCCCGCCGCGAAGTAGGGATAGCTGAGCTCGCGCGCCTGCTCGGGGGTGCGGGCGACGAAGCCGGGGACGTTCAGGCTCACCGGGGTGCCCGTGTCCCGCCCGGACTCCTCGAGGGCCTGGCGGTAGGCCGCCACGGCCGGGAGCGCGTCGGCGAGGGGACCGTGCGTGCGCAGCAGCGCGAGGGGCAGGCCCAGCACGCCGGCGCGCACCACCGAGTGCAGGGTGCCGGAGGAGCCCACCCACACCGGAAGGCGCGCCTGCAGCGGGCGCGGCTGGAGGTCGAGCTCCGCCTCCCGGCCGGCGAGCCGGCCGTCGAAGGTCGAGGGGTTCGTCTCCAGCAGCTCCAGCAGCTGGAGCAGCTTCTGCTCGAACAGCGCGTCGTGGTCCTGGCCCTCCAGTCCCAGGGCGCGCAGCACGCGTGCGGACGCGCCGCGGCCCACGACCATCTCGGCGCGCCCGCCCGAGATGTTGTCCAGCATCGCAATCTGCTCGTAGAGCTGCACGGGGTTCCCGGCCGTGAGCACGGACACGGCGGTGGTGAGGCGCAGCAGGCTGGTGCGTCCGGCGATCGCGGACAGCAGCACCACCGGTGAGGCGGCCACCACGTCCGTGCCGTGGTTCTCCCCGACGCCCATGACCGTCAGACCGGCGCGCTCGGCGGCCTCGGCCTGCTCGATCATGTCCCCGAGCCGCTGCCGGGTGTCGGGCCGGGCGCCCGTGACGGGGTCCTGGACGACCTCGCCGAGGGAGAAGATGCCGATCTCGAATTCCATGGTCCGCCTCCGCCCGTCCCGGTCGTGCCCCTCAGTGTAGGAGCAGCGCGGGCCCGTCTTGAGCCACGAGTGAAATCCGGTGCCGCCCGGGCGGCCCGGCCCCTACGCTGGGTCCCATGGCTACCGTTGACATCACCCAGGACACCCTGGGCCAGACCATCGCCGAGAACGACATCGTCCTGCTCGACTGGTGGGCCGAGTGGTGCGGACCGTGCAAGCAGTTCGCGCCCACGTACGAGGCCGCCTCCGAGAAGCACGAGGACATCGTGTTCGGGAAGGTCGACACCGAGGATCAGCAGATGCTCGCCGCGTCGGCGCAGATCTCCTCGATCCCCACGCTCATGGCCTTCCGCGAGGGCATCCTCGTGTTCTCGCAGCCCGGTGCGCTGCCCTCCTCCGCTCTCGACCAGGTGATCGACGCCGTCAAGGGCCTCGACATGGACGAGGTCCGCGCGGAGGTCGCCAAGCACTCCCAGGACGCGACCGACGCCTGAGCGCCGGTCCGCTGCCGCTGACGACGCCGGGCCCCGCCTCCTCGTGAGGCGGGGCCCGGCGTCGTCGTGGGCGGGACGCGCACCCGGTCGCGCCCGGGTCAGGCGACGCCGGCGACGCCGAACAGCGAGCCGAGCGCGAAGGTGGCCACCAGGGCCAGCGCCCCGCCGACCACCACGCGCACCACCGCGCGGCCGCGCTGCGGGGTGCCGCCGAGCTGGGCGCCCAGCCAGCCGGTGACGGCCAGGGCGGCGAGCACGGCGACGAAGGTGACCGGGATCCGCCAGGCCTCCGGCGGCAGCAGGATCGCCAGCATGGGCAGCAGCGCCCCGACGAGGAAGGACAGTGCCGAGGCGACCGCCGCGCCCCACGGGCTGACGATGTCCTCCTGGTCGATGTTGAGCTCCGCGTCCAGGTGCGCGGCCAGGGCGTCGTGCTCGGTGAGCTCGCGCGCCACCTGCCCGGCCGTGCCGGCGGACAGGCCCTTGGCCCGGTAGATCTCGGCGAGCTCGCGGAGCTCGGCCTCGGGCATGTCGATCAGCTCCTGCTTCTCCTTCTCGATGAGGGCCCGGTGGGAGTCCGCCTGGCTGGACACGGACACGTACTCGCCCTGGGCCATGGACAGGGCCCCGCCGACCAGGGCGGCGCCCCCGGCCAGGAGGATCGCGCTGGTGCTCGTCGTGGCGCCGGCCACGCCCACCACCACCGCGGCCACCGAGACGATGCCGTCATTGGCGCCCAGGACCCCGGCCCGCAGCTTGTTCATCCGCTCGGTGTAGCCCGCGCCGTGCGGTTCCTCGATCACGTGTTCGGTCGTCATGGCTCCATTGAACGCCCGGCGGCGCCGTCCGGCCAGGAAGGACAGGATGTCCTCACCGCGCGTCAGCGGTGCCGGTGGTCCTCCGGGTGCAGCCGCGGGGCGAACGAGGGCTTGCGGAAGCCCGAGGCCCGCAGCAGGCGCACGACCCGCTGCCGGTCGCCCCGCCACGGCTCGAGCAGCTCGAGCATCCGCCGGTCGTCGCCGGGGCGGCGGTCGAAGAACCAGCACACGGTGTCCGCGAGGTGGAAGTCGAAGACGCTGACCGAGTCCGGGTCCCCGTGCGTGCACTGGAGGATCTCCGCGGCCGTCCACGGGCCCAGGCCCGGGATCGAGCGCAGGGCCCGGTGCAGGCCGGCGTCCAGCGGGCCGCGGCCCAGGCGCTCCAGGGCGGCGGCCCGCTCGGCCACGCGCCGGACGGTGGCCGCCCGCGCGCCGTCGACCCCGGCCCGGTGCCACTCCCACGAGGGCACCGCGCGCCACGCCTCGGCGGTCGGGGGGATCCGCATCCCCTCCGGGGCCGGCCCCGGCGCGGGCTCGCCGTGGCGGCGGACGAGCCGGCGGTGCGCGGCCACGGCCTCGCGCACGGTGACGCGCTGCTCCAGCACCGACAGCACCGCCCGGTCCAGCAGCCGCCCGGTCGAGGGCAGCCGCAGGCCCGGGTGGTGGTGCCGCGCCGCGGCCAGCCGGTGCGGCAGCGCGCGGAAGGCGTCCGAGGCCTCGAACTCCGCCCAGGAGTCCTCCGCCCCGGCCCACCGCGGGGCCTCCGCGAGGAACTCCTCCGCCCCGGGGCCCCAGGCGCGCACCAGCACGGGACGCTGCAGGGGCCGGCCCGCTCCGGTGCGGGAGAACCGGGCCGTCACGGGTCCCGCCGCCGTGCGGGCGGCCACCCACACGCCGTCGGGCGCCGTCACCCGGACCAGCGGGTCGCCGGACCCGCGGGAGAGCACCCCGAGGGTCTGCCCCAGGTGCAGGGCGCCCGCGGGGTCCCACACCAGCTCGGCGTCCGCGGGCCGGGCCGGGCGGGGGCCGGCGGACGGGGGAGCGGGGGCGGTCATGAGACCATGATGGCAGTCCTGTCCGACGGCGCCGCGCCGGTCCGGGCGGGCCGCCCAGCCACCGAGGAGGCCATGCCCGCCACCGCGCTCCGGCGCCCCGCAGCCCCGGCCCCGCCGCCCGGACCCCTCACCGGGCGGGCGCGGCTGGTGCCCGTGGGCGTGGGGGCGCTCGTGCTGGTCCTGTACATGTGGTGGTCCCTGCTGCAGTGGCACCGCTGGGAGGTCCCGTCCTGGGACCTGGGGATCTTCACGCAGCTGGCCAAGTCCTACGCGGGCGGGCACGGGCCGGTCGTCCACCTCAAGGGGCACGGCGCCAATCTGCTGGGCGACCACTTCCACCCGATCCTCGTCCTGCTGGGCCCGCTCTACGCCCTGTTCCCCTCCGCGCTGGCGCTGCTGGTGCTCCAGGACGTGCTCGTGGCGGTCTCCGCCGCGGCGCTGACCGGCTTCGCCGTGCGCGGTCTCGGCCCGGCGCCGGGTGCGGCCCTGGGGCTGGCCTACGGGCTGAGCTTCGGGCTGCAGGCCGCCGTGGCGGTGCAGTTCCACGAGGTCGCCTTCGCCCTCCCGCTGCTGGTGCTCGCCCTGGGGTGCCTGGTGGAGCGCCGCTGGACGCCGGCCGCGCTGTGGGCCGCGCCCGTCGTCCTCGTCAAGGAGGACCTCGGCGTCACCGTGGCGGTGCTCGGCCTCGTGCTCGCCTGGCGGGCCCACCGGGAGGCGGGCGGGGACCGCGGTCCGGTTCTGCTGGGTCTGGGCCTCGCCGGGTGGGGGCTCTCCTGGTCCCTCCTGGCGGTCGCCGTGGTGCTGCCCGCCCTCAGCCCGGACGGCCGGTTCGCCTACGCCGACCGGCTGGACCTCGCGGCCGCCGCGGCCGATCCCCTCGGGGCGCTGGTCTCCCTCGTGGTGCCGGGGCAGAAGGCGCTGACCTGGCTGACGCTGCTGGCCACCGGGGCGGTGCTCGCGCTGCGCTCGCCGCTGGTCCTCGTGGCCCTGCCCACGCTGGCCTGGCGGATGCTCTCCCCGAACCACGGCTACTGGGGCACCGGCTGGCACTACAGCGCGGTGCTCATGCCCGTCGTCCTGCTCGCCCTGCTCGACGCCGTGCTGCGCCTGCGGGACGGGCGGCTGCACCGGCTCGCCCGCGCCGCCCCGGCCCTGGCCCTCGCGGTGGCGCTGCTGCTGGTCCCGGGCCGGCCGCTGGCCGACCTCGCGGACCCGGCCGCGTACCGGCCGGACCCCCGCGCGCCCGCCAAGGAGGCGGTCCTCGCCGCCGTTCCCGAGGGGGCGAGCGTGGCCACGGACCTGACCCTGATCCACCACCTCGTCCCCGGCGGGGAGGTGCACTGGCTGGGCTCCGAGGGGGACCCCGCCCCGGAGTACGTGGTGGTCGACCGGCTCGGCGCCACGTGGGGCGGGAACCCGCCCGGGGACGTCGCCGCCTACGCCCGGGACCGCTACGGGGCCGAGTACACGGTGGTGCGTGACCAGGACCACCTCGTGCTCGTGCGGCGCCGGACCTGAACGGGCCGCCGCGTGCGATAGAGTGGTCGGACCGAATCCGGTCACTCCCTCACTTTCTCGTGCAACGCGATGCCATGACGCGCATCGTGTTCGGCCGCGGCCCGTCCGCGCCGTGTCCGACGCTCCCGCCCCGCGCGGGGCTCCAAGTGGTTGGCAGGGACGTCCGGACACCACGACCGTGGCCGACGCCCCTGGGAACGCTCCCGGGCCGCCACCCGCACAGAACGAGGCACTGCTCCATGACCACCGACACCTCCACCGCGCCCGGCACCGCCGACGAGCACACCACCACCTTCGCCGAGCTGGGCATCGACCCCCGCGTGCTCGCCACCCTCGACGAGGTCGGCTACGAGAACCCCACCCCCATCCAGGCCGCGACCATCCCGGCGCTGCTGGCGGGCAAGGACGTCGTGGGCCTCGCCCAGACCGGCACCGGCAAGACCGCTGCCTTCGCGGTGCCCGCCCTGTCCCGGCTCGCCGAGCTCTCCGACGTCAACGGCGTCTCCCGCGACACCCAGGTGCTCGTGCTCGCCCCGACCCGCGAGCTCGCCCTCCAGGTCGGGGAGGCGTTCTCCTCCTACGCCGGCCACCTCGAGGACTTCACCGTCCTGCCGGTCTACGGCGGCTCCCCCTACGGCCCGCAGCTGGCCGGACTGCGCCGCGGCGCCCAGGTGGTCGTCGGCACGCCCGGCCGCGTGATCGACCACCTCAAGAAGGGGTCCCTGGACCTGTCCCACCTGCAGTACGTGGTCCTCGACGAGGCCGACGAGATGCTGCGGATGGGCTTCGCGGAGGACGTCGAGGAGATCCTCTCCCAGACGCCGGTCGAGAAGCAGGTCGCGCTGTTCTCCGCGACCATGCCCCCGGCCATCCGCAAGATCGCCAAGCAGTACCTGCGCGACCCGCAGGAGATCGCGGTCAAGGGCAAGACCACCACGGGCACCAACACCCGGCAGCGCTACCTGCAGGTCATGGGCTCGCACAAGATGGAGGCCATGACCCGGATCCTCGAGGTCGGGGACTACGACGGCGTGATCGTCTTCGTGCGCACCAAGGCCGCCACCGAGGAGGTCGCCGACCGGCTCAAGGCCCGCGGCTACGCCGCCGCCGCCATCAACGGCGACATCCCGCAGAACATGCGCGAGCGCACCGTGGAGGCCCTGCGCGAGGGCAAGGTCGACATCCTCGTGGCCACGGACGTCGCCGCCCGCGGCCTCGACGTCGAGCGCATCTCCCTCGTGGTCAACTACGACATCCCCCACGACACCGAGTCCTACGTGCACCGGATCGGCCGCACCGGCCGCGCCGGGCGCTCCGGCGAGGCGATCCTGTTCATGACCCCGCGGGAGAAGTACCTGCTGCGGGCCATCGAGAAGGCCACCCGCCAGCCGGTGGAGCTCATGCGCATGCCCTCGACCGAGGACGTCAACCGCACCCGCAAGGACAAGTTCGCCCAGCAGATCACGGACACCATGGAGTCCGAGGACCTCGCCCAGTTCCGCGAGCTCGTCGAGCAGTACCAGGCCGAGCACGACGTCGACGCCGTGGAGATCGCCGCCGCGATCGCCGTCATGGCCCAGGACGGGCGGCCCTTCTTCGTGGAGGAGCTGCCCGAGCCGCCGCAGCGCAGCCGGGACCGCGAGCGCCCGGGCCGGGACGGCGACGACCGGCCGCGGCGCGAGCCGCGCAGCGAGAAGGGCATGGCCACGTACCGGATGGCCGTGGGCCACCGCCACCGCGTGTCCCCGGGCTCCGTGGTGGGCGCGCTCACCAACGAGGGCGGCCTGAGCGGCGAGCAGATCGGGGCGATCGACATCCGCTCCACGCACACCCTCGTGGGCCTGCCCGAGAACCTGCCCGCCTCCACCCTGGAGCGGCTCTCCCGCACCCGCATCAACGGCGAGCTCATCCAGCTCGAGGCCGACCGCGGCCCGGGCGCCGGTGGCCGGGCCCGGCCGCGGAACACCTCCTCCTACCAGGACCGCCCCCGCCGCGGCGGGCCCCGGGGCGGGGAGTCCCGCGGCGGCTACCAGGGCCGCAAGCCCGGGTACTCGGCCGGGGAGCGCGACGGCGACCGGACGCACCGCAAGCCGCGCCACAAGAACTACTGAGCCGGGCGGCGGCACCGCGGTGCCGCCGGGCGAGGGTGGGCCGGCCGGCCCACCCTCCTCCCAGCTCCCGGCGCTAGACTGCCGCCCATGGCGGTCGCACGCTGGGGGAGGCTGCGGACGGAGCTGCGTTCCGTCCGCACCAGGGTGCTCGCCACGACCCTGGCCGTCCTGGCCGTGGCGCTGCTCGCGGTGGGCGGGCTGACCCACTACCTGCGGCTCGTGGACCTCGACGAGTCGGTGCAGCGCGACCTGGCCCAGGAGGCCGGGGAGCTGCAGAGACTGGCCCAGCGCGGCCCCCTGCGGCCCGGGGCGCCCCTCTCCGACGACCTGGACACCCGGTCCCAGGAACGGTTCACCGACCTGCGCCGGCTGTTCTACTCCTTCATGACCACCACGGTCCCGGGCGAGTACGAGAGCGTGCTGGCGGTGATCGACGGGGAGCCGATCTTCGAGCACGCGGACCGGTCCCGCTTCGAGCTCGACGACCCCGGCACGCTCGCCGCGGTCTCCGAGCGCGTCCTCCCCGGGCAGACCGTGGTCTTCGACGTCGAGCAGAACGGACGGCAGCTGCGCCTGGGGGTCGTCTCCGTGCTCCTCGACGAGGACCCCCGCCAGGGCTACCTGGTGGTGGGCGTCGACATGGGGGCCCAGCGCGCGATCATCCTCGACTCCCTGTGGCGCTACCTCGGCGTCTCGGCCCTCACCGTGGGCGTCGCGGGCCTGGTGGCCTACGTCCTGGTCGGCCGGGTCACCGCCCCCATCACGCGGCTGCGCCGGGCCACCGAGCAGATCAGCCCCGAGGACCTCGGACAGCGCGTGCCCGTGGCGCAGAACGACTCGGACGTGGGCCAGCTCGCCGTGAACTTCAACGGCATGCTCGACCGGATCGAGGCGGCCTTCGCCCAGCAGCGCCAGTTCCTCGACGACGCCGCCCACGAGCTCCGGACCCCGCTGACCATCCTGCACGGCAACCTCGAGCTGCTGGACGAGCAGGACCCGGCGGACGTGGAGGAGACCCGGGCGCTCCTGCTCGACGAGATCGAGCGGATGAACCGGCTCGTGGACGATCTGCTCCTGCTGGCGACGGCCCAGCGGGCGGACTTCATCCGCCCCGGCGACCTCGACGTGCCGGTGTGGCTGGCGCGGACCATGGAGCGGGTGCGCGCGCTGGGCGACCGGCGGTGGGCACTGGAGTCCCGGGCCGAGGGGCGGATCGTGGCCGACGGGCAGCGGCTGACGCAGGCCGTGGTCCAGCTCGCGGCCAACGCCGTGAAGTTCTCCGGCCCGGGGGACACCGTGGCCCTCGGGGCGGCCTGGGCCCCGGGGCCGGCGAGGCCCGGGCCCGGCACGCCGGGGCGGCACCTCGAGGTGTGGGTGCGGGACACCGGAGTGGGCGTGGCGCCGGAGGACCAGCAGCGGATCTTCGAGCGCTTCGGCCGCGCCGAGTCCGGGCGCACCGTGGAGGGCTCCGGGCTCGGTCTCGCCATCGTCGCGGCCATCGCCCAGGGCCACGGCGGGACCGTGGCGCTGCGCTCGAGGCCCGGACAGGGAGCCACCTTCACGCTCCGGCTGCCGGGCTCCCCGCCCGCCGCCCCCGGAGCCCCGGCCCCGGGCGCCCCGGCGAGCGCCCCCGCCGCCGGCACCTCCCGGCCGGCACGAGCCGGCCTCGGAGCCTAGGGGCACCCGGTGGTGAGCATCCTCATCGCCGAGGACGAGGAACGGATCTCCCGCTTCGTCCAGAAGGGCCTGCGCGCCGCCGGCTACACCACCACCGTGGTGGAGGACGGGCTCAGCGCCCTGGACTACGCCAGCACGGGGGAGTTCGACCTGCTCGTCCTCGACGTGGGGCTGCCCGGCATGGACGGGTTCACCGTGCTCTCGGCGCTGCGCTCCATGGGCAGCTCGCTGCCGGTGATCATGTGCACCGCCCGCGACTCCGTGGCGGACACGGTCGCGGGCCTGGACCAGGGGGCCGACGACTACCTCGCCAAACCGTTCCGCTTCCAGGAGCTGCTCGCCCGCGTCCGGGCCCGGCTGCGGGACCGTCCCACGGACCGGCCCGCCCCGGACCGGCTGAGCTACGGGGGGCTCTCCCTGGACCTGGACACGCGGTGCGCGGTGGTCGAGGGCCGGCAGATCGAGCTCTCCGCCCGCGAGTTCGCGATGGCCCGGACCTTCCTCGAGAACCCGGGCCAGGTGCTCACCCGGGACCAGCTGCTCACCAAGGTCTGGGGCTACGACTTCACCGGATCGTCCAACGTGGTCGACGTCTACGTCCGGCACCTGCGCACCAAGCTCGGCGCCGAGCGGATCGTGACCGTGCGCGGGGCCGGCTACCGCCTGGCCCTCCTCTGAACGGCACCGGGGCGTCCGGGCGGCGCCGGGGCCGTCGATGAAAGCCCTCTCATCGACGGCTCATGTCCCCGTCATGTCCCGCGGCCACAATCGACGGCGGAGGAACCACGCCGGACCGTCCGGGCCTCCGCGAGGAGGACTCGATGCACGACGACGAGCTGCGGCTGGTGCTGTACTCGCACGACCGCGGGGGACAGGGCCACGCCCGGCGGAACCTGGCACTCGCCGGGGCCCTCGCCCGGCAGCTGCCGGTGCTGACCGGACGCCGGACGACGGGCGTGCTGCTGACCGGTGTCGACGTCGCCGCCTCCCGCGCCTGGCCCGCGGGGTTCGACCAGGTGGTCCTGCCCGGCAGCGGCCAGGACACGGACGGGCGCGTCCCCGCCGCGCCGGCCGTGCCCGCGGCGCGCGTGCGCTCCGAGATGGTGGACGCCGTGCTCACCGACGTCCGCCCGCACCTGGTCGTCGTGGACGGCCGCCCGTGGGGACCGGACCAGGAGCTGCTGGAGCCGCTGCTGAGGCTGCGCGCCGGCTCGCCCGGCACGGTCGTCGTCCTGGGTCTGCCGGAGGTGCTCGGCGAGTCCTGGGCCGCGGCCCGCGAGTGGATCGCCCCCGAGGACCTCGGTCTCCTGCAGGAGGCGTACGACCAGATCTGGGTCTACGGCGACCCCGCCGTGCACGACCCGCTGTCCACCGGCGAGATCCCCGCCGCGCTCGCCGGCCGGGTCCGCTGCACCGGCTACCTGGCCGAGGGCCGGGATCCCCGGCGGCGCACCGCCGGCGACGACGCGCCCCACGTCCTGACGCTGGCGGGCGCCGGGCCCGAGGGCCACCGCCTGGCCCTCACAGCCGCCCGCACCCGGGTCCCGCACGGTCACCGCCACGTGCTGGTCACCGGGCCGCAGATGCCCGAGGAGCACGCCGCGCAGGTGCGCGCGGCCGCCGTGCCCGGCACGCTGGTGCTGCCCGTCCTCCCGGACGCGCTCGCCGAGGTCGCGGACGCGGCCGCCGTCGTGTCCTCGGGCGGCTACACCTCGGTCGCAAAGATCCTCGGCACGCACGCCCCCGCCCTCGTGGTGCCCCAGGCCGGTGCCGGCCCGGAGCAGCTGATCCGGGCCCGGGCCCTCCAAGGGCACGGCGCGGTGGACGTGCTGACCGCGGACTCCCTGACCGGCGCCGCGATCGGCGGTTGGCTGCACCGCGTGGTCGGCACGGTGCGGCCGCGCGAGCACCTCTCCCTCGACGGACTGCGCGTGGCGCCGGCCCTGGCCGCGTGCCTGCTGCCCGGTCCGGGCGCCGAGGACGGCGCCGAGCTCGCGCTCGCCGGACTGAGCGCCTGAGGGCGCCCTCCGGTGACCGAGCCCGCCCCGCCCCGGTCCCCGGGGCCGGGCAGGACGCAGCTGTGGGCGGCGGTGCTGCTCGCCCTCGCCGTGGGGACGGTGCTGCTGCTGCGGCACGTGCTCGGCGGCCCGGACGGGACGGAGATCGGACGGGACGGCGTCTCCGTCGGCGGCACCCCCGCGCCCTCGTCCCTGTCCGTGCCGGTCGGTCCCGCTCCGCCGGCGCAGCTGCCCCTGCCAGTCCGCCCCGCGCCGGCCGGCCCGGACCGGGACGACGGCGGCGCTGCGGCCCCCGGCACGCTCCGCGCCCCTCCGCCGGGCTCCCCGGAGGCGCCGGGAGCGCCGCCGGGGGGCGGCCGGGAACCGCCCCCGTAGGAGGCCGGGAACCCGGGGACACGGCTGCCGGCGGAGCGCCCGGCGGGGACCTCCGGCGATTTTTGTTTTGCCCGAACGTACTGGTAGAGTCTTCGTCGTTGCCCCGATAGCTCAGTGGTAGAGCGCCATCTTGGTAAGATGGAGGTCCCGGGATCGATTCCCGGTCGGGGCTCTCGTGATGAGATCCCGTGGGCACGGCCACCAGGCCGTGCACCGCGGTTTCCCATCGACCTGGCGGTGTAGCTCAGCTGGTTAGAGCGCACGACTCATAATCGTGAGGTCGACGGATCGAGCCCGTCCACCGCTACGGCGAGAAGCCCGTGACCCTTGCCGGTCACGGGCTTCTGTCGTCCCCGACCGGCTGCTCCCCGCCCGGGCTCCCGGCACCGGCCCCGCGGCGACCCGGGCCCCGGCCGCGAGTCCGCGGGCCGGAGCGCGCGCGCCGGGCGGCGCACCACGACGGCGAGGGGCCCCGCCGTAGACTGGGCAGGTTCCTGCCGCTCCAGCGCGGCGCCGTCCAGCGAGGAGCTGCCATGCCCGTGAACCCCGATCTGGTCGGGCGGACCTATCCGCCGACCGAGACCTACAGCGTCGGCCGGGAGGCGATCCGCGAGTTCGCCCGCGCCGTCCAGGCCGGCCACCCCGCCCACCACGACCTCGAGGCCGCCCGGTCGCTGGGGCACGCCGATCTCGTGGCGCCCCCCACCTTCGCGATCGTCGTGGCCCAGCGTGCCGACGCCGCGCTCATCGCCGACCCCGAGGCCGGCATCGACTTCTCGCGCGTGGTCCACGCCGACCAGCGCTTCACGCACCACCGCCCGATCGTCGCCGGCGACGAGCTCGTGGCCGAGCTGCACGTGGACCAGGTCCGGGCCATGGGCGCCGGCGCCATGGTGACGTCACGGGCCGAGATCCGCACCGTGGACGGCGAACAGGTCGCCACGACCGTGTCGTCCCTGCTGGTGCGCGGAGAGGAGCAGGACGCGTGAGCATCGCCTTCGACGACCTCAAGAAGGGCCAGGAGATCGGGCAGCGCCGCATCGAGCTCTCCCGCGCGGACCTGGTCCGCTACGCCGGCGCCTCCGGGGACCTCAACCCCATCCACTGGAACGAGCAGTTCGCCCGGGCCGTGGACCTGCCCGACGTCATCGCGCACGGGATGCTCACCATGGGCGCCGCCGTGCAGCTCGTCACCGACTGGGCCGGCGACCCCGGCGCCGTGGTCGACTACCAGACCCGCTTCACCAAGCCGGTCGTCGTGCCCAACCGCTTCGGGACCGCGGTGGAGGCCTCCACGGCGCTCACGGTCACCGGGAAGATCGGGGCGCTCGACGCCGCCGCCCGCACCGCGCGCGTGGACCTCACCGTGACCGCCCCGGACCTCACCGCCCCGGACGCCGACCCGGCGACCGCCGCGCAGCTCAAGGTGCTGGTGAAGGCCCAGGCCGTGGTGCAGCTGGCATGAGGGCCTGGCGGGACGCGGTCCTCGCCGTCTACCTCGCCTCGGGGCTGGCGCTCTCGGCCTGGCTGACCCGCCTGCCCGCCATCGCCGACGGACTCGGGCTCTCGCCCGCGGGACTGGGGGCCCTGCTGCTCACGCAGACGGTGGCGGCCTTCGTGTCCGTGTCGCTGTCCGGGGTCACGGTGGCGCGCCTGGGCCCGGCCCGTGCCCTGCGCCTGACCTCCGCCCTGGTGGCGGCCGGGCTCGTGCTCATCGGCGCCGGCGCCTCCGCGCTCGGGTCCCTGCCCGTGACCACGGCCGGTTTCCTGCTCTTCGGCACCGGCCTGGCCACCTGGAACGTGGCCGCCAACGTCGAGGGAGTGGCCTGCGAGAGCGCGCTCGGCCGGACGGTCATGCCGGTCATGCACGCGTTCTTCTCGGTCGGCACCGTGCTCGGCGCCGGGATCGGCGCCGGTGCCGCGGCCCTCGGGGTGCCGGTGGCCTGGCACACGGGGGCCATGGCCGTGGTCGTCCTGGCCGTCGTCCGCACGGCGGTGCGCTCCTTCCGGGGGGAGGACCCCCGTGTCCGGGCGGAGCCGCGCACCGACACCGGGTCCCTGGACCTCGAGGCCGTCGCCGCCGCGTCCGCGCGCACGCACGGGGTGCGGGGCGCGTGGCGCACGCCGCGCAACCTGGTGGTCGGGCTCTTCGTGCTGGGCGTGGCGCTCGCCGAGGGCGCGGCCAACGACTGGGTGGCGCTCGCCCTGACCCAGGGCTACGGCACCACCGAGGCGATCGGCGCCCTCGGCTACGGGATCTTCGTGACGGCGATGACCGCCGGACGGCTCGCCGGGACGCCGCTGCTCGACCGGTTCGGGCGGGTGACGATCCTCCGGGCGGCGGGCACCCTGGCCGCGGCGGGTCTCGGCGTGTTCGTGCTCTCCCCGTGGCTGTGGCTGGGTCTCGCCGGGCTGTTCGTGTGGGGCCTGGGGGTCTCCCTCGGCTTCCCGGTCGGCATGTCCGCCGCCGCGGACGACACCGAGAACGCGGCCGCCAACGTCTCCGTCGTCTCGACCATCGGCTACGGCGCCTTCCTCGGGGGCCCACCGCTGCTGGGCCTGCTCGGCGAGGCGGTCGGGGTGCGCCCGGCGCTGGGCGCCGTGGCGCTGTTCGTCGTCGTCTCCCTGCTCCTGGTCCCCGCGCTGCGCCCGGCGAACCCCTCGGCGCCGCCGCGGGCCGTGGGCGCCGGCTCTCCCCGGGACGGCCGATAAACTGGGCGCCATGACGTCCCCTCACCTCGCAGACCTCACCACCGCCGCCGTGGGCGGTCCCGCCCGGCACTACGTGCGGGCGGAGACCGAGCAGGCGGTCGTCGACGCCGTGGCGGAGGCCGACGCCGCCGGGCGGGCCGTGCTCGTGGTCGGCGGCGGATCCAACCTCATCACGGCCGACGACGGGTACGCGGGCACCGTGGTGCACGTGGCCTCCCGGGGCGTGCAGGTCGTGGCGGAGGACGCGGGCAGCGTGCTCCTGGAGGTCCAGGCCGGGCACTCCTGGGACGAGCTCGTGGCGCAGGCCGTGGCCGAGGGCCTGGTGGGCATCGAGGCGCTCTCCGGCATCCCGGGGACCACCGGCGCCACCCCGGTGCAGAACGTGGGCGCCTACGGCCAGGAGGTCGCCCAGACCGTGGAGCTCGTGCGCGCCTGGGACCGGCACGAGCGCCGGGTGCGGGAGTTCGCCCCGGCCGAGCTGGCGTTCGCCTACCGCGACTCGGCGCTCAAGCGCAGCACCGTGGACGGCTCGCCCCGCCACGTGGTCCTCGCGGTGCGCTTCCGGCTCGCGCGCGGGGCGGCCAGCGCCCCCGTCCGCTACGGCGAGCTCGCCCGCCGGCTGGGCGTCGAGGTGGGGGAGCGCGCCCCGCTGGCGCAGGTCCGCGAGACCGTCCTGGCCCTGCGGGCCGGCAAGGGCATGGTGCTCGACCCCGCCGACCGCGACACGTACAGCACCGGCTCGTTCTTCACCAACCCGATCCTCCCGGTGGGCGCGCTCGGGGACCGGCTGCCCGCCGAGGCCCCCCGGTTCCCCGTGGTGGACGCCGCCGGGAACCCGCTGGAGGACCGGGTGAAGCTCTCGGCCGCCTGGCTCATCGACCACGCCGGCTTCGGCAAGGGCTTCGGGCTGCCCGGGACGCGCAACGAGGTGCTGGACCTGGACGGCGCCGCGGTGGCCGGGGGCCGGGCCTCGCTGTCCACCAAGCACACGCTCGCGCTGACCAACCGCGGGGACGCCTCGGCCGCGGACCTCATGGCCCTGGCCCGCACCGTGCGCGACGGGGTGGCCTCGGTCTACGGGGTGGACCTGGTCGCCGAGCCCGTCATCGTGGGCACCGGCGTCTGAGGCGGCCCCGATGAGCAGCCTCGAGGACGAGATCGCCCAGGGGGAGGACTCCGAGGGCCGGGTGCGCCGGACCCTGGGCCGGGTGCGCACCTGGGCCCGGGGCCACCCGCTGCTCTTCGTCGCCTACAAGACGTTCGTGACGGTCCTCGGCGGGGTGTTCGTGCTGGCCGGGCTGGTCATGCTCGTCACCCCGGGCCCGGGCTGGCTGGCCGTCTTCCTCGGCCTGGGCATCTGGAGCACCGAGTACCACTGGGCGCACCGGCTGAACATGTGGGCCAAGGGGCAGGTCATGCGCTGGTGGCGCTGGTGGCTGGCCCGCACCGCGGAGGGCCGTCACCGCCGGGCGCTGGCCGGTCCGGGCGGGCTGGTGCCGGGGCCGCGGCACCTGCGCAGTCCCGGGGCCTGAGCTCGGGCAGTGCTCAGCCGGGCCGGGGCTCAGCCGGGCCGGGGCTCAGCCGGAGCGGCGCAGCTGGGCGGCGACGAGCTCCAGGGCCCGTGCGGACGGGACCCCGAGCCCGGCGACCGTCTCGGCGTAGCGGCGGGCGGCCTCGACGGCCAGCTCCTCGCCGCGGTCCCCGGCGCGCACGAAGCTGCCCAGCCGGCCGCGGGTCTCGATCACGCCGGCGGACTCCAGCTCCCGGTAGGCCTTGGCCACGGTGTTCGCCGCGAGACCGAGCGCCTCGGCGAGCCGGCGCACCGGCGGGAGCCGGGTGCCCGCCGGCAGGGTGCCGTCCTCCCGGCCCCGCAGCACCGCCTGCTTGAGCTGCTCGTAGGGCGGGCGCGGATCGGCGGGGTCGAGGGCCAGCGCCGCGGGGACCCCGGTCTCGGCCACGGCTACAGGGTGCCGGTGGCGATGCGCAGCATGCGGCGCAGCGGCTCGGCCGCGCCCCACAGCAGCTGGTCGCCGATCGTGAAGGCGCTGATGTAGCCCGGGCCCATGGCGAGCTTGCGGATCCGGCCCACGGGGATCTGCAGCGTCCCGGAGGTCGCCACGGGGGTCAGGGCCCGCATCGTGTCCTCCTTCGTGTTGGGCACCACGGTGGCCCACTCGTTGTCGGCGTCGATGATCCGCTCGATCTCCTCCACCGGCAGGTCCTCCCGCAGCTTGAGCGTCAGGGCCTGGGAGTGCGAGCGCATCGTGGCGATGCGCACGCACAGCCCGTCCATGGGCACCCAGTCCTGGGCGAAGCGGTCCGTGCGGCCGAGGATCTTGTTCGTCTCGGCCGCGGACTTCCACTCCTCGCGGGACTGCCCGTTGCCGAGGTCGGCGTCGATCCAGGGGATCAGGGAGCCGGACAGGGGCGCGCCGAACATCGAGCTGTCCAGGGCGTCGCCGCGCTGGGTCTCGAGGACCTTGCGGTCGATCTCCAGGATCGCGGAGGCGGGGTCGGCGAGCTCGTCGGCGACGGCTCCGTGCAGGGCGCCGAACTGCGTGAGCACCTCGCGCATGTGCCGGGCCCCGCCGCCGGAGGCCGCCTGGTAGGTCATGGACGTGGCCCACTCGACGAGGTCGTTGCGGAACAGCCCGCCCAGGCCCACGAGCAGGCAGGAGACCGTGCAGTTGCCGCCCACGAAGTCCTTCACGCCGGCCTCGAGGCCCCGGTCGATGACGTCGCGGTTGACCGGGTCCAGGACGATGATGGCGTCGTCGTTCATCCGCAGGGTCGACGCGGCGTCGATCCACAGCCCGTCCCACCCGGCGGCGCGTAGCTCGCCGTGCACGGCCTTGGTGTAGTCCCCGCCCTGGGCCGTGACGATCACGGGCAGCGACGCGAGGCACTCGAGGTCGTAGGCGTCCTGCAGCACCCCGGCGTCCCCGGCGAACGAGGGGGCGGGCCGGCCGGCGCTCGAGGTGGAGAAGAACACCGGGGTGATGCCGGCGAAGTCCCCCTCCTCCTGCATGCGCTGCATGAGCACGGAGCCCACCATGCCCCGCCAGCCGACGAACCCTACCTGATCTCCCGCGCGAAAAGTCATGGCCCCCAGTCTAGTGGGAGCGGTGCAGGGCCCAGCGACGCCGCTTCTCCTTGACCGCCGGGGCGGGGGGCAGCTCGCAGCCGGGCGCGATGAGATCCTGGTACTGGGGGAAGCGGTGCAGGTAGTCCTGGACGTAGGTGCACGTGGGCCGCACGGTGATCCCCTGGGCCCGGAAGCCCTCCAGGAGCAGGGTCACGAGGGTGCGGGCATAGCCCTGCCGGCCGAACTGCTCGCCGATGATCGTGTGCTGCAGCTCGACCGTGCCGTCCTCGTGCTTCTGGAAGCCCTCGAAGCCGATGAACTGCTCCCCGTTCCACAGCTCGTAGCGGTCGAGGTCCGCGTTCTCCACGACGCGCAGCTGCTCGTCGTCGCGGATCGCCGGGTCGGGGTGCGGTGCGGTCACGGTCGTCCTCCTGGTCGGGGTGCGGCTCACGCTACCGCAGCGCCGGGACGGACGGAACAGGCCGGCGGGTCAGGAGCGGGTGCGCCGGTCGATCCGGTAGCCGAGTCCGGTGCGGGAGACGGAGGGCCCCACGACCGGCTCCGTGGTCCACCCGTCGCCGAGCTCCGGGGCGTGCGTGTCCCCCTCCACGGTGAGGTCGATGACCGTCACGAGCACCTCCGTCACGGGGTCGCGGGGGTCGGCCAGGGCCTGCCGGTAGACCTCCCCGCCGCCGATCACCCAGATCCGCTCCGCGCCGGGGCTGCTCCGCGCCAGCGCGACGGCCTCGGGGTACGACGGCGCGGTGCGCACGGCGCCGTCGCCGCCGCCGGGGGCCACCCGCTCCGGGGCGGAGGTGACCACGATGTTGGTGCGCCCGGGCAGGGGACGGAAGCGCTCGGGGAACGACTCCCAGGTGCGCCGGCCCATGATCACGGGGTGGCCGGTGGTCGTGCGCCGGAAGAAGGCCAGGTCCTCCGGCAGGGACCAGGGCATCGTGCCGCCGCGGCCGATGACGCCCTCGGCGGTCTGCGCCCAGATCGCCCCCACGGTCCCCGCGGGGGCCTGCGGCGCGTGCTGCCCGGAGTCCTTGCTCATACGGCCACCGGCGCCTTGATCGCGGGGTGGTGGCGGTAGTCGACGACCTCGAAGTCCTCGTAGGCGTAGTCGAAGAGGGAACCGGGCCGCCGGGTCAGCCGCAGCCGCGGATAGGGGTAGGGCGTGCGGGAGAGCTGCTCGCGGACCTGCTCCACGTGGTTGTCGTAGACGTGGCAGTCCCCGCCGGTCCACACGAACTCGCCGGGCACCAGGTCGGTCTGCTGGGCCACCATGACGGTCAGCAGCGCGTAGGAGGCGATGTTGAACGGCACGCCCAGGAACATGTCCGCGGAGCGCTGGTAGAGCTGGCACGAGAGCCGCCCCGGCCCGTCCTCGGCGGGCTGGACGTAGAACTGGAACAGGGCGTGGCACGGCGGCAGCGCCATCTCGTCCACCTCGGCCGGGTTCCACGCCGTCACCACGTGCCGGCGGGAGTCGGGGTTCGTGCGGATCTGCTCCACGACCTTCGCGATCTGGTCGATGGAGCCGCCGCCGGGGGTGGGCCAGGAGCGCCACTGCACCCCGTAGACGGGCCCGAGCTCGCCGTTCTCGTCGGCCCACTCGTCCCAGATGGACACGCCGCGCTCCTGCAGCCAGCGCACGTTCGAGTCCCCGCGCAGGAACCACAGCAGCTCCAGCGCCAGGGACCGGAAGTGCACCCGCTTGGTGGTCAGCAGCGGGAAGGAGTCCGCGAGGTCGAAACGGATCTGGCGGCCGAAGACGCTGCGGGTCCCGGTGCCCGTGCGGTCCGGCTTGTGCACGCCCGTCTCGAGGATCTCGCGCAGGAGGTCCTCGTAGGGAGTGGGCACGGGCGTGGTCGCGGGCACGGGGGAGGGGGAGGTCATGCGGGGCTCCTCGGGCAGGGAGACGGAAGGGTCAGTCGTCGAAGGGCTTCACGAGCTCCACGGAGACCACCCGCCGGCGGTGCCGCCGGGAGATCTGGAGCACGATCATCTCGCCCGGCGACAGGTACGGGTCCTTGGCGGGCAGCTGCTCGGCGAGCTCGGGCGCCATGTGCCGGGCGAGCACCTTCAGGACGGTCGGCAGCACCGGGCGGTGGGTGCACAGCGCGGCCGGGACGTCCTTGTCGAACAGGGTCTGCACCACGGCGGCGGCCTTCTTGGGGTGGCGCTTGTGGGAGGCCTCGGTCAGCTGGGGCCGCTCCCGCACGGTGACCCCGGCCTTGCGGGCGTAGGGCACCACGGTGGACAGGCAGCGCAGCCAGGGGGAGGTGACGATCCGCTCGGGCGACCACGCCCGCAGGAGCCGGGTCACCGCGAGCGCCTGCCGCTTCCCGGTCGCGGCGAGCGGACGGTCGCCCTCCGCCCGCGACCACGCCGAGCGCGGCTTGGCCTTGGCGTGGCGCACCACGATCGCCGGGCGGGTGGCGAGGTCGCCGCGGGCGTGCAGGTCCACGAGCGCGGCCAGGGGCTCGAGGTCGGAGGGGTTGGTGAGCATCCGGGCCGCCGTCTTGGGGTCCGTCCAGCGGACCTCGTCGACCTCCCGCCCGTCGGGCACGGGCCGGGCGCCGGGGCCGAACTCCGCCGCCCAGTAGCGCACGTCCTTGACGCCGTCCTTGACGCCGTAGCGGATCGTGGGCAGCGGGACGCCCAGGCGCGGCAGCAGCCCGATCTCCTCGCCCACCTCCCGGTGGGCGGTCTCGGGCAGCGTCTCGCCGGCGTCCTGCTTGCCCTTCGGGAAGGACCAGTCGTCGTAGCGCGGGCGGTGGATGAGGAGCACCTCCACCCCGGTGCCCGCGCGGCGCCAGCACAGGCACCCCGCCGCCAGCACGTCGGCGGGGCGTGCGGCCGACCCGCCCTCCCGCGGAGCGGCCCGCCCGGCGGGCTTCTCGGCAGTTTTCTCCGGGACCTTCTCCGGGGTCTTCCCGTTGGACTTCCCAGCGGACTTCCCGGTGGTCTTCCCGGTGCTTGTCTCAGTGGTCCTCGGAGCGGTCTTCTCAGCGGTCCTGGGCATGGTCCCTCTCTCGTCCCGTGTCCGTGGTGCACCGCCCCGCCCCGGCCCGGGGTCCTCGGGTGGCACCCCCACGATGGTACCGGTGCTCAGATCGTGGGGCGGCCCAGGGCCCGGCTGCGCAGGAGGTGCTCCTGGACGTCCACCAGCGGGCGCCCCTCGGCGTCCCGGTGGTGCCGGGTCCACACCCCGTCCGCGCCCAGGTGCCAGCTGCTCGTGGCGTCCGAGGCGTACCGGGCGAGCAGCCGCACCAGCGCCTCGGCCTGCTGCGGGTCGGTGATCCGCACGAGGGTCTCCACCCTGCGGTCCAGGTTGCGGTGCATCATGTCCGCCGAGCCGATGTAGACCAGCGGCTCCCCGGCGTTGCAGAACGCGAAGACCCGCGAGTGCTCCAGGAACCGGCCCAGCACCGAGCGGACCCGGATGTTCTCGCTCAGCCCCGGCACCCCCGGGCGCAGGGCGCAGATCCCGCGCACCACCACGTCGACGGGCACCCCGGCCTGGGAGGCCCGGTAGAGGGCGTCGATGACGGCCTCGTCCACGATGGAGTTGCACTTGACCTGGATCCGGGCCGACCGGCCGGCCCGGTGGTGGCGGATCTCGGCCTCGACCAGGTCGACCAGCCCGGAGCGCACCGACCGGGGGGCCACCAGCAGGCGCTGGAAGGTGGTCTTCGGGGCGTAGCCGGAGAGCTGGTTGAACAGCCGCGAGACGTCCTCCCCGACCTCCGGGTCGCAGGTGAGCAGGCCCAGGTCCTCGTAGAAGCGCGCGGTGGAGGGGTGGTAGTTGCCGGTGCCGATGTGCACGTAGCGGCGCAGCCCCTGGTCGTCCTGGCGCACCACCAGCGAGAGCTTGCAGTGGGTCTTCAGCCCCACGATGCCGTAGACCACGTGCACCCCGGCCTGCTCGAGCTTGCGGGCCCAGGAGATGTTCGCCTGCTCGTCGAAGCGGGCCTTGATCTCCACCAGCGCCAGGACCTGCTTGCCCGCCTCGGCGGCGTCGATGAGCGCGTCCACGATCGGGGAGTCCCCGGAGGTGCGGTACAGGGTCTGCTTGATCGCCTGGACCTTCGGGTCCGCGGCGGCCTGCTCCAGGAAGGCCTGCACGCTGGTGGCGAAGGAGTCGTACGGGTGGTGCAGCAGCACGTCCTGGGACCGGGTCGCGGCGAAGACGTCGGCGGCCTTCGCGGTCTCCGCGGCGTTGAGGTAGCGGGAGGTGTGGGCCACGTGGCGGGGATAGTGCAGCTCCGGGCGGTCGACGCCGGCGATGACCCCCAGCCCGCGCAGGTCCAGCGGGGCCGGCAGGCGGTAGATCTCGGACTCGTCGATGCCCAGCTCGGAGACCAGCAGCTCGAGCACCTCCGCGCTGATGCTGTCCGTGACCTCCAGGCGCACCGCCGGGCCGAAGCGGCGGCGCAGCAGCTCCTTCTCCAGGGCCTGCAGCAGGTTCTCGGCGTCATCCTCCTCGACCTCCAGGTCCTCGTTGCGGGTCACCCGGAACACCTGGTGCTCCTCGACCTCCATCCCGGGGAACAGGTCGTCCAGGTGCTGGGCGATGACGTCCTCGAGCGGGATGAAGCGGACCTGCCCGTGCGGCGCGCGGGACGCGCTCGGCCCGTCCACCGAGAGCAGCCGGGGCAGCTGGTCCGGGACCTTGACGCGGGCGAACAGCCGCTTGCCCGACTGCGGGTTGCGGACCATCACGGCCAGGTTGAGGCTGAGCCCGGAGATGTAGGGGAACGGGTGGGCCGGGTCCACCGCCAGCGGCGTGAGGATCGGGAAGACCTTGCGGTGGAAGTCCCGGGTGAGCCGCTCCCGGGTGGGGCCGTCGAGGTCCTCCCACCCGATGAGGTGGATGTCCTCCCGGGCCAGCTCCGGGCGCACCAGGTCGTGGAACGCCTGCGCGTGGCGCTCCTGCAGCTCGTGGGCGCGCACCGCGATGGTCGCCATCTGCTCCGCGGGGGAGTGCCCCGAGGCCGCCGGCCGGGCGATGCCCGTGGCGATGCGCCGCTTGAGCCCGGCCACCCGGACCATGAAGAACTCGTCCAGGTTGGAGGCCACGATGGACAGGAAGTGCACCCGCTCCAGCAGGAACAGGTCCGGGTCCTCCGCCAGCTCCAGGACCCGGGTGTTGAAGGCGACCCAGCTCGCCTCCCGGTCGAGGAAGCGCTCGGGCCCGTGGGTGCCCTCGAGCACCTGCCGGGCGGCGGGCACGGGGTCGTCGATCCGGTCGCGGTCCCCGTGGCCGCGGGCGGCGTCGGCCAGCTCGGCGGCACCGTCGGCGGAGGGCGCCGCCGGCTCCGCCTCCGGGGACGCGGTCGGGTGCGGGGCCGGCGCGGGCTGCGGTACGTCCTGCTGGTGCGTGGTCATGGCGGTCCTGTCTGGTGGGGCCGGTGCGGGACCGGGCCGGGGCGCGGGCGGGTGGGTCAGGCGGGGGAGGTGCGGGCGTACATCACGTCGAGGTGCCAGGGCCGGAAGCCCAGCCGCTCGTACAGCCGCAGCGCGGCGGTGTTGTCACCGTCCACGTAGAGCATGACCTCGCCCAGGCCCTGCCGGGCCAGGTGGTTGACCCCCGCGGCGGTCAGGGCCCGGCCCAGGCCGGTGCCCTGGTGCTCCGGGGCGACGCCCACGGCGTAGACCTCGCCCAGGGCGCGGCGCTCGCCGTCCCCGGGGTGGACCTTGGTCCAGTGGAAGCCGGCCACGGTGCCCGGCTGCCCGGACCGGACCGCCAGCAGGAACCCCGCCGGGTCGAACCAGGGCTCGGCCTCCCGCTGCCGGAGGTCCTCGAGACTCATCCGGCCCTGCTCGGGGTGACCGGCGAACGCGGCGGCGTTGACGCGCAGCCACTCGTCCTCGTCCCGGCCGGGTTCGAAGGCGCGCAGCCGGTAGCCGGAGGGCATCTCCTCGGGCAGGGGCAGGTCGGGGGCGTCGCCCAGCGGGCGGAGCAGGCGGTGCAGGTCGCGCACCGGCACCAGCCCGTGCCGGGCGGCCAGCGCCGCCGCCCCGGGATGGCCGCCGTGGGCCCACGCCCGGACCGTGCCCGCGGTCTCCTCGGCCAGGGCCCCGGCCAGCGCCGCCCCGATCCCGCCGCGGCGGTGCCCGGGGTCCACCACGAGCTCCACGAGCGCGGCGCCGTCCTCGGGCTCGTGCACGCGCACCGCCGCGCCGAGCAGCTCCCCGCCGGAGGACCGGGCGAGGACCGTGCGCACCCGCCCGCCGGGCGCGGTCCGCAGGTCCACGAGGGTCTGGTCGGAGAACGGCGGGTCGCCGTCCGCGGCCTCGGCCCGGGAGGCGAGGGCCGTGATCTCCTCGACCGGCGCGACGGCTGGGCGCTCGAGCTCGTACGGCACGGACTGGGGCATCTGGACCTCCTGCGGAACGGGGCGGCGGGGCGGACGGGCCGGTGGGCCGGTGCTCAGTGCTCCCGGCTCCGGCTCGTGGCGAAGCTGTAGCCCACGTTACGCACCGTGGTGATCAGGTGCTCGTGGTCGGCGCCCAGCTTGGCCCGCAGCCGCCGCACGTGCACGTCCACGGTGCGGGTGCCGCCGTAGTAGTCGTAGCCCCAGACCTCGCTCAGCAGCTGGGCGCGGGTGAAGACCCGTCCGGAGTGCTGGGCCAGGAACTTCAGCAGCTCGAACTCCTTGTAGGTCAGGTTCAGCGGGGCGCCGTTGACGTGGGCGGAGTAGGCGGCGTCGTCGATGACCACCGAGCCCGCGCGGATCCGGGTGTCGTCCTCGGGGGTCTCGGCCGTGCGGGAGGAGGCCAGGCGCAGCCGGGCCTCGACCTCCGCCGGGCCGGCGGTGTCGAGCACCACGTCGTCGACCATCCAGTTCGCGGCCACCGCGGCCATCCCGCCCTCGGTGAGGACCATCAGCAGCGGCGCCGCCAGCCCCTTCGTGGTGAGCAGCTGCGCCAGGTTGCGCGCGGTGATCAGGTCGGTGCGCCCGTCCAGCAGCACGACGTCGGGGTGGCGGCCGTCGAGGCTGCCCGAGACGGTGCGGGTCGGGGCGACCGTCACCCGGTGGTTGAGCAGGTCGAGGGCCGGCAGCACCGATGCCGAGGGACCGTCCGCGTCGGTCAGCATCAGGATCTGGAACACTCGTGCTTCTCCACTCTGGCGTACGGGCTGAGCTGTCAGTATAAGTCGGCGCCGGTCCCCTCCCGCGCGACGCGGCCCCGGCGCGGGGCGCCGCGCGCCCCGCCGGTCCTCCGCGGCCAGCCGCTATCGTTGCTCGTGTCCGCCCGGTCGCCCCGGTCCGGGCGCCGGCCCCGACCCTCGACAGTGCAGGAACCCGATCGCCATGAGATACGCCATGATCGCCGCGTGCAGCGTGCTCAGCCTGGCGGCGGCCCTGGCCGCGGTCGTGGTCGCCGGTCCCGCGCCGCTGCTCCTGGCCGCCGGGATGTCCCTGGTGATCGGCTTCGGCTGGCCCGCCGCCACCGGCATCGCCGCCCGGCACCGGCACAACGTGATCATGAGCGCGGCCGGCGTCGTGGCCGCCCTGCTCGTCCAGACCCTGCCCGGCCAGCAGCTGGTGTGGCTGCCCGCGGTCGTGGGCGTGGCCCTGGTGACCGTGTTCGCGGCGGAGCTGGTGCGCGGCGAGGGCGCCGAGCACCGGCTGGAGTCCACGATCGCCTCCACGGCGGGAGTGCTGGCCACGGTCAGCTCCTCCGGCTGGATCGCCCTGGCCAGCGACTACCGGGCGACCGGACCGGACCCCGTGCAGCTGGTGGTGGTCGGCGCCGTGGTCGCCGCGCTCGTGGGCGTCGTGGGCGCCCGGGTCATCTCGTCGGCCCCGAAGCGCTCGCCGAAGCGGGGCGTGGTGGCCCTCGGCGTGACCCCCGTGGCGTTCCTCGGCGTGGGGGCCCTGTTCACGGCCCGTCTGGTGAGCACCGTGGTAGCTTAGGGACCATGCTTGCACTCGAGATCTTCTACCTGGTCCTGCTGGGCATCTCCGGTCTGTTCATCGCCGGGATCTCCGTCAAGGTGATCCTCGGCCTGTTCAAGGGACAGCACTAGTTCCGTGCCGATCGAGATCCCCTCGGATCTGACTCCCGAGCTCGTCCCGTTCGCCTGGTTGCTGGGCACCTGGGAGGGCGACGGCTTCATGGGCTACGGCGAGGTCGAGCAGCGTCCCTTCCGGCAGCGCGTGACCTTCGAGCAGAACGGCCTGCCGTTCCTCGAGTACCGGGCGGAGACCACGCTCCTCGACGAGGAGGGGCAGCCGATGCGCCCGGCCACCGTGGAGCAGGGCTTCTGGCAGCTCGACCGCACCCTGGAGGACGGCGACGTCGGCCCCGGGATGCTCCCGCCGGACCTCGTGCCGGTGCTCAAGGGCGCCGAGGACGTCGAACGGCTGCGCAACGGCGACGGCGGCTTCGACGTCCTGGTGACCCTCACGCACCCCGGCGGCATCGTCGAGCTCTACCTGGGCCAGATCAAGGGCCCCCGCATCGACCTCGCCACGGACGCCGTGGTGCGCGCCCGGGGCGCCAAGGAGTACAGCTCCTCGACCCGGATGTACGGTCTGGTCCACGGCGACCTGTTCTGGGCCTGGGACATGGCGGCCTTCGGCGAGCCGCTGGCCACGCACGCCTCCGCCCAGCTCAAGAAGATCGGCTGAATCCCGTGACCCCCTACCGCTCGCCCCTGCTCGACCGCCCGGGCGCCGTCGAGGCCGAGGGCCTGGACCGAGGGGTGGCCGCCCACTACGGCGACCCCGTGCGCGAGCAGCGCGCCCTGGTCCGGACCCCCGGCACCGTGGTCGACCTCTCCCAGAAGGGCGTCGTCACCGTCACCGGCCCGGACCGGCTCAGCTGGCTGACCACGCTCTCCTCGCAGGTGCTCACCGGGCTCGCCCCGGGCAGCAGCGCCGAGACCCTGTTCCTCTCCGTGCAGGGGCGCATCGAGACCGCGCCGCACGTCGTGGACGACGGCACCGCCACGTGGCTGATCACCGAGGCCGACGAGACCGCGCCGCTGGCCGCGTGGCTGGAGTCCATGCGCTTCGCGCTGCGCGTGGAGGTGGCCGACCGCTCCGGCGAGTGGGCGGTGCTCGGCGCCTCCGGTCCCGTGCCCGGGCTGGGGGACGGACCGGTCTGGCGCGACCCCTGGCCCGCGGTCGCCCCGGGCGGGTGGAGCTACGCCGCCCTCGACGGCCCGCACCCGGGGGAGGAGCGCACCTGGTGGGAGCACCTGGTGCCCCGTGCCGAGCTCGACGCCCTGACCCGCGAGCTGCCCCTCGCCGGCGCGTGGGCGGCCGAGGCGCTGCGGATCGCCGCCTGGCGCCCGCGCTGGGGGGCCGAGACCGACGAGCGGACGATCCCGCACGAGCTGGACCTCCTGCGCACCGCCGTGCACCTGCAGAAGGGCTGCTACAAGGGGCAGGAGACCGTGGCGCGCGTGCACAACCTGGGCCACCCGCCCCGGCGGCTCGTGCTGCTCGACCTCGACGGCTCCGAGCACACCCTGCCGTCCCCGGGCGCCGAGGTCCTCGCGGGCGAGCGGGCCGTCGGCCGGGTCACCTCCGTGCAGCTGCACCACGAGCAGGGCCCGATCGCGCTGGCCGTGCTCAAGCGCACCGCCGATCCCGAGGCCCCGCTCCTCGTCGCGGACGGCGAGCAGCGCTGGGCCGCGGCCCAGCAGGTCGTGGTCCAGCCCGACGCCGGCCAGGTGGTCGGGCGGCGGTCCGGCTTCCTCCGCGGCCCCCGCCCCTAGCGGCACCCGGCCGGCCACGGGGCGGGCCGCGGCCCACGGTCCGGTGCCGCCGCCGGTGGGCCGTGAGGCCGCACCGGGCGCGGGACCGTTCCCGGTGGTTCAGCGCCGGAGCCGGCGATCGGACCACGGTGCACGCCGGGAGCGCGGACGGGCTCGGGCCGGGATCCCGGCGCCGACGGGGGACCGCCGGCGCGGCGCTCCGGAAGCCCCCCGAGAGGTGTCTGTGCGCGCCGCGGTCAGCGGCCGAAGAGGACCCGGGCCTCGTCCCAGCGGTGCTGGGGCACGGTCTTGAGCCCGTCGAGGGCCTCGCCGAAGGGGACCCGGACCATGTCGGTGCCGCGGATGGCGACCATCTGCCCCCAGCCCTTGTCGGTGACCAGGTCCACGGCGGCCAGCCCGAAGCGGGTGGCCAGGACCCGGTCGAAGCCGGTGGGGGCCCCACCGCGCTGGATGTGGCCCAGGATGGTGTTGCGGGTTTCGATCCCGGTGGCCGCCTCGATCTGCTCGGTGACGTACTCCCCGACCCCGCCCAGCCGGGGGCGGCCGGAGGCCTCGGTGCCCTTGCCGGCGAGCACGTCCTCGTGGCCCTCGGGGATGAAGCCCTCGGCCACGACCACCAGCGGGGAGCGGCCGCGCTCGTGCACCTCGGTGACCCAGGCGCAGACCTGCTCCATGGACACCGACTGCTCGGGGATCAGCACCGCGTGCGCCCCGGCGGACATCCCCGAGTGCAGCGCGATCCACCCGACGTGGCGGCCCATGACCTCGGCGACCATGCACCGGTGGTGGGACTCCCCGGTGGTGCGCAGCCGGTCCATCGCGTCGGTGGCGATCTGCACGGCGGTGTCGAAGCCGAAGGTGTAGTCGGTGGCCTGCAGGTCGTTGTCGATGGTCTTGGGCACCCCCACGACCGGCAGCCCGGCGTCGGCCAGCCGCTTGGCCCCGGCCAGGGTGCCCTCCCCGCCGATGGCCACGATCGCGTCGATGTGGTGGCGCTCGAGCATCACGGCGATCTTCTCCGGTCCGCCGCCGGGACCGTCGTAGGGGTTGGTGCGGGAGGTGCCCAGGATGGTGCCGCCCTCCCGGGCCAGTCCGCGCACCCGGGTGCGGGGCAGATCCATGATGTCGCCCTCCACGACCCCGCGCCAGCCGTCGCGGAAGCCCACGAACTCGTGGCCGTAGCTCTTGATCCCGTGCAGCACCGCCCCGCGGATCACCGCGTTGAGCCCCGGGCAGTCCCCTCCGCTGGTCAGCAGTCCGATCTTCATCCGTACAGTCTCCTCCGGGTGGGCGGCGTGCGAGTCGGCCGGACGTGCACCGGCTCGCCCAGTCTAGTGAACGGGCTCCGGGGCGGGGACCGCAGCGGGCCGGGCGGGCAGGGTCCCCGTGCCGCGGGGCCGGGCCTAGACTGCGGGAAAGGGGCCTGACGGGCCCGGAAGGAGGTCTGCGGTGAACGAGGACATGGAACCGGTCCGGGAGAACCTGCGGGAGTTCATCGACAAGCTGGTCGACCAGGGCTACACGGTGCGGGACGGGCAGTCGCCGGACCCGGACCTGATCGACCCGGGGGGCTCGGCGGTGGAGACCTGGCGGGAGGACTACCCCTACGAGGAGCGGCTGGACCGGGAGGACTACGAGCTGGAGAAGTACCAGCTGCAGATCGAGCTGCTGAAGTTCCAGTACTGGGGCCAGGACCACGACCTCCGGCACGTCATCGTGTTCGAGGGCCGCGACGCGGCCGGCAAGGGCGGGACGATCAAGCGCTTCACCGAGCACCTGAACCCGCGCGCCGCCCGGGTGGTGGCGCTGACCAAGCCCTCGGACCGGGAGCGGGGGCAGTGGTACTTCCAGCGCTACATCGGCCACCTGCCCACCGCCGGGGAGATCGTGATGTTCGACCGCTCCTGGTACAACCGGGCCAACGTGGAGCGGGTGATGGGCTTCTGCTCGGACACGGAGTACGAGGACTTCATGGTCCAGGCCCCGGTGTTCGAGAAGATGCTCGTGGAGTCCGGCATCCACCTGACCAAGTTCTGGTTCTCCGTCACCCAGCACGAGCAGCGCACCCGCTTCGCGATCCGCCAGATCGACCCGGTGCGGCGCTGGAAGCTCTCCCCGATGGACCTCGCCTCCCTGGACCGGTGGGAGGACTACACCGAGGCCAAGGAGGAGATGTTCCTGCGCACCGACACCGACCACGCCCCGTGGATCACGGTGAAGTCCAACGACAAGAAGCGGGCGCGGCTCAACGCCATGCGCTTCTTCCTGAACCAGTTCGACTACGAGGACAAGGACCCGGCGGTGGTCTATCCGCCCGACCCGCTGATCGTCCGGCGCGGCCGGGACGCCGTGGGCGACTGAGCCGCGGCACGGCCGACGACGCCGCCCGCCCCCGGCCGGGGGCGGGCGGCGTCGTCGCGGGACGGGGCGGCTCAGCGGCCGGGACGGTCCACCAGCACGGCGTTGGCGGCGGCGTTGACGGCCGTGACGGCCAGCACCGAGGGCCAGGCGCCGATCCGCTTGGCCAGCGGGTGGGAGAGCCCGAAGCCCAGGACGTAGAGCCCGCCGAGCGCCGCCGTGGTCGCCGGTCCGCCGCGGTGCCACCACGAGTGGGCGGCCGCCGCACCGGCGGCGGCCAGCACCGCCCCGCCCAGGGGGCGGACGCCGGTGACCCGGGCGGTGGCGTAGCCGCCGATCAGCCCGCCGGTCACGAGCACGGCGGCGGGCACCGACTCCGCCGCGGCCACGGCGCCGTCGAGGGCGCTCACGCGGCGCTCCCCAGGAACTCCTGCAGCCGGCGCAGGCCCTCGGCGAGGTCGTCGTCGCCCAGGGCGTAGGACAGCCGCAGGAAGCCGGAGGGCCCGAACGCCTCGCCGGGCACCACGGCGACCTCGGCCCGCTCGAGGACCAGCTCGGCCAGCTCGGCCGAGGTCCGCGGCACGGCGTCGCCGAAGCGCCGGCCGAGCAGCCCGCGCACGTCGGCGTAGGCGTAGAAGGCGCCGGTGGGCACGGGGCACGCCACGCCCTCGATCGCGTTGAGCGCCTCCACCATGGTCCTGCGCCGGCGGTCGAACGCCTCCCGCATCCGGTGGGCCTCGTCGAGGGGCCCGGACACCGCGGCCAGCGCCGCGCGCTGGGCGATGTTGTTCACGTTGGAGGTCAGGTGGGACTGCAGGTTGGTGGCGGCCTTGACGACGTCCGGGGCCGCGATCATCCAGCCCACGCGCCAGCCGGTCATCGCGTAGGTCTTGGCCACGCCGTTGAGGATCACCACCCGGTCGCCCAGCTCGGGCACGGCGGCTGCGATCGAGGTGAACGGGACGCCGTCGTAGGTGAGGTGCTGGTAGATCTCGTCGGTGAGCACGAAGATCCCCTTCTCGGCCGCCCAGCGGCCCACGGCGGCGGTCTCCTCGGGGGAGTACACCGCGCCGGTGGGGTTGGACGGGGAGCAGAACAGCAGCGCCTTGGTGCGCTCCGTGCACGCCTCCTCGAGCAGTTCCGGGGTGACCTTGTAGCCGAGCTCCGGGCCGGCGAAGACCTCCACCGGGTTGCCGCCGGCGAGCTTGATCGCCTCCGGGTAGGTGGTCCAGTACGGAGCGGGGAGCAGGACGTCGTCGCCCTCGTCCACGACCGTGGCGAAGGCCTGGAACACGGCCTGCTTGCCGCCGTTGGTGATGAGCACCTGCGCGGGCTCCACCGCGTACCCGTCGTCCCGGGCGGTCTGCTCGGCGACCGCCTTCCGCAGCTCGGGCAGGCCCGCGGCCGGCGTGTACCGGAAGTTGGCCGGGTCCTGCAGGGCCGCCGCGGCGGCGTCCACGATGTACTGCGGGGTGGGGAAGTCGGGCTCCCCGGCCCCGAAGCCGATCACGGGGCGGCCGGCGGCCTTGAGCGCCTTCGCCTTGGCGTCCACCGCGAGCGTCGCGGACTCTGCGATGGCGCCGACGCGCCGGGAGATGCGGGATGCGGTCATGACCGGGGGCCTCCTGGAAGGGGGACGGGCGGGCGTCGCCGTGCGCGGCGACGGCGGTGCGGACCTGCCCCATGCTACTCGGGGCGGCCGCGGGGCCCCGGGCCGCCGGGCGCGCCGCCGCCCCCGGCGGATTGCACGGGCACGCCCCGGTCCCCTAGGATGGACGACTGGTGTCATCGACGCCTGCCCGGGCGCGCCGTCGCGGCGGTGCCGGGTGGTAGAGTCGGTGACCGGGTCCGAGCGATCGAGGCCGGCGTGCGCACGCCGGCCGAGGCCGTGAGGCGCGAAGGGCAGTGGCGCAATTGGTAGCGCAGCGGTCTCCAAAACCGCAGGTTGCAGGTTCGAGTCCTGTCTGCCCTGCTCCAGTCCGGAGCGGATCCGGCGCCCCCTCCGGGGGGTGCCGGGCCCGCACGGCGACGGCGGGCCGGCAGCACCGCACGGCCCGCACGAGTCCACACAGGGAGAGCCGATGTCGCAGACCACCGCCGGCAGGGCGTCGGGCCAGCCCCCGGGGCAGGGCGCCGAGAGTCCTCGCGGCATCTTCGGGCGCCTGTTCCTCTTCCTGCGCCAGGTCGTCGGGGAGCTCCGGAAGGTCGTCACCCCCACGCGGCGCGAACTGGTGAACTACGTGCTGGTCGTCCTCGTGTTCGTCGCGTTCATGATGGTGCTCATCTCCGTCCTGGACCTCGCGTTCGGGCAGGCCGCCCTGTGGATCTTCGGGCAGGGCGACGCCGCCGGATGACCCGGGCGGCGCACGGACCCGGAACGGCGACCGTGGCCCAGCAGAGCACGACATCCACGACAGAACAGGGAGATCCAGTGACCGAGCACGAGCTCGAAAACGGCACCGAGGCACCGGCCGAGGTCGACCAGCAGGCCCCGGCGCTGCCGGAGTCCGAGGCCTCCGTGCAGGAGGAGGACTTCGCCGCCGCCCACGCGCCGGAGGAGTCCGCGGCCGCACCCGTCGCCGAGGAGGAGCCCGTTCGGGACGAGGCCCCCGCGGTGGACCCTGTCGAGGAGTTCAAGTCCAAGCTGCGCCGCCAGGAGGGTGACTGGTACGTCATCCACACCTACGCCGGCTACGAGAACCGTGTGAAGACGAACCTCGAGACCCGCATCCAGTCCCTCAACATGGAGGAGGACATCTTCCAGATCGAGGTCCCCATGGAGGAGGTCGTCGAGATCAAGAACGCCCAGCGCAAGGTGGTCCGCCGCGTGCGGATCCCCGGCTACGTGCTGGTGCGCATGAACCTCACCGACGCCTCCTGGGGCGCGGTGCGCCACACCCCGGGCGTGACCGGCTTCGTGGGCCAGGACGCGTACAACCCCGTCCCCCTGCGCCTGGACGAGGTCTTCGAGATGCTCAACCCGGTGTTCGAGGCCCCGCAGGGCGCGGGCGGCGAGGCCGCGGCCCAGCCGAGCGCGCAGCCGCAGATCGACGTCGACTTCGAGGTCGGGGAGTCCGTGATCGTCAAGGAGGGCCCCTTCGAGACCCTCCCCGCCACCATCTCCGAGATCAAGGTGGAGTCCCAGCAGCTCGTCGTCCTCGTGTCGATCTTCGAGCGCGAGACCCCCGTCACCCTCGGCTTCAACCAGGTCTCCAAGATCTGACCCGGCGGGCGCGAGCGCCCGCCCACCGTTCCCGTCCCCGCGGCGCATGCTTCGCCGCCGGGGCCGACCGGCCGCCGCGCCACGGCGGCCACCCGCCGTCGTACGCTCCTGTGCGCCGGTACGTCCAGCAGAAGAAGGACCAGCACATGGCTCCCAAGAAGAAGAAGGTCTCCGGCCTCATCAAGCTGCAGATCCAGGCAGGTGCCGCCAACCCGGCGCCCCCCGTGGGCCCGGCCCTCGGTCAGCACGGCGTCAACATCATGGAGTTCTGCAAGGCCTACAACGCGGCCACGGAGTCCCAGCGCGGCAACATCGTCCCCGTGGAGATCACGGTGTACGAGGACCGCTCGTTCACGTTCGTCACGAAGACCCCGCCCGCCGCGCAGCTGATCAAGAAGGCCGCCGGCGTCGCCAAGGGCTCCGGCGTCCCGCACACCCAGAAGGTCGGCAAGCTCACCATGGACCAGGTCCGGGAGATCGCCGAGACCAAGAAGGAAGACCTCAACGCCAACGACATCGACGCCGCGGCGAAGATCATCGCCGGCACCGCCCGCTCGATGGGCATCGAGGTCGAGTGATCAGCCTCGGCTGACACCACCCACCGTTATTGACGTGGCAGGGCCGAGCGCGGTCCGCAGACCACAACTGCACAAGGAGAAGAAGCAGATGGCAAAGCGCAGCAAGGCATACCAGGCGGCAGCGGCCCGGATCGGCGAGGGCCTCTACAGCCCGGCCGAGGCCGTGGCCCTGGCCAAGGAGATCGACACCGCCAAGACCGACTCCACCGTGGAGGTCGTCCTCCGTCTCGGCGTGGACCCCCGCAAGGCGGACCAGATGGTCCGCGGCACGGTGAACCTGCCCAACGGCACCGGCAAGACCGCCCGCGTCGTCGTCTTCGCGACCGGCGACAAGGCCGCCGCCGCGGAGGAGGCCGGCGCCGACCACGTGGGCTCCGACGACCTGATCGCCCGCATCCAGGGCGGCTGGACCGACTTCGACGCCGCCGTGGCGACCCCGGACATGATGGGCAAGGTGGGGCGCCTGGGCAAGGTGCTCGGCCCGCGCAACCTCATGCCGAACCCGAAGACGGGCACCGTCACCATGGACGTGACCAAGGCCGTCAACGACATCAAGGGCGGCAAGATCGACTTCCGCGTCGACAAGCACTCGAACCTGCACTTCATCGTGGGCAAGACCTCCTTCGAGGTCGAGAAGCTGGCAGAGAACTACGGCGCCGCGCTCGAGGAGATCCTGCGCCTGAAGCCCTCCGCCTCGAAGGGCCGCTACATCACCAAGGCGACCGTCTCGACCACGTTCGGCCCGGGCATCCCGGTCGACCCGAACGCCACCGAGGTCGTCGTCGGCGCCTGACGCCGGACACCGGGCCCCGACGGGCCCGCACGGGGGGCCCGGCCGCTGCGGCCGGGCCCCCCTGTCGTTCCACCCACGCGAGCCCGGGGGCACCGCCGCCCTCCGGAAGGGAGTCCCCGTGATCGAGCACCCCCCAGTGCGGATCGAGCAGATGCGCATCCCCGACGACTTCGACGCCGCCGCCCAGGAGCTGCTGGGCCGGGTCGCCGGTCTCGTGCGCCGGTCCCGTCAGCACGTCTGGGGCATCTCGGACCTCACCGGCGACGCGCAAGAGCTCTACCGCGACCTGCTGGACCCCTTCGAACGGGTCGTGGTGCTGCTGGCCTGGGCGGGGGACCGGCTCGCGGGCCGGGCCGAGGTGCGCCTGCCGCTGGTGGCCTCCACCGGGACCGCGCACATCACCGTGGACGTGGACCCCGAGGTCACCTCGCAGGGCACGGGCAGCGAGCTGCTCAGCGCCGCCGAGCAGCTCGCGGTGGGCGAGTCCCGCCGGCACCTGCGGATCCAGACCGAGCACCCCGGCCCGGAGGAGATCCAGGGCGACGGCAGCGTGACCGGGGTCTTCCCCGTGATCACCCCGGGCATGGTCGAGTGGGTCGACGCCGCGGACGGCTCCGGCCGCCTGCCCGTCTCCAACCGGCAGACCCGCTTCGCCCTCCACGCCGGGTACCGGCTGGAGTCGGTCAGCGACTTCGGCGTCCTGGAGGTCCCCCTGCCGCCGGCCCGCGTGCAGGCCCTGCTGCGGGAGGTCGCAGCCTCCCCGGCGCCGGAGGCGTACCGCATCCACGTGTGGGCCGGGCCCGCTCCCGAGGAGCGGCTCGACGAGCTCGCGGCCCTGCACTCGCGCATGGCCGCCGACTCCTTCCTGGCGCCGGTGGCGGCCGACCCGGAGCCCTGGGACGCCGAGCGGGTGCGCCGCACCGAGCAGCTGCGCGCCGAGGCCGGCAACGTGTCCCTGGTGGCCGTCGCCGAGCACGGGACCACCGGCCACCTCGTCGGGATGACCGAGATCGTCCTGGCGGGGGAGGACCCGGTGATCGGGATGCAGGACGAGACCGTGGTGCTGCGCGAGCACCGCCGCCGCTGGCTCGCCACCCGCCTCAAGCTGGCGAACCTGCAGCAGCTCGAACGGCTGGCCCCGGCCGTGCGCACCGTGTACTCGTGGTCCCACAGCGGCGACGACCGGATGAGCCGGGTCAACAGCCGCCTCGGCTTCCGGGTCGCCGGGCGCAGCGGCGTGTGGTCCCGCGAGTTCCCGGCGGCCTGACCGGCCCGGGAGCGGGGCCGGTCCCCGGGGCCGCGCCCGTCTGCGGGGCGGCGCCGATTTGGCGGGTGCGGGACCCTCGGGTAGGGTGGGTCGTACCAAAGACCGCCGGTCGTGTTCTCCCCTGCCTCGTGCGCCCCGTTCAGGAGCGTGCGCCACGGGGAGCAGCCGTAAGAGTTCCGCCAGGAACGGCCAGCGCAGGTGAACCAGCACAGCGAGCACGCCCCGGACCAGGGGCGGGCCGTCGAGCCCCGGGCATCTGCGCGGGGCTTTTTCTGTGCCCGGACCCTTCCGGCAGCGCCCGGCATCGAAGACCGGAAGGAGTACCATGGCGAACCCGGAAAAGGCAGCCGCGGTCGCCGAGTTGAAGGAACTGTTCTCCAACTCGGACGCCGCTGTCCTGACTGAGTACCGCGGCCTCACCGTGGCCCAGCTCAAGGAGCTGCGCCGCTCGCTCGGTGAGAACGCCGAATACGCCGTGGTGAAGAACACGCTGACCGCGATCGCGGCCAAGGAGATGGGCATCGACGCGTTCGACGGCCAGCTCGCCGGCCCGAGCGCGATCGCCTTCATCTCGGGGGACCCCGTCGAGGCCGCCAAGAGCCTGCGTGACTTCGCCAAGGCGAACCCGCAGCTCGTCGTCAAGGGCGGTTACCTCGAGGGCAAGGCCCTCAGCGAGGCGGAGATCAAGCAGCTCGCGGACCTCGAGTCCCGCGAGGTGCTGCTGGCCAAGGTGGCCGGTGCCGCCAAGGCGTCCCTGTCCCAGGCCGCGGCGCTGTTCCAGGCCCCGCTGTCCAAGACCGTCCGTACGGCCGAGGCGCTGCGCGCCAAGGTCGAGGAGCAGGGCGCCTGACCAGCACCCCGCCGCGAGGCACATTCTCACCACGGAACCAGACCGTCCCGCGCCGACGAACCCGGCCGGGGCACACCATCGAAAAGGAGCCACACCATGGCCAAGCTCACCACCGCTGAACTGATCGACGCGTTCAAGGAGCTCTCCCTCATCGAGCTCTCCGAGTTCGTCAAGGCCTTCGAGGAGACCTTCGACGTCACCGCCGCCGCCCCCGTGGCCGTCGCCGGTGCCGCCGCTCCGGCCGCCGCCGCCGAGGAGGCCGAGGAGCAGACCGAGTTCGACGTCGTGCTCGAGGCCGCCGGCGACAAGAAGATCCAGGTCATCAAGGAGGTCCGCGCGCTGACCTCCCTCGGCCTCAAGGAGGCCAAGGACCTCGTGGACTCGGCCCCCAAGGCCGTCCTCGAGGGCGCCAACAAGGAGGCCGCGGACAAGGCCAAGGAGGCCCTCGAGGGCGCCGGCGCCACCGTCACCCTCAAGTAGTCCCCTCTCGGACGCGCCGCGGCGCGACCGATCCCGCGAGGCCCCGGACGCTCGGCGTCCGGGGCCTCGCGCCGTGCCCGGCAGGGTGTGGGACACTGGAGGCACAACCACATCGGCCGCCCACCCGCAGCGGGAGAGTCCGCCGCCGTCCGCATCCGGACGGCCGGCGGCGCCGAAGGAGCAAATCCTCCCCGGGAATCTCTCAGGCACCCGTACCGCTGCGAGCAGGCCACTCTGAAGAGGTCCACCCGCCCACGGCAACCGGCCCGGGCGGACGGCCACCGACGGTGCAGGCCGGCCCCCGTCCGGGGCCGGTGAAAACTCTCAGGTCAGCGAACAGAGCGGGGAGGGCCGGACGGGCCCCACCGGGCCTCGAACCACGAGGAGCTGACCTTGTCCTTCCTTCCACGCCACCTCGGACCGGACGCCGCCGAGACCGGGATCATGCTCGAGACCGTCGGAGCGGCCGACCTCGACGAGCTCGTCGCCCGCGCGGTCCCCCGGGGCATCACCACCGACGAGCCCCTGCGGCTGCCGGAGCCCATGTCCGAGCACGAGGCCCTCACCGCCCTGCGCCGGATCGCGGCGAAGAACCGGGTGATGACGCAGATGATCGGGCAGGGCTACGCCGACACCGTCACTCCGCCCGCCCTGCGCCGCAACATCCTCGAGAACCCCGCCTGGTACACCTCCTACACGCCGTACCAGCCGGAGATCTCCCAGGGCCGGCTCGAGGCCCTGCTGACCTTCCAGAACGCCGTCATGGACCTCACCGGCCTCGACCTGGCCAACGCCTCCCTGCTCGACGAGGCCACCGCCGTGGCCGAGGCCGTGCTCATGATGCGCCGCGCCAACCGCAGGTCCGGCAGCCGGCGCGTCGCCGTCGACTCCCGCACCCTGCCGCAGACCCTCGCCGTGCTGCGCGGCCGCTGCCGGGCCGTGGGCATCGACCTCGTCGTCGCCGACCTCGCCGAGGGCCTGCCCGAGGGCGAGTTCTTCGGCGTCGTCCTGACCCAGGTCGGCGTCGACGGGGACGTCGCCGACCTGGCGGAACGCACGGAGCAGGCCCATGCGCAGGGCGCGCTCGTGGCCGTCGCCACCGACCTGCTCGCCCTCACCCTCCTGCGCTCCCCGGGGGAGCAGGGCGCGGACATCGCCGTCGGCTCCGCCCAGCGCTTCGGGGTGCCCCTGTTCTTCGGCGGGCCCCACGCCGCGTTCATGGCCTGCCGCAAGGGCCTGGAGCGCAATCTGCCCGGCCGCCTGGTGGGCGTCTCGGTGGACTCCTCCGGCCGGCCGGCCTACCGCCTGGCGCTGCAGACCCGCGAGCAGCACATCCGCCGCGAGAAGGCCACCTCCAACATCTGCACGGCCCAGGCGCTGCTGGCCATCGTCGCCGGCGCCTACGCCGCCTACCACGGCGCGGACGGGCTGCGCGCCATCGCCGAGCGCGTGCACCGGCTCGCCGCGCGGCTGGCCGCGGGGCTCACCGCCGCCGGGGTGCCGGTGGTGCACGACACGTTCTTCGACACCGTCCTGGCCGAGGTGCCCGGCCGCGCCGACGCGGTCGCCGCCGCCGCCGCCGAGCGCGGCATCAACGTCCGCCGGGCCGACGCCGACCACGTGTCCGTCTCGGTGGGGGAGCCCCACGACGAGCGCGACGTGGACGCGGTGCTCGCCGCCTTCGGGGCGCGCGCCCCCGAGGACGGGACCGCCGGCTGGGACCTGCCGGACGCGCTGCTGCGCACCGACTCCTACCTCGCCCACCCGGTGTTCACCCTGCACCGCTCCGAGACCGCGATGATGCGCTGGCTGCGCTCCCTCGCGGACAAGGACCTGGCCCTGGACCGGACCATGATCCCGCTGGGCTCCTGCACCATGAAGCTCAACGCGGCCGCGGAGATGGAGCCCATCAGCTGGCCCGAGTTCGCCTCGATCCACCCGCTGGCCCCCGAGGAGCAGACCGCCGGCTACCGGGAGCTCATCGCCCAGCTGGAGTCCTGGCTCGCGGAGATCACCGGCTACGCCGCCGTGTCCGTCCAGCCCAACGCCGGGTCGCAGGGGGAGCTCGCCGGCCTGCTGGCGATCCGCCGCTACCACCTCTCCCGCGGGGACGACCGGCGCACCACCATCCTCATCCCGTCCTCCGCCCACGGCACCAACGCCGCGTCCGCGGTGCTCGCCGACCTGAAGGTCGTGGTCGTGGCCACCGCCGAGGACGGCTCCGTGGACCTGGACGACCTCGCCGCGAAGATCGCGGCGGTGGGGGACGAGCTCGCGGGGATCATGATCACCTACCCCTCCACGCACGGGGTGTTCGAGGAGCAGGTCACCGCCGTGTGCGCGGCCGTGCACGACGCCGGCGGGCAGGTCTACGTGGACGGCGCCAACCTCAACGCCCTCATGGGCCTGGCCCGTCCCGGCCGCTTCGGCGGGGACGTCTCCCACCTGAACCTGCACAAGACCTTCTGCATCCCGCACGGCGGCGGCGGGCCCGGGGTGGGTCCGGTGGCGGTCGCCGAGCACCTGGTGCCGTTCCTGCCCGAGGACCCCGCCGCCGCGGAGGCGGGCGCGGGCGCGGAGACCTTCCCCGTCTCCCAGGCCCGCTACGGCTCCGCCGGGGTGCTGCCGATCTCGTGGATGTACATCGCCATGGCCGGCGCCGAGGGACTCACCGCGTCCTCGCGCACCGCGATCCTCAGCGCCAACTACGTCTCCGCCCGGCTCGCGGACGTCTTCCCGACGCTGTACACCGGCCCCGGCGGACTCGTCGCCCACGAGTGCATCCTGGACCTGCGCCCCCTCACCAAGGCCTCCGGGGTCACCGCCGAGGACGTGTGCAAGCGGCTGGTCGACTACGGCTTCCACGCCCCCACGCTCGCGTTCCCCGTGGCCGGCACCCTCATGGTCGAGCCCACCGAGTCCGAGAACCTCGCCGAGCTGGACCGCTTCGTGGCCGCGATGCGCTCCATCCACGCCGAGATGCAGGCCGTGGCCGACGGCGAGGTGTCGCTCGAGGACTCCGTGCTCCGCCACGCCCCGCACACCGCGGAGGTGCTCACGGCCGACTCCTGGGAGCGCGCCTACCCGCGCTCCCAGGCCGCCTACCCGCTGCCCGAGCTGCGGCTGGCCAAGTACTGGGTGCCCGTGGGCCGGGTGGAGAACGCCGCCGGGGACCGCAACCTGGTCTGCAGCTGCCCGCCGATCGAGGCCTTCGCCTCGGCCGCGCCGGCGGAGGCCGCCCGATGAGCCCCCGCACCACGCCGCTGGAGGACGCCCACCGGGAGGCCGGCGCCGTGAGCACCGACTTCGGCGGCTGGCAGATGCCCCTCAAGTACGGCAACGACGTCGCCGAGCACCACGCGGTGCGCCGGGCCGCCGGGGTCTTCGACCTGTCCCACATGGGCGAGATCGCCGTGGAGGGCCCGCACGCGGCCGCGTTCCTGGACGCGGCGGTCGTCTCCCGGATGAGCGCCCTGGCCCCCGGCCGGGCGAAGTACTCGCTCCTCGTCGACGAGGCCGGCCGGGTCCTCGACGACCTCATCACCTACCGCCTGGCCGAGGACCGCTTCCTGGTGGTGCCCAACGCGGCCAACACGGCGACCGTGCTGCGGGCGCTGCGCGAGCGCGCGGACGGCCACGACGTCACGGTCGAGGACCGCACGGAGTCCACCGCCCTGGTGGCCGTCCAGGGCCCCGCGGCCCAGGACACGCTGCTCGCCGCCGGCTGCGCCGACCCGGACGCCGTGCGGGGGCTCCGGTACTACGCCTGCACGCCCACCGAGGTCGCCGGGGTGCCCGCGCTCGTGGCCCGCACCGGGTACACGGGCGAGGACGGCTTCGAGCTCTACGTGGCCCCCGAGCACGCGCGCACCGTGTGGGACGCGCTGCTCGCGGCGGGGGAGAGCCGCGGGGTCGTGCCCGCCGGGCTCGCCGCCCGGGACTCGCTGCGCCTCGAGGCGGGGATGCCGCTGTACGGCCACGAGCTCGGCCCGTCGATCACGCCGTTCGAGGCCGGGCTGGGCCGGCTCGTGGAGGCGGCGCTGCGCGGCAAGGGCGACTTCGTGGGGCGGGCCGCGCTCGAGGCGCAGGCGGCCGTGCCCCCGGGCCGGGTGCTGGTGGGGCTGCGGGGGCTCACCCGCCGTCCGGTCCGCGCCGGCCACACGGTGCTCGCGGGGGAGGAGACGGTCGGCGAGGTCACCAGCGGCGTCCCGTCACCGACCCTCGGCCACCCGGTGGCCATGGCCCTCGTGCGGCCGGCGGCGCTGGAGGCCGGGGTCGCGCTCGAGGCCGACGTGCGGGGCCGCCGCGCCCCCGTGGAGGTCGTCGAGCTGCCCTTCTACCGCCGCGGCTGAGACGCACGGCACGAAATTCCTCATCCTACGGCCGGTGGGCGCCTGCGTCCACCGGCCGGGTGGACAGACCGCCGACTCCGGCCTATGCTGTTTATTTGCGTTGTCCCTCATTCTGCGTGCCTTCATATAGCGGTGGGCACCCCCGGGGCGCGAACCAGCGGCTCAGCGCGCTGGCCCTCGCGCACCCGTATCCCCGATCTCGGGAACTGCGCGATTCAACTGCAGGTCTGTGGAAGGAATCCATCTTGGTCGCCTCGAGCACCGATTCGAACGTAACCGCTAACCGACCGGCCGACGGGAACCTCCCGCGCCGCATCTCCTTCGCCAAGATCCACGAGCCGCTGGACGTGCCGAACCTGCTGGCCCTCCAGACGGACAGCTTCGACCGTCTCGTCGGCAACGAGCGCTGGCAGGCCCGCGTCCAGCAGGCCGTCGAGAACGGTGAGCAGGGCATCGCCCGCACCTCCGGGCTCTCCGACATCTTCGAGGAGATCTCCCCGATCGAGGACTTCCAGGGCACCATGTCCCTGTCCTTCTCGGAGCCGGAGTTCTACGAGCCCAAGTACACCATGGACGAGTGCAAGGACCGGGACGCCACGTACTCGGCGCCCCTGTACGTCAAGGCCGAGTTCATGAACAACAACACGGGCGAGATCAAGCAGCAGACCGTGTTCATGGGCGACTTCCCGCTGATGACCGAGAAGGGCACGTTCGTCATCAACGGCACCGAGCGTGTCGTCGTGTCCCAGCTCGTCCGCTCCCCGGGCGCCTACTTCGAGCGCGGCCAGGACCGCACCTCGGACAAGGACATCTACTCCGCGAAGATCATCCCCTCCCGCGGGGCCTGGTTCGAGCTGGAGATCGACAAGCGCGACCAGGTGGGCGTGCGCCTGGACCGCAAGCGCAAGCAGTCCGTGACCGTGCTGCTCAAGGCCCTGGGCTGGAGCGAGTCCCGCATCCTCGAGGAGTTCGGGGAGTTCGACTCGATCCGCGCCACCCTCGAGAAGGACACCGTCGACTCGCGCGAGGACGCGCTGCTGGACATCTACCGCAAGCTGCGCCCGGGGGAGCCGCCCACGGTCGACGCCGCGCAGGCGCTGCTGGACAACATGTACTTCAACTCCAAGCGCTACGACCTGGCCAAGGTGGGTCGCTACAAGATCAACCGCAAGCTGGGCCTGGACAAGGCGTTCGAGGACGAGGACGCCTCGGTGCTCTCGGTCGACGACATCGTCGCGATGATCCGCTACCTCGTGACCCTGCACGCCGGCGGCGGCACCATGAAGGGCGTGCGCAACGGCGAGGCCCGGGAGATCGTCGTGGACGTCGACGACATCGACCACTTCGGCAACCGCCGCATCCGCGCGGTCGGCGAGCTGATCGAGAACCAGATCCGCACCGGGCTCTCCCGCATGGAGCGGGTCGTGCGCGAGCGCATGACCACCCAGGACGTCGAGGCGATCACCCCGCAGACCCTGATCAACATCCGTCCCGTCGTGGCGGCGATCAAGGAGTTCTTCGGCACCTCGCAGCTGTCGCAGTTCATGGACCAGAACAACCCGCTGGCCGGGCTGACGCACAAGCGGCGCCTGTCCGCGCTGGGCCCCGGCGGTCTCTCCCGCGACCGCGCCGGCATGGAGGTCCGTGACGTCCACCCGTCGCACTACGGCCGCATGTGCCCGATCGAGACCCCTGAGGGCTCCAACATCGGCCTCATCGGCTCGCTGGCGACCTACGGGCGGATCAACCCGTTCGGCTTCATCGAGACCCCGTACCGCAAGGTCGTGGACGGCGTGGTGACCGACGACGTCGAGTACCTCACCGCCGACGACGAGCGCGGCGTCACGATCGCGCAGGCCAACGCCCCGCTGTCCGCCGACAACCGGTTCGC
Source organism: Kocuria sediminis (assembly GCF_009735315.1). Taxonomy (NCBI): domain Bacteria; kingdom Bacillati; phylum Actinomycetota; class Actinomycetes; order Micrococcales; family Micrococcaceae; genus Kocuria; species Kocuria sediminis. Next base: position 386,051 of record NZ_WOGU01000002.1, read on the forward strand.
CGAGGACGCCGTGCTCGCGCGCGCCGCCGACGGCTCGGGCGAGGCCGTGCTGGTCGACCCGACCGCCGTGCAGTTCATGGACGTGTCCCCGCGGCAGATGGTGTCCGTGGCGACCGCGCTCATCCCGTACCTCGAGCACGACGACGCCAACCGTGCGCTCATGGGCGCCAACATGCAGCGCCAGGCCGTGCCGCTGCTCGAGTCCGAGGCCCCGCTCGTGGGCACCGGCATGGAGCGCTACGCGGCCCTGGACGCCGGCGACTCGGTGCTGGCCCGCAAGGCCGGCGTGGTCGAGGAGGTCTCCGCGAACCTCGTGCGCGTGCTCAACGACGACGGGACGACCACCGTCTACCCGATCAACAAGTTCACGCGCTCCAACCCGGGCAACACCTACAACCAGCGCGTGATCGTCTCCGAGGGCGAGCGCGTCGAGGAGCGCTCGGTCATCGCCGACGGCCCCTCCACGGACCAGGGCGAGCTGGCCCTGGGCAAGAACCTGCTGGTGGCCTACATGTCCTGGGAGGGCCTCAACTACGAGGACGCGATCATCCTCTCCCAGCGGATGGTCTCCGAGGACGTGCTCACTTCGATCCACATCGAGGAGCACGAGATCGACGCCCGCGACACCAAGCTGGGCGCCGAGGAGATCACCCGGGACATCCCGAACGTGTCCGAGGAGGTGCTGTCCGCCCTCGACGAGCGCGGCATCATCCACATCGGCGCCGAGGTGCAGGCCGGGGACATCCTGGTCGGCAAGGTCACGCCCAAGGGCGAGACCGAGCTCACCCCGGAGGAGCGGCTGCTGCGGGCGATCTTCGGCGAGAAGTCCCGCGAGGTGCGCGACACGTCCCTGAAGGTGCCCCACGGCGAGTCCGGCACCGTCATCGGCGTGCGCGTCTTCGACCGCGACGACGAGGACGACGACCTGCCCGCGGGCGTCAACCAGGTGGTCCGGGTGTACGTGGCGCAGAAGCGCAAGATCACCGACGGCGACAAGCTCGCCGGCCGGCACGGCAACAAGGGCGTCATCTCGAAGATCCTGCCGCTGGAGGACATGCCGTTCCTGGAGGACGGCACCCCGGTGGACATCATCCTCAACCCGCTGGGCGTGCCCGGCCGCATGAACCTGGGGCAGGTCCTCGAGGTGCACACCGGCTGGCTGGCCAAGCAGGGCTGGAACATCGAGGGCGACCCCGAGTGGCTGGACCGGCTGCCGAACTTCCCGAAGCAGTCGGGCCCCACGAACGTGGCGACCCCGGTGTTCGACGGCGCGCGCGAGGAGGAGATCTTCGACCTCCTCGACCACACCAACCCGACCCGCGACGGCGTGCGCCTGATCGACCGGTCCGGCAAGGCCCGGCTGTTCGACGGCCGCTCCGGCGAGCCGTTCCCGGACCCGGTGTCGGTGGGCTACCAGTACATCCTGAAGCTGCACCACCTGGTCGACGACAAGATCCACGCGCGCTCGACCGGCCCGTACTCGATGATCACCCAGCAGCCGCTGGGCGGCAAGGCGCAGTTCGGCGGCCAGCGCTTCGGCGAGATGGAGGTCTGGGCGCTCGAGGCGTACGGCGCCGCCTACACGCTGCAGGAGCTGCTGACGGTCAAGTCCGACGACGTGCACGGGCGCGTGAAGGTCTACGAGGCCATCGTCAAGGGCGAGAACATCCCCGAGCCGGGTGTTCCCGAGTCCTTCAAGGTGCTCATCAAGGAGATGCAGTCGCTGTGCCTGAACGTCGAGGTGCTCTCGGCCGACGGCAACACCATCGAGATGCGTGATTCGGATGACGAGGTCTTCCGGGCGGCCGAGGAACTGGGCATCGATCTCTCGCACTCCGAGCCCAGCTCGGTCGAAGAGGTCTGAGACCCTCCGTTCCACCCCCGACGAGACGTCACACTTTCCAGAGAAAGAGATAAAGGACCCTCATGTCCAACGAATCTTCACTTGGCCTCATGCGGATCGGTCTTGCGACCGCGGAGGACATCCGGACCTGGTCGTACGGCGAGGTCAAGAAGCCGGAGACCATCAACTACCGCACGCTCAAGCCGGAGAAGGACGGCCTGTTCTGCGAGAAGATCTTCGGCCCCACCCGGGACTGGGAGTGCTACTGCGGCAAGTACAAGCGGGTGCGCTACAAGGGCATCATCTGCGAGCGCTGCGGCGTGGAGGTCACCCGCGCCAAGGTGCGCCGTGAGCGCATGGGCCACATCGAGCTCGCCGCTCCCGTGACCCACATCTGGTACTTCAAGGGCGTGCCCTCGCGGCTGGGCTACCTGCTGGACCTGGCCCCGAAGGACCTCGAGAAGGTCATCTACTTCGCGGCGTACATGATCACCTCGGTGGACGAGGACGCCCGCCACGACGACCTGCCCAACCTGCAGGCCGCCGTGGACCGGGAGAAGGCCCAGATGGAGGCCACCCGCGACGCCGACATCGCCGCGATCGCCCGTGACCTCGAGACCGAGCTCGGCCGCGTCGAGGAGGAGGGCGGCAAGGCCGCGGAGAAGCGCAAGCTCCGCGACTCCGCCGACCGCCAGATGGCCAACGTGCGCAAGCGCGCCAACCTGGAGATCGACCGCCTCGAGCAGGTCTGGGACCGCTTCAAGAACCTCAAGGTCAACGACCTCGAGGGCGACGAGGCGCTCTACCGCGTCATGGTGGACCGCTACGGCATGTACTTCGAGGGCTCGATGGGCGCCGAGGCGATCAAGAAGCGCCTGGAGACCTTCGACCTCGAGGCGGAGGCCGAGTCCCTGCGCGAGACCATCGCCACCGGCAAGGGCCAGCGCAAGACCCGCGCCCTGAAGCGGCTGAAGGTCGTCAACGCGTTCCTGACCACGGACAACTCCCCGCTGGGCATGGTCCTGGACGCCGTCCCGGTGATCCCGCCGGAACTGCGCCCCATGGTCCAGCTCGACGGCGGCCGCTTCGCCACCTCGGACCTCAACGACCTCTACCGGCGCGTGATCAACCGCAACAACCGCCTCAAGCGGCTGCTGGACCTCGGCGCCCCGGAGATCATCGTCAACAACGAGAAGCGGATGCTCCAGGAGGCCGTGGACTCGCTGTTCGACAACGGCCGCCGCGGCCGCCCGGTCACCGGGCCGGGCAACCGTGCGCTGAAGTCGCTGTCCGACATGCTCAAGGGCAAGCAGGGCCGGTTCCGCCAGAACCTGCTCGGCAAGCGCGTCGACTACTCGGGCCGCTCGGTCATCGTGGTCGGCCCGCAGCTGAAGCTGCACCAGTGCGGCCTGCCCAAGCAGATGGCGCTCGAGCTGTTCAAGCCGTTCGTGATGAAGCGGCTCGTGGACCTCAACCACGCGCAGAACATCAAGTCGGCCAAGCGGATGGTCGAGCGCTACCGCCCCCAGGTGTGGGACGTGCTGGAGGAGGTCATCACCGAGCACCCCGTGCTGCTCAACCGTGCCCCCACCCTGCACCGTCTGGGCATCCAGGCGTTCGAGCCGCAGCTCGTCGAGGGCAAGGCCATCCAGCTCCACCCGCTCGTGTGCGGCGCGTTCAACGCCGACTTCGACGGCGACCAGATGGCCGTGCACCTGCCCCTGTCCCCGGAGGCCCAGGCCGAGGCCCGCATCCTGATGCTGTCCTCGAACAACATCCTGAAGCCCTCGGACGGCAAGCCGATCGCCCTGCCCTCGCAGGACATGATCATCGGCCTGTACCACCTCACCACCGTCCGCGAGGGCGAGGTGGGGGAGGGCCGGTCGTTCTCGTCCGTGGCCGAGGCGATCATGGCCCACGACGCGGGCAAGCTGCACCTGAACGCCCTGTGCCGGATCGAGCTGGACGACTTCGTGCCGTTCGAGGGCTGGACCGCCCCCGAGGGCTGGGAGCCGGGCCGGCCGGTCCTGGTGGAGACCACCCTGGGCCGCGTGCTGTTCAACGACACGCTGCCGGAGGACTACCCCTGGGACGAGGCCGTCGCGGACAAGAAGCACCTGTCCGCGCTGGTCAACGACCTCGCGGAGCGCTACCCGATGGTGACGGTGGCGCACACGCTGGACGAGCTCAAGGACGCCGGGTTCCACTGGGCGGCCCGCTCGGGCGTGACCGTGGCGATCTCCGACATCGCGACCCCGCCGGAGAAGCCCGCCATCATGGAGGGCTACGAGGCGCAGGCCGCGAAGATCCAGGGCCAGTACGACCGTGGTCTGATCGACGACGACGAGCGCCGCTCGGAGCTCATCGACATCTGGACCAAGGCCACCGACGAGGTCGCCGAGGCCATGCAGGCCAACCTCTCGCCGCTGAACACCATCAACCGCATGGTGTCCTCCGGCGCCCGAGGCAACTGGATGCAGGTCCGCCAGATCGCCGGCATCCGCGGGCTCGTGTCCAACCCCAAGGGCGAGATCATGCCCCGCCCGATCAAGTCCTCCTACCGCGAGGGCCTGTCGGTGCTGGAGTACTTCATCGCGACCCACGGCGCCCGCAAGGGCCTGGCCGACACCGCGCTGCGCACGGCGAACTCGGGCTACCTGACCCGTCGCCTGGTCGACGTCTCCCAGGACGTCATCGTGCGCGAGGCGGACTGCATGACGGAGCGCGGCCTGAACCTGCCGATCGCCGACGTGCTGGAGACCGGTGCCCGCACCCTGCACGAGGACATCGAGAACACCGTGCACGGGCGCGTGCTCGCGGTCGACGCGGTGGACGCGAACGGGGAGATCCTGGCCTCGGCCGGCACGGACCTCTCCGACCCGCTGATCCACGCGCTGTTCAACGGCGGGATCGACACGGTGCGCGTGCGCTCCGTGCTGACCTGCGAGTCCGCGGTCGGCGTGTGCGCGGCGTGCTACGGCCGCTCCCTGGCGTCCAACCAGCTCGTGGACATCGGCGAGGCGGTGGGCATCATCGCCGCCCAGTCGATCGGCGAGCCGGGCACCCAGCTCACGATGCGCACCTTCCACACCGGTGGTGTCGCGTCCTCGGACGGTGACATCACGCAGGGTCTGCCCCGCATCCAGGAGCTCTTCGAGGCCCGCACGCCCAAGGGCGTCGCGCCGATCTCGGAGGTCGCCGGGCGGGTCAGCCTCGAGGACACCGAGAAGTCGCTGAAGGTCGTCGTGACCCCGGACAACGGGGACGAGGCGATCGGCTACCCGGTGCTGCGCCGCGCCAAGCTGCTCGTCACCGAGGGGGACCACGTCGAGGTCGGCCAGCAGCTGGTCTCGGGCGCCGTGGACCCGAAGGAGGTGCTGCGCATCCGCGGTCCGCGGCAGGCGCAGAAGCACCTCGTGGACGAGGTGCAGCGCGTGTACCGCTCGCAGGGCGTGGGCATCCACGACAAGCACGTGGAGGTCATCGTGCGGCAGATGCTGCGCCGCGTGACGATCATCGAGTCCGGCGAGACGGACCTGCTGCCGGGCGAGCTCGTCGAGAACGTCCGCTTCCTGGAGGCCAACCGGAAGGCGGTGGCCGAGAGCACCCGGCCCGCCGCCGGCCGGCCGGAGCTGATGGGCATCACCAAGGCCTCGCTGGCCACCGACTCGTGGCTGTCGGCCGCGTCCTTCCAGGAGACCACCCGCGTCCTCACGCAGGCGGCCATGGAGGGCAAGTCCGACCCGCTGGTGGGCCTCAAGGAGAACGTGATCATCGGCAAGCTGATCCCGGCCGGCACCGGGCTCGCGCGGTACAACAACATCGACGTGGAGCCGACGGACGAGGCGAAGGCCTCGCTGTTCACGGAGCCGGGGGCGTTCTCGGACTTCAGCTACGCGGAGGAGAACTCCTCGCCGGCCGAGTTCCAGGCGATCCCGCTGGAGGACTACGACTTCGGGTCCAACTGAGGTCGGTGTCCTGACAGGGACGTGATCACGCGGTGATCAGCACGGCAGCCCCGCCCCGGAGGAGCACCTCCGGGGCGGGGCTGCCGCCGTTGCACGGCAGTGCACGTGCCGGGCGCGCCGCCCGGCACGTGCACTCCGCCTCCGGAAAGGAGCCAGCAGGACCATGGCCAACTCACCCAGCGGGGAGTCCGTGCTCGAGCGCGCGGACCGCATCCTCGCGGCCTTCACGGCGGAGGAGCCACGGCTGACCGGGGCCGGCATCGCCGCCCGCGCCGGGCTGCCCCCGGCCACGGCCCACCGGCTGGTGCGGGAGATGGCCCGCCGGGGGTGGCTCGACCGGGTCGAGGGCGGGCGCTACGTCGTCGGCACCCGGCTGTGGGAGCTGGCCAACCGGTCCTCCCGGGAGCTCGGCCTGGCGCAGGCCGCCCGCCCGTTCATGGGGGACATCCACGCGGTGCTGCGCCAGCACGTGCAGCTCGGCATCGTGGAGGGCCGGGAGGTGCTGCTGGTGGAGCGGCTCTCCCACCCGCGCGCGGTGCCCGTCCGCTCCGCGGTGGCGGGACGGCTGCCCCTGCACCTCTCGGCCACGGGCCTGGTGCTGCTGGCGCACGCCCCCGAGGACTTCCAGGAGAGCTACCTCGAGGGCCCGCTCCCGGCGCTCACCGAGCTCTCGCCCACGGACCCGGGGGTGCTCGCGGAGGAGCTCGCCCGCATCCGGGTCGCCGGGCACGCCCTGCAGACGGGCTACCTGGAGACCGACACGGCGGGCATCGCCGTCCCGGTGCGCGGGCGGGGCGAGCAGGTGGTGGCGGGCCTGGGGGTCATCACCCCGGCCGGCGACCCCGCCGCGCGGGCCGGGGCCATCGTCCAGGCCCTGCACACCGCGGCGCACGGCATCCGGCGCACGCTGCGGGAGACCCGCCGGGAGACGGCCGAGTGAGCGCGCGGCCCTCATCTCGATGAACGGGAGGCCTGTGGTGGCCCCCACAGGCCGCTGAGACACTGGACACATCCCGTCCGCCGTCCCAGGAGCATCCATGAGCACCGAGCGCACCGTTTTCTCGACCCGAGTCGGCATCGTCGGCGCCGGCCCGGCGGGCCTCATGCTCGCCCACCTCCTGGACCGGGCCGGGATCGACAGCATCGTGATGGAGAAGCGCGACAAGGACACGATCCACGCCACCCACCGCGCGGGCATCCTGGAGGCCGCCACGGTGCGGATGCTCACCGAGACGGGCGTGGACGGACGGGTGCTCACCGAGGGCCACGAGCACCGGGGCACCGTCCTGCGCTTCCAGGGCGAGAGCCACCGCATCGACTTCCAGGAGCTCGTCGGCCACTCCGTGTGGCTCTACCCGCAGAACGAGGTGTTCTGGGACCTGGCCGCGGCCCGCGAGCGCGACGGCGGGGACGTCCGCTGGTCGGTCACGGACACCGAGGTGCTCGGCCTGGACACCGAGCGGCCGCGGATCCGCTTCACCGACGCCCAGGGTACGCCGTGCGAGGTCCGCTGCGACGTCCTCGTGGGCGCCGACGGGTCGCAGAGCATCTGCCGCCGCGCGATCCCGGAGCACGCGCGCACCGACAACTTCGTCGAGTACCCCTTCGCGTGGTTCGGCATCCTCACCCAGGCCCCGCCGAGCGCCCCCGAGCTGATCTACGCGAACTCCGAGCACGGCTTCGCCCTGATCTCCTCGCGCAGCGAGGAGGTCCAGCGCATGTACTTCCAGTGCGACCCGGACGAGGACGTCGCCCAGTGGGACGACGAGCGGATCTGGGCCGAGCTGCAGCGCCGGGTCGACGGCCCGGACGGCCTGCGGCTGCAGCGGGGCCCGATCTTCGACAAGACCGTGCTGAAATTCCGCTCCTACGTCTGCGAGCCCCTGCGCCACGGCAACCTCTTCCTCGTGGGCGACGCCGGCCACACGGTGCCCCCGACCGGGGCGAAGGGCCTGAACCTGGCGTTCTGCGACGTCCGCACCCTGGCCCCGGCGCTGGTCGACTTCTTCCGGAGCGGCGACGATACCGGGCTGGCCGGCTACTCGGCCGCCGCCCTGGAACGGGTCTGGAAGGCGCAGAACTTCTCCTACTGGGCGACCAACCTGCTGCACGCCCAGCCGGGGGAGAACCCGTTCCACCAGAAGCGCCGGCACGGGGAGTTCACCGCGATCACCTCGTCCGCCCGCGGCGCCGCCTATTTCGCCGAGTGCTACACCGGCTGGCCCGAGGACTGACCCGCAGGTGCCCACCGGGCACCTCACATCGTGTTCGCATGTCGAACACTTGTGCGAAGAACGCACCGGTGCGCTAGAGTGCGGGAAGTCCTCCGCCGGGACGGCCGTCCGGTGCGGCAGCCATCCTGCAACAGCGCAGCCACCCCGCAACAGAGGAGTTGAACCATGGCAGAGGAAGACCAGGACGGGCTCGACGGCACCTTCGAGCCGGTCTCGTGGACCCGGGGCGCCGACGACGCGGCCGAGAGCCAGACGGACCTGAGTCGGGAGATGGACCGGATCAGCCAGGAGTACGCCGCCTCGGGGGCCGTGGAGACCCAGCCCCGCCTGGACTACGCGCCGTACCGCAGCTCGGTGCTGCGCCACCCCACCAAGGACCTGCACCACGCGGACCCGGAGACCATCGAACTGCACGCCCCCGCCTTCGGCGACCGGGACGTGCACGTGCTCGAGTCGGACCTGACCCTCCAGTCCGGCGGGGAGCCCATCGGCGAGCGGATCAAGATCCGCGGGCGGGTGCTCGACGGCGACGGCCGCCCGGTGCGCCGCCAGCTGGTGGAGATCTGGCAGGCCAACGCCGCCGGGCGCTACATCCACAAGCGCGACCAGCACCCGGCGCCCATCGACCCGCACTTCACGGGTGTGGGCCGCTGCCTCACCGGCGAGGACGGCTCCTACGAGTTCACCACCATCAAGCCCGGCCCGTACCCCTGGAAGAACCACCGCAACGCGTGGCGTCCCGCGCACGTGCACTTCTCCCTGTTCGGCACGGACTTCACCCAGCGGATGATCACCCAGATGTACTTCCCGTCCGACCCGCTGTTCGACCTCGACCCGATCTACCGCTCGATCCTCGACCCCACGGCCCGCGAGCGCCTCGTGGCGCGGTACGACCACGAGGTCTCCGAGCACGAGTGGCTGCTCGGCTACCGGTGGGACATCGTGCTCAGCGGCTCCCACCGCACCTGGACGGAAGGCGACACCCATGTCTGAGACTCCCTCGAGGACTCCGCTGCCGGCCACCCCCGGCCAGACCGTCGGGCCGTTCTTCGGCTACGCGCTGCCCTTCGAGGGCGGTGAGCAGCTCGTGCCGTTCGGGCACCCGCAGGCGGTGCGCCTGCACGGGGACGTCCTCGACGGCCACGGGGCGCCGGTGCCCGACGCCCTGCTGGAGATCTGGCAGGCCGACGGCAACGGCGAGGTCCCCTCCGCGCCGGGCTCGCTGCGGCGGGACGGCTGGACCTTCACCGGCTTCGGACGCGCGGCCGTGGACCACGCCGGGCACTACACCTTCACGACCGTCGACCCGGGCCCGACCGAACCGGGCAGGGCGCCGTTCATCGCGCTGACCCTCTTCGGCCGCGGCATCACGAACCGGCTGTTCACCCGCGTCTACCTGCCCGAGGACGCCGAGGCGCTGGCGGGGGACCCGCTGCTGGCCTCGCTGCCGGAGGAGCGCCGCCGCACCCTGATCGCCCAGCGGGAGGCCGACGGCTCCCTGCGCTTCGACCTGCGGCTCCAGGGGGAGGGGGAGACCGTCTTCCTCACCTATCCCCGCCACGAGCGGTGACTCGCCCGTGCAGGGGCCCCGGCCGGACCGGCCCCCTGCACGGGCAGCCGCACCCGCCGCGCCGGCACCGCCCGGCCGACCTGCCAGGAGGATCCGCATGACAGACGTCGGACTGCTCAGCCCCGGAGCCCACCGCGGCGCCGCGGCCACGGACGACACCGCCGTCCTCCAGGCGCTCCTGGACGCCGAGGCCGCCTGGGTCGCCGCGCAGGCGAAGGCCGGACTGGCCCCGGCGGCCGCCGCGGGCTCCGCCCGGGCGGCCGCCCGGGCGGAGGACTACGACGCCGCCGACCTCGCCCGGCGCGCCGAGGGCGGCGGCAACCCGGTCATCCCGCTGCTGGCCGACTACCGCCGCCGGCTGGGGCAGCACGACCCGGACGCGGTGCGCCTCGTCCACCGTGGGCTGACCAGCCAGGACGTCATGGACACCGCGATGATGCTGGTGGTCCGCCGCGCCGCCGAGCCCCTCGCCCGCGACCTGCGTGCTACCCAGGACGCCCTGGCCCGCCTCGCGGAGGAGCACCGCGGCACCGTCCAGGCCGCCCGCACCCTCACCCAGCACGCCCTGCCCACCACCTTCGGGCTCAAGGCGGCCGGCTGGCTCGCCGGGCTGCAGGACCTCGAGGAGGACCTCGCCGAGCTCGCCCGGCCCCCGCTGGCCCTCGGCGGGGCCGCCGGCACCCTCGCCGGGACCGTGGCCCTCTTCCCGGACGCCCCGGACGCCGCGCAGCGGGCCCTGGACCTCGCCGGGGCCTGGGCCGGGGAGCTCGGCCTCGAGCTCCCGCCCCACGTGTGGCACACCACGCGCCGGCCCGTGCTGCGGGCCGCCCACGCCTTCGCGGCCGTCTGCGCGGCGCTGGGCCGGATCGCCAACGACGTGCTGCTGCTCTCCCGGCCCGAGCTCGGGGAGCTGCGGGAGCCGGCCGCCGCGGGCCGGGGCGTGTCCTCCGCGATGCCGCAGAAGCAGAACCCGGTGCTGTCCGTGCTGCTCAAGCGCACCGCGCTCACCGCGCCGCAGCTCGTGGCCCAGGTCCACGTCGCGGCGTCCGCCGTCGTCGACGAGCGCCCCGACGGGGCCTGGCACGCCGAGTGGCCCGCCCTGCGGGAGCTCGCGCGGCTGGCCGTCGCGGCGTCCTCGCACGCTGCTGAGCTCACCGCCGGGCTGCGCGTGGACGCCTCCCGGATGCGGGCCCACCTCGAGGCCTCCGGCCCCGGGGTGCTCGCCGAGCGGATCAGCGCCGCGCTCGCGCCGCTGCTGCCGCCCGCGGCGGACGGCAGCACGGGCGCGCAGCAGGTGCAGGCGGCCGTGCGGGAGCACGCCACCGACCGGCAGGCCCTGGGAGAGGCCCTGGTCCGGCTCGCCGCGGGCACCACCCTGCCCGACGGGACACCGGTGGACGAGTCCACCGTGGCCGGGCTGCTGGAGCCCACCGGCTACCTCGGCGCCCACGACCTGCTGATCGACCGCGTGCTCGAGCGCCACCGCCGGACCGCCGGAAGCCCGCCGTCCACCGCCCGTCCGACCCCAGGAGCACCCGCATGAGCGTCCCCGTCCTGACCCTCGTGGAGTTCACCGACCGCCCGGCCCCCTCGGCGCACGCGCCGCTGGTCGTGCTCGGACCCTCCCTCGGCACCTCCGTGACCTCGCTGTGGTCGGCCACCGCCCGCGCCCTCGAGGGCGACTACCGGGTGGTCGGCTGGGACCTGCCCGGCCACGGCGCCTCGCCGGCCGCTCCGGAGTCCTTCGACATGGCGGAGCTCGCCCAGGGCGTGCTCGCCGCCGTGGACCGCTGCCGGGACACGACCTCGGTCGAACGACCGTTCTACTACGCCGGGAACTCCGTGGGCGGCTGCGTCGGCCAGCAGCTGCTCCTCGACGCCCCCGGCCGGGTGCGCGCCGCCGTCCTGCTCGGCACCGCCGCCCGCGTCGGCGAGCCGGCCGGCTGGGCCGAGCGCGCCCGGCTCGTGGCCGCCGCCGGAACCCCCACCCAGGTCGAGGGGTCGGCCCGGCGGTGGTTCGCCCCCGGGTTCCTCCAGCGCAACCCGGTCGCGGCCACGGAGCTGCTGCACGACCTGCAGGACGCGGACCGCGCCTCCTACGCCCGGGTCTGCGAGGCCCTCGGAGCCTTCGACGTCCGCGACCGGCTCGCCGCCGTGGACGCGCCCGTGCTGGCGGTGGCCGGGGCGCACGACCGGCCGGTCCCGCCCGAGGCCGTGGCGGAGCTGGCCGCCGCCACGGGAGGGCGCACCGTGGTGCTCGAGGACGCCGCCCACCTGCTGCCCGCCGAGGCCCCGCTGGAGGTCGCCCGCCTGCTGGCGGGGCACTTCGCCGCCGTCCCCACCGATCCCGAAGGAGCCCGAGCATGAGCCAGGACCCCCGCCGCACCGAGCAGCAGGCGCACGCCGAGGGCATGGCCGTGCGCCGCGACGTGCTCTCCGACGCCCACGTGGACCGCGCCGAGGCCGGCAAGGACGCGTTCACCACGGAGTTCCAGGACTTCATCACCCGCTACGCCTGGGGCGAGATCTGGACCCGGCCCGGACTGGACCGCAGGATGCGCAGCGCCGTCACCCTCACCGCGCTCATCGCCGCCGGGCACTGGGAGGAGTTCGAGATGCACGTGCGCGCCGCGCTGCGCAACGGCCTGACGCGCGACGAGATCCAGGAGATCCTCCTGCAGTCGGCGATCTACCTCTCCGTGCCCTCCGCCAACAACGCCTTCAAGCACGCCAAGCAGGTCCTCGACGCCCTCGACGCGGAGCCCGCCGGCGACCCCGCGCCCCCGGCCTCCTGAATCCCCTCTGCTCTCTGCCCCCGACACCGCGTGACCGACGTGCACCGACGCCAGGAAGGACCACCATGACCGAGGCCTACATCTACGACGCCGTGCGCACCCCGTTCGGCCGCTTCGGGGGCGCCCTGGCCGGGGTGCGCCCCGACGACCTGGCCGCCCTCGTGATCGGTGAGCAGGTGAGGCGCGCCCCCGGGCTGGACCCGGCCGTGATCGACGAGGTGGTCCTCGGCAACGCCAACGGCGCCGGGGAGGAGAACCGCAACGTCGCCCGGATGGCCACCCTGCTGGCCGGGCTGCCGATGGGGATCCCCGGCACCACCGTCAACCGCCTGTGCGGCTCCTCGCTGGACGCGGCGATCATCGCCTCCCGGCAGATCGGCGCCGGCGAGGCCGACGTGGTGCTCGTGGGCGGGGTGGAGTCCATGAGCCGCGCCCCGTGGGTGCTGCCCAAGACGGAGAAGCCCTACCCGGCCGGGGACCTGGCGCTGGCCTCCACCACGCTGGGCTGGCGGCTGGTGAACAAGAACATGAACCCCGAGTGGACGGTCTCCCTGGGGGAGGCCACCGAGCAGCTGGCCGCACGGCACGGGATCACCCGCGAGCGGATGGACGAGTTCGCCTACACCTCCCACCAGCGCACCCAGCAGGCCTGGGACGAAGGCTTCTACGACGACCTCACCGTGGCCGTCCCCGGCACGGAGCTGACCCGCGACGAGTCCGTGCGGGCCTCCTCCACCGTCGAGAAGCTGGCCGGGCTGAGGACCGTCTTCCGCACCTCGGAGCAGGGCGGCACCGTGACCGCCGGCAACGCCTCCCCGCTCAACGACGGGGCCTCGGCCGCCCTGCTGGGCTCGGAGAAGGCCGCCGAGCTCACCGGGCTGGCGCCGCTGGCCCGGATCGCCGGGCGCGCCGCGGCCGCCAACGAGCCCCAGTACTTCGGCTTCGCGCCGGTCGAGGCCGCCAATCTCGCGCTGGCACGGGCCGGGATCAGCTGGGGAGACGTCGCCGCCGTGGAGCTCAACGAGGCCTTCGCCGCCCAGTCCCTGGCGTGTGTCGACGCGTGGGGGATCGACCCGGGCATCGTCAACCGGCACGGCGGGGCCATCGCGATCGGCCACCCGCTCGGGGCCTCCGGCACCCGCATCCTCGGCACCCTGGCGAGGTCCCTGCAGGCGACCGGGGCCCGCTGGGGCGTGGCGGCCATCTGCATCGGGGTGGGCCAGGGCCTGGCCGTCGTGCTCGAGAACGAGAACGCCTGAGGCCCGGGCCGGGCGGGACACAGACCACCGAAGGAAGGCACATCGCATGCTGAACATCGCAGAGAGCTGCGCACAGGCCGTGGCCGGCATCCACGACGGGGCCACCGTCATGATCGGCGGCTTCGGCGTGGCCGGCCAGCCCGTCGAGCTCATCGACGCGCTGATCGACCACGGCGCCGGGGACCTGACCGTCGTGAACAACAACGCCGGCAACGGTGACGTCGGGCTGGCCCGGCTCATCGGGCTGGGCCGGGTCCGGAAGATCATCTGCTCCTTCCCGCGCCAGTCCGACTCCTGGCACTTCGACGAGAAGTACCGGGCCGGGCAGATCGAGCTCGAGGTCGTGCCCCAGGGCAACCTGGCCGAGCGGATCCGCGCCGCCGGGGCCGGCATCGGGGCGTTCTTCACCCCCACCGGCTACGGCACCCCGCTGGCCGAGGGCAAGGAGGTCCGCCAGATCGACGGCCGCCACTACGTCCTCGAGCACCCCATCGGGGCCGACTTCTCCCTGACCAAGGCGCACATCGCCGACCGGGCGGGCAACCTGGTCTACCGCAAGACGGCGCGCAACTTCGGCCCCGTCATGGCCGCCGCGGCCACCACCTCGATCGTGCAGGTCACCGAGGTCGTGGAGCGCGGCGCGCTGGACCCCGAGGTCGTCGTCACCCCCGGCATCTACGTGGACACGGTCGTGCGGATCGCCGCCCCGGCCACCCGCGACCCCCGAGAGGAGCTCTGACATGAGCGAGCACACGAGCACCGACCCGAGCACGCACCCGGGCACCGGCACGGACGGGACCGGCGTCCCGGGCGTCGTGCCCATGACGTCCGCGACGCCCCTGCGCCCGGAGGAGCTGGCCCGCGTGGTGGCCCGGGACATCCCCGCGGGGTCCTACGTCAACCTGGGGATCGGGCAGCCGACGCTCGTCGCCGACCACCTCACCGCCGAGGACGACGTCACCCTGCACACCGAGAACGGGATGCTCGGCATGGGCCCGGCGGCCCAGGGCGAGGAGGTGGACCCCGACCTCATCAACGCCGGCAAGATCCCCGTGCTCGAGACCCCCGGGTGCTCCTACTTCCACCACGCCGACTCCTTCGCGATGATGCGCGGCGGCCACCTGGACTGCTGCGTGCTCGGGGCCTTCCAGGTGGACGTGCACGGCAACCTCGCCAACTGGCACACCGGCAAACCCGACGCGATCCCCGCCGTGGGCGGGGCCATGGACCTGGCCACCGGGGCGAAGCAGACCTTCGTGATGATGTCGTTGCAGAGCCGGGGAGGACAGGCCAAGCTGGTGGAGCGGTGCACCATGCCGCTCACCGGCGTGGGCTGCGTGTCCCGGATCTACACCGACCAGGCCGTGTTCCTGGTGGAGGCCGACGGGGTGAGCGTGCGCGAGACCTTCGGCACGAGCTTCGAGGAGCTGCAGCGGATCGTCGACGTCCCGCTGCGGCCCGCCCGCTGAGCACGGCGCGGCACCGGGTGCGCGGCGGCCCGCCGCGCACCCGTCCCAGGCTCCGAGGAGGCCAGCGATGACCGAGCAGGACCGGACCGATCCCGCGGAGGAGCGGGGGGTGCCCGGGCAGTTCGTGCAGTCGCTCGCCCGCGGGCTGCAGGTGATCACCGCCTTCGACGCCCGGCACCCCCGCATGACCCTCAGCGACGTGGCCCGGCGCACCGGCCTGACCCGGGCCACCGCACGCCGGTTCCTGCTGACGCTGGAGGAGCTGGGCTACGTCCGCACCGACGGGCGCCTGTTCGAGCTCACCCCCCGGGTGCTCCAGCTGGGCTTCTCCTATCTCTCCGCCCTGTCGCTGCCGGCCCTGGCCGGACCCCACCTGGAGGCGCTGTCCGCGCAGGTCGAGGAGTCCACCTCCGCCTCCGTGCTGGACGGCTCCGACATCGTCTACGTGGCCCGGGTGTCCACGCACCGGATCATGACCGTGGCGATCGCCGTCGGCACCCGCTTCCCGGCCCACGCCACCTCCATGGGCCGGGTCCTGCTCGCCGGCCTCGACGCGCAGCGGCGCTCCGAGTACCTGCGCACGGCCCGGCTCGAGCGCCTCACCGAGCACACCCTCACCGACCCCGCCGCCCTCGAGGCCGACCTGCAGCGGGTCCGCGCCCAGGGGTGGGCGCTCGTGGACCAGGAGCTGGAGATCGGCCTGCGCTCCGTGGCCGCCCCGGTCACGGACCGGGCGGGGCGCGTGGTCGCGGCCGTCAACGTGTCCATGCGCGTGGGCATGCCGGGGGCCAGCGCGGGGGACCCCGTGCGGGACGTCGTCCCGGCGCTGCTGGAGTGCGCCCGGCGGATCTCCGCGGACCTCGCCGCGACCGGGCGCTGAGCCCTCCCCGGCCCCCGTTTTCCCCGGGCGGCCCGGTCTGATAGGCTGTCGAGGAATTGCACGGTCGTCCGCCGGCGCTCACCAGCGCCGCCGGGGGCCGCGGGAATCAATGGCAGAACGGACTCGGTCCTCTGGTACGCGGTGTGTACCAAAATGCCATCCTTTTCGTCTGCCCACGTGCCGGCAGCGCGGACGCCGTGGTGCCCGCCCGCCGGGCGCACGTCAGGCGCTGCACCCGTTCCCGGCCCCGGCCGGTGGCGGGGGAGCCGACCATCCAGCGGGCCGCTGCCGCGGCCCGTCCAATCAGGAGACACTGTGCCTACAATCCAGCAGCTGGTCCGCAAGGGCCGGACCCCGAAGGTCGTCAAGACCAAGGCGCCCGCACTCAAGGGCAGCCCCATGAAGCGCGGTGTGTGCACCCGCGTGTACACCACCACCCCCAAGAAGCCGAACTCCGCGCTGCGCAAGGTCGCCCGCGTGAAGCTCAACGGCGGCATCGAGGTCACGGCCTACATCCCCGGTGAGGGCCACAACCTCCAGGAGCACTCCATCGTGCTCGTCCGCGGCGGTCGCGTGAAGGACCTCCCCGGTGTCCGCTACAAGATCGTCCGCGGCGCGCTCGACACCCAGGGTGTCAAGGGCCGCCAGCAGGCCCGTTCCCGCTACGGCGCCAAGAAGGAGAAGAAGTAATGCCTCGTAAGGGTCCCGCTCCCAAGCGCCCGCTCGTCGTCGATCCGGTCTACAGCTCCCCGGTCGTCACGCAGCTGATCAACAAGGTCCTCCAGGACGGCAAGAAGTCCACCGCCGAGCGCATCGTCTACGGCGCCCTCGAGGGCGTCCGCGGCAAGACCGGCGCCGATCCCGTCGCCACCCTCAAGAAGGCCCTGGAGAACGTCAAGCCGGCCCTCGAGGTGAAGTCCCGCCGCGTCGGCGGCGCCACCTACCAGGTGCCCGTGGAGGTCAAGCCGGGCCGCGCCCAGGCCCTGTCCCTGCGCTGGCTCGTGGGCTACTCCAAGCTCCGCCGCGAGAACACCATGACGGAGCGTCTGCAGAACGAGATCCTGGACGCGTCCAACGGTCTCGGTGCCG